>CALALQ010000488.1 GCA_937925595.1 uncultured Demequina sp. | reverse complement strand
ATTACATCAGCCCAGAAACCCTCGCCTAGCTTCTACATGGCGGGGGTTTTGCTTTGCCCTTGGAAACACTGGGATCGCGGGGGCTCCGCCGGACTCCCACCGGCCCTCTACGCTGGCGAATCACTGCCGGTCATGGCGGGCGCTTCACCTCCCCCAAGTTGACCTCGGTTGTGGGACGCATAGAACGCGGTCAGCGCCGCCGCGCCCCGCTTCGCCGCATCCCGGCGCGTATCCGCGTACAGCTGCGTTACCGCTAGCGACGAGTGCCCGAGGATGGCCTGCACGTCCGGCGCAGAGACGCCAGCCCAGAAGAGCATCACGGCGGCGGTGTGCCGCAGGTCATGCCAGTGCAGCGGCGGCTCGCCCGGCGGAAAGACTTTCACAGAGTCGCGCACGCTGGCCCACCTGAGCGCACGGCTCAGGTTCTTCGAGTTGATGTACCCGCCGCGCGGACCAGGGAACAGCAGGTCGTGCGGACCCTTTCCCGCTGCCGCTTCCTCGACAATCGGGCGCAGCGGCTCCGCGAGCGGAACGGAACGAACTCGCCTCCCCTTCGTTGGCCCCACCAACAACTCACCGTGAAGCCCCGGAGATGCCGTGCGTGCCACCGTGATCGCACCCGCCTCGAAGTCGACATCGGCAACCCTCAACCCGGCGACCTCCCCCAGGCGGCAGCCGGTGTAGAGCATCGCGAGGACGAAACGTCGATACGGACCGGACTCGGGCAGCACGCGAAGCAATTTCTCCAGTTCATCCAGGCTCAGCGCGCGGGATGCCGGATCGCCCTCGCGACCGCGCGGCACATCGACCCCCTGACATGGGTTCGACGAGATAAACCCGCCCTTCACCGCCACGCGGCAGACCGCAGACAACGCGCTCAGCGCGTCAATGCGAGTGGATCGTTTCCCCGACCAGGCGGCGAACTCCGCCTCGATGTCCAGTGGGCGCAGTCGATCCACCGGCCACTCAGCGAACGAAGGCCCCACACGCGTGCGCCACGCCGCCAAATATGCGCGCCCGGTGCCCGGCGAGACGCGGCTCAGGATCAGCGGCTGATAGCGCGACCAGAGCTCACCCACCGTGGGTGCCGCATCACCATTCCGCAACATGAACGTCAGGCTAGCGGGCATGTCACCATTCCGCAACAGGAACGGGCCTGGACGTAGTTGTTCGCGAACGGTGACGAATGTATGTACACCCGGCTACCCTGGACGCGTGAGCAGGACGCCAGGACGCAGGACCGACGACCCCGAAGACGAGTACTACCTCGCGGAGGGCGACGTCGAGCTGCGCGACATCGGCCAGGCCCTCATCGACCTCGGCACGGTGCTTAAGAATGCAGGCCACCGCGTCGAGCAGCTGGTTGACGCAGCCAATCGACGGACGATTGGCGTGTACCCAGAGCAAGACGAGGAGCGCCAGGAAGCCCGCGTCGAGGCGATGGAGGCTGCCCTCTCCGGCATGCGTTCATTCCGTGGGAACTATGAGTACTGGGAGCGGCTGGCCGCCGAGCACGCATTGCACCAGATGCACTTCACTCAGCGACGTACCGCACAGCTGCTTGGCATCGGAGTCAACACGATCAACCGGTGGGCGCAGCACCCCGTGAACGTGAAGCCCAGCGAGTGATCTAGCTCTCCCGAAATCTTCTACACAGGATCAAGACTGGCCACGGAACTTCATGCGCAGGTAGGGGCGAAGGTGAGGGTCCGCGAACTGGTACCGGTACTTCCCGCTGGTCCCCGTACGGACCAACATCGACCCCGCCTCTGGAGTAACTAGGGTGCCGAGCGCCCCCCAGAGGAACGCGTAGTCACCCTTCGATTCATACCGCTCTTCCCAAGCCGCCACCACGTCCTGAGCAGTCCACTCACGCACTGGCGACTCGCTGAGCAGGTGGAGGATTCGTCGGCGCGGGGCCACATCCGCGCGCGCGCTCTCTACAGCTAGATTGAAGCGGTCGTCGAAGGATGCATCCACTTCCTCTCCGGCCAACGTGAAAACACGATCGAGGAGAACTGAACCGGAAATACCCGGTGCGTCTCGGACCGCCGTCGCAGCTAGCAGCCCTAGGTTGTGGGCGTAATAAGGAAACCCGTCCGCAGCGAAGACGAGTGCGTCAATAGTCTCGTCCGCCACATCAGCGGACAGAGCCTGGAACCCGTTGACCAGGATCCGGCGTATCTTCTCGTCCGACATGCGTGGCACAACGATCTGCTTGGTGCGCCGAAGGTGTGCGACGTCGCCGCCGAGCAAGCTCGGCGCGTCCGCAGTGATTCCTACAACGGCAATCGTCTGAGGACGGTCGCGGTCACAGAGCGTCGATACTCGCTCCATCATCTGGGCAAACAGCTTCCGAGTTTCACCCTTCGGTACGTTGTGAAAGTTGTCGAACTGGACCACATGTGTCTTGGACGCGCGCATCGCTTCCACGAGGGCGGCGGCAGGCTCCGCACGCATTACCTCAAAATGGCGCTGGAAACCCCACTTGCGAGACAGCCGCCCCTTAACGTTTAGGAAGGACGAAACTCCCCCGGTGCCCTCCAGCACGCCCTCTCCCTCGCGCACAGACGAGCGGCTAAGCTCACGGACTTCAATCATCTGGCCTAAAGCGCGATCCACGAGGGCATCAAAGCTGTCGTTCGCGTAGCAACCGACGTGGACCATCTTGAGCCCCAGCGAGCTCACTGCAAGGTCAAGCAAGGACGACTTGCCAACGCCGCTGTCACCGTGGAGCAGCACGTGAATCCCTTGATTTTCAAGGGCCGACTTCACCTTGTCCTGGAGACTCGGCATCTCGATGCTCTCGCGCTCATCGCGTTCCTGGAACATCGAGGCGATCGGCACCTTACCGGGGGTAAAGACGCTCTCGGGTTTCTTCTCGGCCATGTAGCGAATTGTGGCACGCCACCGACTAACTATGGGTGAACTGCCGCCCTACGCGCTGCGCGCTGCGGTTGCCCTCGGCGGCGTGATCCGTTCCGCCAGCCGAGGCGCGTGGCGGGCCGGGGCGGGCGCGCGCGTCCCGCATGCGGGACTCCGCGCGCTCCGCTCCCGGCTCCGCTCACGCATCCGTGACTGTCACCCACGGCGGCACGAGCGTCGAAGGGCGCACGTGCACGTAATCGCCCTCGATCGCCGGATTCATCGTCAGGAAGATCGCCAGCGCGTCCTCATGCGTGCACGCCGCGCCCATCACACCCCCGATCAGGTGCGTCGGTCGCCCGAACGCGTCACACGCATAGATATCCCAATCCGGCATCGACTCGACATCGGCCCCCGCCCGAATAAGGAACTTCACCACTGCCCTACCCCTCTCACGGCGCGGCCCACCCGCGCGCGACCAACTCGCGACGCGACCGCGCCGCAATACCTTCCAGCGGAGCCGGCACGACAGCCGGCGACACGTCGCCGGCCTCCCGCTGCTGGGACTCCCACCACTCCCGCCGCAACCGACGCTGAACCGTCCGCGTCAGGCCCGTAAACGACCAGCCCGAGCGAGTACGAGTCCGCCGCGACGCGGACACCACCTGCGACCGCGAGCCGTACCGCTTATGCACCAGGTTCGAGCAGTTCTGCGGCTCGCAGTCACGCGCGCACCGCATCCGCCGCGCAGCATCCCCGAGCGCGGATTGGTGCTGCCACACGGCCACAGGCACGTCGTCGGCATCAGTCGCCACGTCTTTAAGGACGTAGTTCAGCGCTTTGGACAAGTACCAGATCGTCTTGGCGCCGTCGCCGTCCGCGCGGAACGCATCACACTGCGCCTGCGCGCCCCACTCGA
>CALALQ010000487.1 GCA_937925595.1 uncultured Demequina sp. | reverse complement strand
GATCCTAGGACGCTGGACCCGTACCGGTACGCGGACAACAACCCGGTGGTGTACATGGACTCTGCAGGCCTTGCGCCGTCTTGTGCTGGCGCAACCGGAAAGGCCTACGAGAACTGTGCGGGCTACGTGAACTCCGGTTACAACTACTCTTCGGGTGAGTCAAAAGCGCAGGTAGCGTCTCGGAAACAGGCAGCCACGTACTCAAATGTGCGTTCGAACTACTCGCCATCGACTGGAGCGTCACCACTCCATGACGCTATTGACTACTTCGGCAGCGACACCGCACGAGTGTCGGCTGCGCATGAGACTCAGGTGCTCCTCGGTGCCACAGGGCAGTACGGTGGAACCGTGGTCGGCGGAGTGTTCTCGGGGGGAGCAAGGTGCGTCGGGGGCGCAGTCAGCGGTTGTCTGTCGGGCGGGGGAACCGCCGCCATGGAGCCCATCTCGGGCGCCGTCATAGTCAGCATTGCACTAGAGCAGCGAGAGTTCTGGGCGACCGGTGGACAGAACGACCTCAAGGTGGGACTCTCGAACGCTGTCGCGTACTCGTGGGGTGAGGATCGCAACAAGTGGATCCAGGACTCAGACGGATCACGGATCCGGCAAGACGTCTTTGGAAACGTCCAGTTTGGTGCTATATATCGAATGGCGAATGTGCCACTAAAGGACGCGCTTGCTGCGGCAAACTCTGGGGGTGCCGCGGGTGTCGCGGACCCCGTCGACGACGTTGCAGTGGAGCTGGGGTACACGCTCTTCGAGACCTACCCGTCCGGCGCGAGCCCGCTCGACCTACAAGGTTTCTTCCGCAGCCCCGGAACGAGGGCGAAGTTACTGGCAGCAGGACTATATGCGCCCGCCGGCTAGCAAGGGGAGAGGCATCCGCGTGATGCGTGGCTGGGGCGGTGCGTTGGCTGCTGCAGCCCTTATTGCCGGGTGTTCTGCGCCCATGCCCCCGACGCCTGCGACTTACAGCGACGGCCTGAACCCGGGCTTGGCACTTCATCTCGATGCGGGGGGAGAGGCAATCGTTGAGGAGTTCCCGGGAGTTCCCCCCGGTGAGTGCATAGGGATCAACAACTGGCCCAGCTCAGTTTTGCAGTCGGGAAGGGCCGAATGGTCGATGGAGGATCGGGACACGTTACGAATCACCGGTGCTGGTTGGGAAGTCCGTCTTCAGTATGTCTGGCGGCGCGGTTCACCCGACTTTACCGAACTGAGATATCCAACCTGTGGCGCTGACGGGGAAAGCCCATACTTTCTGCTCACGCGCAACTAGCTCGCATTTCTACCGTTGCCTGCCTGCCCCGTCTGTTCCTGCAGGCAGCGCAAGGAGTCGGGATCGTCGTCGCGACCAATAGGCTGCGCTCGCTGACGCCCCCCGCCCTACGAAACGTGGTCCCTGATCAGCGTGACCCCCGCTACCGGTGCGGTGTCGACGTACCTGTATGACGCGTCGGGCCAGCGGTTTGTGGCGATTAGTGGCACGAGCGCGACCGTGTATATGGGTGCGTGGGAAGCGACGGACCCGAACACGACGGACGGTTCCGGTGCTGATGTCAGTGTCACGCGGTTCTACTCCGCCGACGGAGTGCAGCTGGCGTCAATCACTACTGGCGGGGTACTCACCGCGACGCTGGGTGATGTGCAGGGCAGTGCGCAGGTCACGGTGGACGCTTCGGGCCAGGTCGCGCGTAACGCGTATTCGCCGTATGGGGTGAAGCGGGCGGGCTCGAATGTTGCCTCTGCGCATGGTTGGCTCAATCAGATCGCCGACGCTGACACCG
>CALALQ010000486.1 GCA_937925595.1 uncultured Demequina sp. | reverse complement strand
CCTGCTCGACGAGCCGAGCAACCACCTGTCGCTCGCCCTCGCCGTCGAGCTGGAGGAGGCGCTGCAGTCGTATCCGGGTGCGGTGGTGGTCGCGAGTCACGACCGGTGGTTGCGCCGGAGGTGGAGCGGGAGGCGGTTCCTACGGATCAGTGACGGTCATCGACTCTTCGCCGCGTTCGACGATCTCGGAAGCCCCTGACTTCGCCCCCGCCATGCGCGCAGCCATAACTATCCACGCGGACGTAGCGGGGGGTAGGAGGAAGTCGACTTGAATGCCTTCCGGCTCCGTCGATTCGGCGAGTGCGACGAATACCTGCTTTGTGTCCGGGTCTTGGGTTGCATACCAGACGTACTTGCGGGTCGTCATGTTCGGGGCGCCCCCGAAGAGTGCGTCGGGCCCGCCGAATATGGAGTCACGCCAGTCTAGCCAGCGTGCCTCGTCGAACCCCTCGTCCCCGTCCCGAAACGGGCCCGACTCACGCGGTCGGCGGTAGAGGCTGTTGGCTAGGTTTGTCCCGAAGACCTCCTTAAAGAAGGAGTCCTTGATTCTGATCTCGCTGGGTGAACCATCTCTAAAGTCTTTGTCGCTGCTCGCAGAGACCAGACGCTGAAGAGTTTCGCTGTTGTCGGCGGAGCGGATGCGTTTCGCATAGATGGTGAGTCGCCATGCTCCCTCGCTGAAAAGCGAATCCGACACGTGGCTGAGCGAAGTGGCAGGTTCGACCTCAAGAAGCCGCTCTCGCGCCGCTCTGATCTCTGATCGAAGCTCAGCCAGTCTGCGGGCCCTGGCGCGGGCGAGGACCTGGCTTGAGCCATACCCGATTAGGCTCAAGATCACGAGGACGATAACCGCCCATTGTCGCTGCTGATCCGTGGCGAACCATGGAATCCACTCGACGAATGGAACGAGGAGCACTAGCGGCGTCGCCAGCGCAGCGAGGAATCGTGTAGCCCGGCTCTCACGCTTCTCGCCGGGAGTCGCACCCATTAGTCGTCGCCTTCATCGTCCAACGGATCGTCAAGCTCGTCGTCGGCGTTCTCGACTGCTGCGGCGAGGAGTCGGAGATCCTTCTCGCTCTGCCGATCTGTGAGTTCTTCGTCATGCGTAGCCTGGCCGATGACGCGAGCGCGTAGGCCCGGCTCGAGCCACGCGGGGAGACTCTTGTCAGCCTCTCGTACCAGGCGCGCGACAACAGGGCTCAACCGGTTGACGGCGGCACGAGTCTCGTCCCGGGGTGCTCCGAGGAAAGTTACGAGATCCTCCTCGGTTGTCCAGCTTCCCTCCGGCATGGCTTGGAGGGCCGCTTCGAGGCGATCATCGACGGAAGCGCCGGTGATGTCGGGATCTGCTTCGGACGAAGAGGTCTCCGCGGGCGGTCCTGCGTAGCGGTCAAGAATCAGCAGTGCCAGCGCTCGGGTTCGAGCGCGCACGGAGTTGGGAAGGAAACTGTCGAGCTCGGCGAGCTCGCGGTTGAGACGCAGGGCCGAATCGGAGAAGTACTCTTGCTTCTTCCGCTCAAACGTCGCATTGCCCATGCTTTGGTTGTTGTCGGTGAGTGTGAGATTGCCGAGCGTGTGAACGAGGGCGCTCACCTCGTCGATGTCGATAGCGTTCGCGGCGAAATATTCTCGCCACTCTTCTGACAGCGTCTGCGGGATGATGTGGTCGATCTGCGCCGTCGTCACGTCAGCGCGCTCCGTTCCCGGCAGAAGTTCCTCTACCTCGCGTAGCAAGTAGGCGACGTTGCGCCGGGCGGTGGCGTAGATGGGCAAGTTCTCAACAGATGCCATCACATCGGCGTCGGTCTGCCAGTAGTAGCCCTGTCGCGTGAGGATTCGTTGCAGTTCAGCGACCACAGATGGGTTGGTCCGGCGGTTGAGGTCCGATGCGACCGGCGTGAGCAGTCGATTGAGTTGGTTTGTCGGAATTCCGCCCAAGGCGCGTCGGATCAAGAAGCTCAGGAGCGTGTGGATTGCAGTCGCAGCCTCCGACTCGTCAATGCGACCCGCTGAGACCTCCTTGAGTACCCAGAGCGCAATGGGCGTAGTTGGCTCCGAGCCCCAGCGCCGAAGTCTGTCAAGAGCACCACGGAGGTCAGGCCCGATGCGCCCATCACTGGCTCCTGCCCCGATGGGATCGCGCAGAATCAAGAAGAGCTTGTGGTCGTCGTACATCTCGCGAAAGAGATCGAGCGCTCGTGACTCGCGATCGGCGCTCTTGAGCCCGGCGAGCTCTTGGCGCAGGCGCGCCTCGAAGCGGGCAAAGAGGTCTTGTCGTGACGTCGCAGCGTTCTGAGCGACTTCCCTCGACCAGAGGAACGTCACGAACTCTCTGTCGATGATTCGGGTTTTCGTCTGTTTGACGAGCGCGCGCTCCATGGGGAGCCAATAGTTGTCGTACGCTTCCTCTGCTCTCCGCTCACCGACATGGAGAAGTAGCTCGTTGCGTACGAGATCAGACGGTGAAAGGGGCAAGCCTTTCGAGTTGAGGGTGTTAAAGATGTTGTTGACCGAGTCGCCCGGGGACGTGTTGATCTCAACGAGCAACATGTGCAGCAGAAGGGTGTTCGCAAGCCTCGCGAGGTCGATGCCGTCTGTCTTTGCGGCATCACGAATGCGCTTCGTGAAGTATTCATAGCCCTGACCGATGCCCTCGGTGGGTTCCGCTCCGCGGATGGTGTTGATGTAGGCCTCGCGGTCCAGGCGGGTCGGTATCAGGCGATCCGGGTACTCCCGGTCATACGGGTTCGTGAGGTACTGCATGTCGTACTCGCTCGGATCAGCGCCTTCGAGCTCTCGGCGAACGTCCCTGATCGCTGCGAGCAGGATGATGATCGTTGTCAGTCGTTGCTGGCCGTCGATAACGAGATGCTTCATGAGCGTCGACGCCGCACCAGCCGCGGGGTGAAGCACGATGCTGCCGAGGAAGTATGGACTCAGATCGTCAATGCTTACGTCGGT
>CALALQ010000485.1 GCA_937925595.1 uncultured Demequina sp. | reverse complement strand
GGACGTCAAGCCTGCCGTGTCGCTCGCAAGAGCATCCCATCACCTGCGAGCACGGGGTCGGCGTCGCCAGACGTGACCCACGTTTCGGACCTGCACGGCGCATGTACGGGGCATGGACACATGCCCCTCGCCCAGACGAGCTACCTGGGACACCACCTACAACCACATCTACGCGATCGCTCACGACCTCGGTCGGCTCCCTCGCATCAGTGACGGCGTCGACCCGAGACTCGTGAACTGGCCCTCCAACCAGCGTCGATCATCCCGGCTCACCCCCGAACAGCGGGCGGCGCTTGAGCGACTCCCGGGCTGGTCCTGGGACCCCGCGGAGGACGCCTGGCTCGACCGCGCCGAAGAACTCCGCACGTTCCGGGTAACCCACGAGGGGCGGCTGCCGCGAGAGCGCGACCCTGAGGAGAGCGCGCTCGCGCACTGGGTGTCTCGGCAGCTCGTCGCACAGCGAACGGGGAACCTCGCCCCTCACCGGTCGGACATCCTGGACTACATCTTGAGAGATTGAAGGTCGTAGTCGCCGGCCGGGAGACGGGCCCTTCCAGGGGCCGCGCCTGGCCGGATCATCCGGCTAGCGAGCGTTCTTGAGGCGGCACGGCCACACGGCACACTCGGATGTGAGCGAGCGTGCGTTCGGTTCTTGGCGTGCTGCGGCGGCGGTGCCGCTGTCTCAGGGTGCGCTCGGACCGGGCTTATCTATCCGCCGGTCGGCGCGCCTGCGGGCGGCGCCGGTGCCGGTGCTCACACGGGGCGTGCCGCGCGGAGGGCGCGGCGGTAGTCGCTCTGGTCGAGGGAGTCGACAAACTCCAGGAAGAGATGCAGGTGCTGCATCTTCGTCACGCCTGCGGCGCGGAACAGTTCCTTGGTAGGAGTCGGGCCCGAGAGGTGGCGGACGATCCAGGTGTGGCGGAGCCGGTCTGAGCGCGGGGGTGTGCCGTGGCTGCGTTCGGTGAAGGCGGAGATCAGGTTCCGCGTGGAGGCGCGGTTCACCGGACCCCACAGTGACTCATCGGCGGGGCGGCGCTCAAGCAGCGCGAGCATCCACTCTTCCCAATCGGCCAGCAGAGGCACCTCGCGCGGCTCGTCCCCGCGAACGGTGATGAGGATGCCCTCGTCGTCGACAGTCACATCGGACGGATGGACCAGCGGGACCTCGTTCGGGCGCAGGCCCGCCCCAGCACACAGAACGAGCATCACCATCGCACGGTCGCGATTCTGTGGGGTGAGCTGACTCGTCGCCCACGCGCGGAACCGCGCCAACTCCTTGGCTGAATAGGGTGCCTGGGTCGTGCGGTCCGAGAGCGCGGTCGGCTTTCCGGGATGCTCGTGCGGCAGGAGAACCTCGCTGATCCGCATAAGTCGGGCGCGATAATTGCGACGCGTTCCCTCGGACCGGTTCGTCTTCTCGGTCGTCGCGTACAGATCGATGGCCCGCACCGACCAGATGATCTGCGCGTCCAGCGGCCACCCGTTGCCACGAACGCACCAGGCGACGTATCGAGCGGCATCCGCGGCCAGCAGCTTCGGCGGGTAGGTCGTGTGCGGGGCGGCGATGGCCACGGCGTCGCGGACGAAGGCGTCGACGTCCGCGTCCACGGGTGCCTGAAAGGCCTGGGTGGATACGACGCCGAGTGCTTCCGCCGTGACGGCCGCGTAGGACGTCTGCGACAGGGCGTCGGCGATCTCGCGGGGCGGGTTCGCCATCCGGTACGAGCCGAGGTAGTCGGCGACCGCCTTCGCGTGCGTCCGCACATCGGTGGTGTCATCCCCGGCGGAGAGTTTGCTGACAGGGGTCTGAGTGCAAGTGATAGCCATGCCGCTGATGTGCGCGGCGGTGCCTTCGAGTGGAATGAGATGCGGCAAGAATCCAGCAGAGAGCGAATACTTATGCTCAGGAGCTGCCTACTCTTGTAGGTGGAGAGATTCTCGACCCGGAAGGGGTGGGCTCGATGGCATATCGGCAGGGCATGACGTTCCAACCGCGGAGCATGGTGGAACAGCCCGACGCGTTCGGTCACACCTCCAGCCTGCTGAGGCCCGCTCCCGGTATCGAGACCACCGACCACCGGTACCGCGCCGCGATGGTCCAACATGTGATGGCCCGCAGGATTCGTGAGGGTCTGAAGCTCCGCGGCCAGAAGGTGACCACGTTCGTCGAAGAGATCGGTGACGTCCCAGGGGCCAGCGCCGACCGCGTTCGCCGGCTCCTGCGTGGTGAGACCAGTGCTACGTTCGCCGACCTCGCGTTCTGGTCCATGGAGTTCCCGACCGTGACGAAAGAGGTAGTGCGTTACCTCGAACACTGGACGAAGGCCACGGACGGCGCACGCGAGGCTCGTTGAGTTCGCCCCTCGCCCGTCTCTGGATTTGAAAACGAGCATCGCCCGGAGTCGCGTCCCGGAGGTGATGTCGTCCTCCTCATGGGGTCTGTGTTCATGTACGCACTCTTACGGACGAAACTCGTACGGGCGCTCGAGAACAAGAGCAAGCGCAGGCCGACAAGTAGGTGTCAATCATCGCAGTCTGCGATATCTGCACGTGCCATCTTGTTGATTGGGGTAGTAAGCCACCGGAGTTCATCTGGAACTGGGTTGA
>CALALQ010000484.1 GCA_937925595.1 uncultured Demequina sp. | reverse complement strand
CCACCCGCGACACTGTCGGTGCCGTCAGTGGTCGCGGAGTCCGCCGGCGCGGGCACCTCGTCGGTGTAGACCGGCATGACCTGCAGCGGGGGCTGCTCGGGAGCCGTCTCCGGCTCGGGAGCGGGCTCCGGGGCCGGCGCGGGGGCCGAGGTGTCGGCATCCTCGCTGTGGCTGTCGCCGATCACCGAGACGGCGTTTCCACCGACGGTGACGGGCACGTCGATCGAGATGATCCCCTGGTTGCCCGAGGCCACTCCGTCGCTGCCGTCGGTGGTGGTCACCGGGGCGGCATCCGGTGCGGGGGCCGAGGTGTCGGCATCCTCGCTGTGGCTGGCGCCGATGAGCGACACGGCGTTGCCGCCGACGGTCACGGGCAGGTCGACCGAGATGCCGGCCTGGTCTCCCGAGAGCAGACCGTCTGCTCCCGAGGTCTCCGCGGCATTGGCGATGCCGCATCCGAGGACGGCCAGGCCGCCCCCGACGAGCGCGCCCAGCAGGGCACGCGAGTAGAACTTGCGCATGAGTGTTTCTCCTGTGTGTGAATGAGGGTGCGCGAACGCGCGGGGTCGTGTGCCGTGCGTGGCACGGCGCGACCGTCCTCAGTCAGGAGAGACGTCGGTGGCGAAGACGGGGCTCCCCGGCAGATCGTCGTCGACGTCGTGGCGGAGAGCGAGAAGCAGGAGCCCGGCGCCGAAGACGGCGTCGGCGGGCGTTGCGACGGGCGAGGAGCCGGCGGAGGAGCTTCCGGATGCCGTCGACGAGGCCGGGACGCCCGACACGCTCTGCGCGGCGAGAGGCGCGGGAGCGTCGGCGGGAGCCGCGGGCGATGCCGGGGCGGCGGCGACCTGCGCCGCGGGTGCGGAGTGCGCGGCGGCAGTGAAGAACACGGCGGTCGCGCGGGCCTGCGCGGTGAGCGCATTGGTGGGGGCGGCCGGGGAAGCCGTCGACGGCGCGCTCACCGCCGGCGGGGGCGTGGTGTCGGTCGCGGGGGTCGCGGCCGGAGCAGTGACGATTCCGCCGAGGTCGACCGGCTCGATGGGCATCGGGGTGGTCGGGACGACGGGGATGATCGGGGCGAGGGGGTCGACCGAGGGCAGCTCGCCGACGATCACCGGAACCGTGCCGTCGACGGTGTCGCCCACGTCGGTGACGACCTCGCCGAGGCCCGTGTCGCCGACGATGGGTCCGACCACGGGCAGCGTCTCGACGGTGTCGACGATGGGGTCGACGATCGTGCCGACCACGCCGGAGTCGACGACGTCGGACACTCCCTGCGTGGCGTCGTCGACGACGGTGTCGACCGTGTCGAGCACTTCGCCGGTCACGTCGCCCGCGGTGTCGGAGACGGTGCCCGCCGTGTCGGCGACGGTGTCGGTCATCGTGTCGGCGATCTCGGTCACCGGGGCCGCGACGGGCTCGGGCAGCGCTTCTGAGACGGTGTCGGTGACGGATGCCGCGGTGTCGGCCGCGTGATCGGCGACGGGTTCGACGGCGTCGGTGATCGGGCGGGCGACGTCGGCGACCGTGTCGGTCGCGTCGTCGACGGTCGAGGCGATCCCGCCGAGCAGACCCGATCCTCCGCCGTCATCGGCCGAGGCCGACGTCACCGACAGGATGAGAGAGAGGAGCGCGAGGGCGAATGCCGCGCAGGCGCCGACGACGAGCAGTCGCAGCGCGTGCGACACCCTTCGTCCCGCCATGGCATCCATCGATGCACCCCCAAAAGAATCGTCGGCGATTCTGCGCGGGCCACGGTACGCCTGCATCCGAGGGATCGAAAGGGTATGGGTGAAATCCCAGTAGTCGAAGGGTGACCGTCAGGTGACCGCCGACACGCCGGATGGGAAAAAAGATTTGACAGCGGGGGTCTGAGATCGGTAGGGCTTCGGCGAGTTATCCCCCGGGTTGTACACATGTGGACGCCCTAGCGCACAACCTTCAAGCCGAAGTTCACGCAGGTTTTACGCAGAAAAGCTGTGGAGAGATTTAAACCCGGTCAAACGGGTTTTCGACCACCAAATTCGTATCCATCCACCGAGTTCTCCACAGTAGTTGTGCACAGACGTGGCGGCGTTTCCCGCAAACTCTCCACAGAGTTATCCACAGGTCTGTTTGCATGTGGAGACCGTGGTATCTAGCGTGGGTGCAGCCCCTCGGGCATCCCCTTCACCACCGACGCGCGTCGATGTCGGATGTCGGTGATTTCATGCTGGCGAGGTCGTCCCACCCGCAGCGTTTCCGATCTCCTCACGCGCGCGCGTGAGGCGGTGACGGGGCGTCCGAGCACTGAAGGAGAGCACGTGGCCATCGCTGACATCGCCGAAGACCGTCTCGGAAAAGCACCCCGCCCCGAGCGCACGCCGCCGCACGACATGCTGGCCGAGCAGAGTGCGCTGGGCGGCATGCTGCTGTCGAAAGACGCCGTCGCCGATGTGATCGAGACCCTCCGCGGTCCCGACTTCTACGTGCCGAAGCACGAGCTGATCTTCGAGGCCATCCTCACGCTCTACTCGCACGGCGAGCCGACCGACGTCGTCGCCGTGACCGACGAGCTCATCAAGACCGGTGAGCTGCAGCGCGCCGGGGGAGCGGACTACCTGCACACGCTCACCTCGATCGTGCCGACGGCCGCCAACGCCGGCTACTACGCGTCGATCGTGTCGGAGCGCGCCATGCTGCGCCGCCTCGTCGAGGCCGGCACCCGCATCGTGCAGATGGGTTACGCCGGCGAGGGTGATCCGGTGGAGCTCGTGAACAGCGCGCAGGCCGAGATCTACAACGTGTCGGGCGACGACAGCGCCGAGGACTACATCCCCCTGACGGTGGCGGTGGATGCCGCGGTCGACGAGATCGAGGCCGCGCGCGGTCGCGACGGGTCGATGACGGGCATCCCCACCGGCTTCGCCGGTCTCGACCAGCTCACCAACGGCCTGCACCCGGGCCAGATGATCGTTCTCGCCGCGCGTCCCGCCATGGGTAAGTCGACGCTCGCACTCGACTTCGCCCGCGCCGCCGCAATCAAGTCGAACGCCCCGTGCATCTTCTTCTCGCTCGAGATGGGGCGCAGCGAGATCGCCATGCGCCTGCTCAGCGCCGAGGGAGCCATCCCCCTGCAGAGCATGCGCAAGGGAACCCTCGACTCCCGCGACTGGACCACCGTCGCCGCCACCCGTGGCCGCATCAACGACGCGCCCCTCTACATCGACGACAGCCCGAACATGACGCTGGTCGAGATTCGCGCGAAGTGCCGCCGCCTCAAGCAGCGCGAGGGTCTGAAGATGGTCGTCATCGACTACCTGCAGCTGCTCACGAGCGGTAAGCGCGTCGAGTCGCGTCAGCAGGAGGTCAGCGAGTTCTCGCGTGCGCTGAAGCTGATGGCGAAGGAGCTGCAGGTTCCCGTCATCGCGCTCTCGCAGCTGAACCGTGGTGCCGAGCAGCGCGCCGACAAGAAGCCCGCCCTGAGCGACCTGCGTGAGTCGGGCTCGATCGAGCAGGATGCCGACATGGTCGTGCTCCTGCACCGCGAGGCCGCGTACGAGAAGGACTCCCCGCGCGCGGGCGAGGCGGATCTGATCGTGGCGAAGCACCGTAACGGGCCGACGGACACGATCACGGTGGCGTTCCAGGGGCATTATTCGCGGTTCGCGGATATGGCGCCGGGGATGTAGGAACCTTTTGTAGGTTTTTTGAGGTTGTCCTTTTCCAGATGAACTGTTCACGGTGTGTCCATCTGGACTTTTCGGTCTGGACGGCCGCCGGTGAGTGAGCACGCCGCAACGACGTGACGGGTGCGGATCAGGCGTTGATGAGCTCGTAGAGCGACCCGTGCTTGCTCGTCATCATGGCCTCGACGGACGTGGCGAGGGCGCTGTCGCGGACGAGGATGCCGAACTCGACGTTGCGGTTCTCGGCTGAGTAGCTGAAGTTCGCGCTGGTGATCAGGAGCAGCTCGTGGTCGACCACGATGAACTTCGCGTGACTGACGACCAACTTGCCGTTTGGCAGGACCGCTGACCGGTACACCGTAGCCCGTGGGAGTTGCACCTTGATGGTCGCGGCGTCAGCGACCGCAGCGTCGACGTAGACGGTGACGACGACGCCCGGCTGCTCCGAGGCTGCCTTCAGCGCCGTCCACATCCGAGACGTGTCCTGGAAGTTGTAGGTCGCCGCCGTGACTGATTGTCGTGCAGAACCGATGATGCGGTGGAACTCGCTGGTCAGGCGGCCTACGTTAGCTTCGTTGCCAGGCATCGTCCATACCGGAACCAGCTCACGCAGGACAGTCTTGGCTCCGGCAATGGCTCGTAGCACACTGACGGGACGTTCGCGGTCGCCAGACCCAAACCCGCAGGCGGCGAGGAGTTCCTTCGCCTGGTCGCGTCGGCTGATCGCGATCTCGCGCACGGCAACGCTGACAGGCGTACCGACCTCGAACTGCAGCGCGAGCCGTTCCGCTTCAGTGGCTGTCAGGAAGCTGCCGAGTTGGTTGAGCGGGTCAGAGGCCATGGATGCTGCCGAAGAACCCGGGGACGACCGGGCCGTTCGCGGTCGGGAGGTCGAGGAGGAATCGGCGGTCCAAGAATCGGTTGGCCTTCTCGCAGGAGGTCTCCGAGGCGAAGGCGCAGGTGTGGCAGGCCGCGCCGTGGAGGAAGTCCTCCGGGTCCGACGGGGTGCGTTGGGCGCAGACCGGGTCGGAGGAGCACCGCGCGGCGCGGCGCAGCGCCGCTAGCACGATGTTCTGGAGCTTTGCCGGTTCCGACAGTGCCACCAGACCGCCGAGCGTTCCGTCGCTGTCGGATGCGGTCGTACAGATGAGCAGCCCTGCTGCCGCCTCGCGCCCGGGCTCTTCCCGCCAGGCGTAGATGCGCTCGGTGAGACTGGCGGCGCCGTAGCCGGAGTACATTGCCATCTCGCGAATAAGGATGTGCGACAGCGTGTGGACGAGCCAGTACCGGGGACCGGGCAGTCGGGTGTCGGGATTGACGGCGGCGGCGGTCTCGGAGAAGCGCCGAGTGAAGTTGCGACGGTGCGCCTCGACGTGGGCGTCCCACAGTGGGGTGGACTCGATGTGTCGTTCCCACTGTCCGACGGCGTCGAGGTCGAGTTGCAAGAAGATGCCTTCGCCGCGGTCTTCGGTTGCAGGCACCCAGGAGGGCTTGCCGTTCCGGGTGAGTTCGACCAGGCGTGAGGCGACGTCGTTGACCCGGTCCATCTCATCGAGGCGGGTGAAGCCAAGCACCGCGTTCACCTTCTTCATCCGGTTGACTCCGACAACGCGCTGAATGCGCGGGTGCAGATCCGGGCTGCGCTGCATCTCGGTGACCATCAGCCCGGTGTTGTTCTGCTGTTCGGGGAATAGGGTCGGCTTCTGGAGGTAGCGCCACTCGGGGATGAGCAACTCGATCGGGTCCCAGTTGGCGCGACGCTCCTCTCGGTCCGCCTCGGACTCCGGCGGTGCGAGCACGTCTTCGATGGCAGCGGCGATGTCGGCGTCGGTGAGCCCGGCGACGTCGATGTTGCGCGCCCCAGCCAGGGCGCGGATCACCGCGATCTGGTCGGCGAACTGCCGGATCTGGTCGATTCCGAGTTCGACGCGGAGATGGTCGGCAAGTGCTTCCTTCTGCTCGGCGTCCGAGCGCGGCATGACGATGATGCTCTGCGTTGAGGGGAACCACAGGTTCGAGGCGCCCATCATGATGAGCGCGGGCTGCGCCCTGCAGCCGGGAAAGAACGCGCCGAGGTGGGGATGGCGTCCGCGGCACGTCTGGGGCAGTTTGAGCCGCCCCTTCGCCCCTTGGGCTTCCGCCATGCCGCGTGTGGCGTTGCACGACTGGCAGATAATTGTCGAGCCGACGCTCTTGCCGACGTTGGCGTCGCGCATCTTGAGGTCGGGGTTCTCAGCATTCGGGCACTTCTGACCCCGGTGAACCCAGAGCGTGTAGGGAAACTCGTCGAGGTGTCCGTTGGTACAGGTCAGCAGGTGCTGTGCGGGGACGGCCGGACTGCCCTCGCGGCGCCCCCGTCCGCCGCGGCCAGGGCAGGGCCTGTGGGTGAACTGGGCGAGGTCTGGCCGGAACGGATGCGTGTTCGTGTAGGTGAACCGGGTGAGCGGGCCGAGGTAGTCGCAGCCGGTGCATCGGAACCACTGCGGGAACACCCGTGCGGGAAGGCCGAGGTCCGAGCCGTCGGTCGACATCGAGCCCTTCTTGGGCTGCCACGGGAACGGTCGCAGCGCGTCAACCTGGGGGCCGAGGTGCAGACGGACGACGTTGAGCAAGCGCGGTTCGAGGATCGTCGGGACGACCTCGCGGCGCTTCCAGATCGGCTCCCAGTCGTCGAGTCCGGCGGGCATGACCGAGAAGTTCGGCAAGTCCATGATCGCGCCAGGACCGTAGGTGTACAGGAGCGAAGAAGGACGCGCGGACCCTACCTTGGCCCGATTCTTCGCGAGGCCCTCGTCGGCGTCGCCGAGCGGGTCGAGGGCGTCGTTGTTGTCTGCCAGCGGCGCGGAGGTGGTGTCGGCCATCAGTCGTCCTCCCCGGCGGGCAGTGCCCAGTCGTCGACGCCCGCAGGAGTCCTGGCGAAGAGTCGGTCTGGTACGGGCGAGACGAGAATGTTGATCTCCGGCTGCACTTCGCGCATCGAGTTCGCGATCACGAACGGCGCTTCGCTGGTGCTGCCGACGTTGGCGCGGTGGTTTTCGGGGCTGATGATGAGCGGCAGGTACCTGTCGCCCTCGCCAGTGCGCTCGTAGACGAGTGTCTGATGCCGCTCACTGGCGTATCCGGCGCGACTCGTCCACCGGTCGACCCGGTTGGTCAGCAGGTCGCTGGCCTTCTTCGTGAGGTCATCGTCCTGAGATGCGGCGAGAATCCGGGCCTTGAGCCGGTCGATGATCCCGACTACTGCGGGATGCTGTGAGGCGATCTTGCCCGCCTCACGCTCGGGCGATAGTCCGTCCAGGACGGTCGCCTGCGCTACGCGCGCCGCGCTGACGAGTAGCCCGTCGATGCCGCGCTCCAGTGACGTCGGCGAGAACGGCGTGACCGAGAGTGCCTCGACCTGCTTGTAGAAGGTGTCGTGGTAGTGCCGGAACTGCTCGAAGTGGGCCAGGTCGCGTGGCCGCGCCCAGTTCCCCAGCGACACGACCAGCCCCGGACGTGCCGCGTCGCGGCCCACTCGCGACGACGCCTGGATGTACTCGGCAGTGTTCTTTGGCTGGCCGACCACGAGCATGAGCCCGAGACGCTGCACGTCCACGCCCACCTGGAGCATCGACGTGGCAAGGACGACGTCGAAGGGGGCATCTCCGTCGCGCTTGGGTGCAGCCTTGTCTTCTCGGCGCAACGCGATCCGCGCCTGGACCGCCGCGGTCGTGTCATAGCCCGGATCGAACTCGAGCCCGAGCTTGTCGAGGGTCTTGCCGATGTCGGCACCCGAGATCCGTGATGTCAGCTCCGCCACGTTCAGGTTTCCGAACGCGGTGCCATATCTCCGCGGGAATCCGGAGTCGCGCCCCGGGTTGCCGACCCGCGTGCTGACGTCGTCATCAACGTAGCGGCGCATGCCGGCCAGCTCGCGCGTGGCGTTGAAGTACCCGACGAGAGTCATATACGGGTCTGCCTCGATGCCGGTGCGGTCGAGCAGCAGCTGGCCGGCGAGCAGCAGCACCTCGGCGAGCCGAATCTCGGCGCTCGACAGGCGCACCCCAGGCGCGCTCACGCCGATGTAGCGTCGTCCCGGATTCTGATCGGAGACCTCGACCTCCCGTGAGAAGAACGTGTCGGCGACATCGAGCACCTGCGGCGGGAAGATCTCCACCTTGCGGCCGTAGAGCTGCCGTACCTGCTCGACCGCGTTGCGTACGGTGGCAGTCGAGGCGACGATCAGCGGCTTGACCGGCTTACCCTCGGGCGTCTCCCACGAGCACAGCGTCTCGACGGCGACCTCGAACAGACCAACGGCCGTGCCGAGCGCCCCGGTGATGAGGTGCAGCTCGTCCTGGATGATCAAGTCCGGCGGTCGCAGTCGGCCGACGGGCATAACCGTCGCGGCGGGATGACCATTGTTCGCCGGGTGCGACTGCACAGTGCAGCCGGTGTAGTCGGGATGCACGTAGCCGTGCCGGCCGCAGCGTCTGCCGACGAAGCCGAACAGCGAGGCGGCCTCGCCCTCGCGCGCGAGCCGGGCGAACTTATCGACGGTCGCAATGACAAACGCCGGGGTGAGCCGGTAGATCTCCTCGTCGACGGTGAGCACCGGCAATCCCTCGGGAACGCCGCCTCCCT
The DNA here is from genome assembly GCA_937925595.1 of uncultured Demequina sp. Next base: position 3,361 of record CALALQ010000484.1, on the reverse strand, counting down.
TCGAGAACGGGCACCTACCCAGCTCGTCACCGCAGTGTACAAACACCCGACGGCTGGTGGCGTCACCTTTCACGTTCGCCGGGGAGATCTCGGTCCCGCACCACGGACAGCGCTGAATCTGAAGGACCGTCAGGCGGTGCGAGGCACCGTCGTTGACCTTCTTGAGCTGCTCGTCGGCTTCCTCGAACCGCTTCGGACTGACATCGGTACCGACCCAGAGGCCGATGCGGAACGGTTCGGTACCCCAGGTCTCTTCGTCTTCGCGGCGGGCGAGTTCGGCGGCGCAGACGAGTGCGGTCGCACGCTGGAACTGCTGCGCCGTCAGCAGGCGCAGCGTGTAGCGCATGAGCACCGACACGCCGTCGCTGCCGTTCAGAGCGCCGTCCGTCGACTGCACGACCGCCTGCCGACGACGGATCGCGAACGTGTAGGCGGCCAGGCCCAAGTACGCCTCGGTCTTACCACCACCAGTCGGGAAGAAGAGCAGCTCCACGCGGGCTTGGTGCTCCGCGCTGCGCAACGCGGCCGTCGGTTCGGTCAGCGACCCGAGCTGCATGAGAATGAACGCGAGCTGGAACGGACGCCACGACGCGACTGGCTTTCCGCCGGCCTCGGCCGATTCAAGGTCCTGCCGCGCCTGCGCGATCGGCAACGCCGAGTCGGACTTCCGCACTTCAGCAACCTGCGAAGCGAGGCGCTGATCGCGCATGACCCGATTCATGAACTGGAAACAATGAAGCCCAGTCACGTCGGAGGCGACAAACTCCAGCCCGTCAACGAGACGCTGGTGCGCCTGCCGCGCCTCCCACAGCACCACGGTGGCGATCTCCTGCAAGTGCTCGGGAAGCTGCGCCGCCACCCCATCCTGCCGGTCGAGCCATGCCCCATAGCCGGAGACCAAGGGGGCAAGCCCGGCGCGCAACTCGTCAGCACCGGCAGCAGCCAACGCCTTCATCGACAGCGTCGCACCCTCGACCTCGCCGGCCCTCGTCTGCGGAGTCTCGGCCTTCGGCAACCATGTCGTCGACACCGACGTCGCGCGCCGCGAACCCTTGCGCACGATCCAGTCGGCCGAGCAGGTGCGGCCAATTGCGAACTCGAGCCGGTCCTTGTACTGGAGGTCGAGCCGCCGCACTTCGTCGTCGTGCTCGGGCCAGTCCTGTTCCAGCACGTCTCGCACCGGCAGGAAGGCATCGGTGCCGCCGGCGTCGATGAGGAGCTTCGTTTGAAACATCCACATGTTCGACGGGATAGGAAGTGGCGTCTCGCGGTCGTTGCACAGCGCGATCTCCACGAGCACCCGATCAAACTCAGCGTCGTCGTAGCGATCGATCCGCAGGCAGATCGCATCGCGCAACACAACCGTCTCGGTGCGACCGGGAGTCAGCGCCGCGAGAGTGATGGTCCGGGTTTCCTCGATCGGCGTGCGCTGGTACTTCCGAGTGGGACGGCCGGCCTTCGACACCTCCTTGGTCTCGACCGTCTCGTAGGTGCCCCACGAAGCCGTGACGTCGAAGGACTCGAGATCGCTGGGAACCTGGAATCGCAGCCCCATCGACGCAGGGATCATCAACCCCTGCTTGGGTGCACGGTCCTCGACGTCGTCCTCTTCGGCGTCCGCCTCGCTCTCGTCAGCCGCAACCGTCGGGACTCCGCGCCCTTCGCTAACGCTGTCCCCGTCGAGACGCACCTCGGCCAGGTCGTCGGCGTCGTCCTGGTCGAGCCCCGATCCATCGGTGGTCGTGAGTTTGACCGGCGCGATCAGCCCGACGAGGTACATCTGCTTAGGGCTGAATGGCAGCAGCTCCTCTTCGCCGTGGATCGGCCCCAGCAGCTCGCGTTCCAGGACGTCCACGAGGTTCTCTCGTACGCCGAAGGAGGTGCCATCGGTCGGGAAATTGAGCACGTAGCCCGTATCTGCTGGGGTGGGCGCGTCCGTGCTCTCTGCCATGGGCACCAGTCTGCCGCAGACCGCCGACGCTGATCTGTCTTGGCCGCGCCGAAGTTGCCGCTATGACGACCATGTCAACTGAACTCGGTCTTCGTCAAAGTAGCGGCCGACGACGCCGCGTCGAATGACCAGCTTGTCCAGCTGTGAGACGAGCACCTCACGTCGAGCCAAGTCGTCATGACCGGCGCGCGTCCATGCCTCGTCGACCGCGATGCCGCCGATGAGTTCGTTTGCGCGCTCGATCAGGAGCCGGTCGATCAGGTAGGCGTCGAGCGCGGTGCGTCCGATCGTCTGGCGGCACTTCGGGCAGTAGAGCACGGGTCGTCTTTGGTTCGTGCCGCGGCAGAGGTATACCGCGCACTCATCGCATCGAGCCACGCGCGACAGGAGCGCGCTCGTGGACTGGCGCTCGGCCTTCTTGCGGGCTTGTGGCACAGCCCGGGCATCGAGCAGCCGTTGCAGTGCCGCGAACTCCTCGGTCGTGACGATGGCGAGCGCCTGGCTGACGGCCGGCTGTCCTCGTTCATCGCGAAGCACGGCAAACGGGTTGACCCGTTTGGCGCTCTTGGCGCGGCCCGGGTTGTGCGGGGTCATCCCGGCTAGCACGGGATTCCGGAGAAGGCCGTCCACGGTCTGCCTGTTCCACCTCGTCCCGCCCGACGTCCGCTCGGCGCGGCGCGCGGGAAGCGGGGCTCCACTCTCAGTGAGCCAGGTAGTGATCGCGTTCACTGTGCAGCCACTCAGCGCCTTGGAAACCGCCTCGGAGAGCCACCCGATGCGCTCGTCGTCCTTCGCCAGCACGCGGCCGGGACCGTCGGGGTTTGGGACGGACTGGTACCCATACGGGATGCCACCGCCCGGCCACCGTCCGTCCTTGAGGATCTGTGCGCGAGCAGCTCGCACCCTGGCGCGGATGGCTTCGGCCTCCATCTCGCCGAAGACCGCGAGCATGACCGCGAACGCGCGTCCCTGGGGGCTGGTCATGTCGATCGGGTCGTCGACGGCGACCAGGCCCGCGCCGCGCTTCTGAAGGGTCTCGTCGGCGTGGAGGAAATCGAGCACCCGGCGGGCGAGTCGGTCAACTTTCCAGATGATGACGGCTTCGAAGTCCCGAGCAGCGAGCAACGACCTCCACCCGCGACGGTCCTCCGGTCGGTTGGACGTCGCAGAGACACCGTCATCGACAAACTCGCCGACGATTTCCCATCCGCGGGCCTCTGCGTATTGGCGACAGGACTGAAGCTGCCGCGAGATTGAGACGGACTCCTCTTTGGTGATGCTCAGGCGGGCGTAGAGGACACATCGACGTACGTGCTTAAGGTTCATGCCACTAGTCCATCGACGTTCACCGTCGCCGTGCGACCTCGCTCTTGCAGTCAAAGGGCACGCTCGGGCTCATCGCGACGAACA
>CALALQ010000483.1 GCA_937925595.1 uncultured Demequina sp. | reverse complement strand
CGGGACACGTTCGGGTCGACGGTCACGTAGATGCCAGCGAAGTAGTGGGAGCCGCACTCGCCGTACCCGCCCTCGCCGACGAAAGCGAAGTGCGGGCCCTTCTCGCAGATGTGGCCGATGAACACGCGCCCGGCGTCAGCGGTCTGGTGGGAGTTCGCGTGGTACTCACCGGTGAACCCGTCGCAGCGCTCGCCGGTGGCGGTGCGATGCGCGGCGTGCTCGTACTGGGCGAAGCAGCTCACGAGTTGCGGATCTCGATCGCGTGGAGGGTGGCGGCGGTCATCACATCGTCGATGTCCTCGTGCGCGTCGATGACGAAGTGCTCCGGGTCCAGGCCCGGGTCCTCCTCATCGTCGACGAGGACGTACACGACGGTGGTGTCGTAGCCGAGGATGTCGAAGTCGTACGCGGTGTCGTCCAGCCAGTCGGAGTCGCGCAGCTCGCAGGTCAGCGGGGCGGAGACGACGACACCGGGTACGCCAGCCTCGGCCTGGTCGTGGACGACGTCCATCAGCGCGCTCACACGCACCAGAGGGGTCGCACCGCGAAGCTCTGCGGTGAGGGAGTCGATGTCGAGGATCCCCCAGTTGTTCTCCGCCGCGATGACGCGGGCGACGCTCAGGCGGGAGTCGGCGTCGTGTCCGGCGACGAGGACGATGTGCTTGCTCATTCGGTGGGTCCTTCGGTCTTGGGGGCACGCTCAGGGAACGTGCGGTCGATGGAGGTGTACAGGGAACGGTCGAAGATGGAGCCGGCGGCGTGAGCGATCCGCTCCAGCGCGTCAGCGAGGACGTGCACGCCGACACCGCACACCAGAAGGCTCAGCAGGCAGAACGCGAGCTGCCCGGGGACGGGGAGAGTGCGAGCGAACGGGACGGCAAGAGACAGGCCCGCCATCGTCGCCGCGACAGCGGAGATGATGATGGCGAGGGCCTCAGTGGTCCGGTAGAGCTTGCGCATCAGACGCCTTTGAAGGGGAAGCCTCGGTGGGCGAGGTCTGCGACGACGACTCCGGCGAGCCGCCTCACGTCAGCGCGGACGCCGTTGCGCTGCAGCGTGGAGGCGATCGCCTCGACCGCGGCAGGCGCAGACATGGGGGTGGGGCCCGCGTTGGAAGCCAGCGGGGTGCCGGCGAGCAGTTTGAGTGTGCGGCCGTCGTCCTGGACGTGGACTTCGACTCCGGGGGTGGCGTAACGGCGGATGAACACCCGCTGTGACGGCTCGATGACCTCGATGCGGGTCACGTCGGTGAGATTGGTGGCGGTCATAGTGAAAGGCCTATGCGCGTGCCTTGGAAAGCAGCCACTCGGACGTGAACCCTCCGTCAGGGTCGAGCATGTCCGCCGCCTGCTGCCGCATCTGGACAGCCGCTTCCTTCGCGATGTCGTGCGCCGAGTGGGCTCCGGTGGCGAGCCGGCCGTCGGGGCGGGCGCTGTTGGCCCACTTCACCGCGCGTGCAGTGTCATGGGAGTCCCAGATGAGGTCGATAGCTTCCCAGATGACCTTCTCGTCGAACGTGGAGACGATGAACCCTTCGAGCGCGTCGATACGGCGAGCGTGGTCGTCCTTCTTCCACTGGGCGAGGTTGCGTGCCGCTGTGCGCTCGGCCTTCTTCGACAGCATCTGGGGGACGGTGAACCCGACCGCAGCGAGGACGGTCAGCCCGCCGAGCACCCACGGCCAGACGGCGACCCCGCCGGTGGCGGTGACCGCCCACGCGAAACCGGTGACGAACATGGCCAGGAACGGCACCACCGCCCAGTTATCGAGCAGGCGCGCGCGGCGGAGGACACGGGAGCGCTCCTCGAGAAGCTGCAGGCCGCCGGGGACAGTCGGGCTCATCAGGTAGGTGTGGGTGCGGTACCGGTCCGGGTAGTCCACGAAGACCAGGGGAGACTGCTCACGCAGCCAGGCGGTGGCGTTTGACATACCCCCGCTATGCGCGTGGAGGCAAGAAGAAGGGCGGGTCCCTCCCCACGAGAGACCCGCCCTGCGGTTACGGGGTTCTTGCGCTCCGCACTGCGCTCAATGAAGGCCCACTCTCTTGTGCCTTGCCCCTCGCCTGACTTAGTCAGACTCAGCCTGGTGGCTTGCCGTATACCCTGCGGCAAGTTCGTCCAGCCGCTCGGCGGCAGCCGAATCCGTGTGGCATTCGCAGTCGCAGGCCAGTCCACGCTCCCTGCACCACTGGTGCGAGCCGGGTGACGGCGTGTGGCAGAAGCCACTCATCGTCATGCCATGTCGTTCGCTTGCCACGAGTACCCCTATGCGCGTGGCCGGTCAGCCGGCGTCCGGGCACAGGTAGTCCCGGCCCGCTTCGGCGACGGCTACGACAGCATCCGCGTCCACATCTGCGCCCTCCGCCGCGGCAGCGATCTGCGCCTTCGCGGTCTTCTCGTTACCGTTGGTGAGAAGAGCACAGTATTGCGCGGCGAGGTCCACCGCAGCCTCCTTGTCGAAGGCCGGACTGATCTCGTCGACCGTCGTGGTGAACCCGTCCAGGTCGTAGGCGACCACGTTCTCCGCAGTCGGCAGGGGAGCCGGTGCCGGCTGAGACTGCGGCTGAACGACGAACGGGTTCAACCCCAACGCCCAGCAGACACCGACAGCGATGAGGGCGAGCGCGCCGATGGCGATGAGCACGCTGTCCCGGAAACGGAGTGTCACAGTGGTCCTTCCTCTCAGCCCTGAGCCTGCTGCTCGGCCTGCTTCGCCTGCACCGTCAGCAGGTGCTTCGCACGGTTCGCGGCCTGCATCGGGTCGAGGCGCTCGCCGGTGTTCGGGTCGATCTGCCAGTCCTGAACCTTCTGTGGGCCCTTGCCGTACTTCTTCTCCTCGACCTGGACCTGCCCGAACTCCGGGAACAGCTCCCGGACGACACGAGGGTCAGGGCGGGTGATCGAATCCAGTTGCCCTTCGGGGATGGGCTTGCGGCCGCGGCGCTTCAGCTCGGCGATGAGGGTCTCCTCGGTCGCGAAGAAGCCCTTGAGAACGAACGGTCGCTGACCTTCGAGCTCGCACGCACCGACACCACGGGACACGTCCGGGTCCGACTTGATGTGGTCAGGCACCTGCGGCACCGACATCGGGTCACGGAAGACCAGCTTCCGGTTCCCGTCGGTCGCTCGCGGACCGAGCAGCATCTTGTTGGTCAGATTGGTCCGCAAGGCGGTACCGATACCGGTCGAGGTCGAAGCGACCTGCGTGGAGATGACGATCTGGAAACCCACGAACCTCATCTCCGCTGCCAGCTTGTCGACATAAGAGCTGAGGATGTCGATGGCGAGGGTCTTCGTCTCCGCCTCCACACGCAGCGGGTGGTCCTCCGGGAGCGACTTCGGGATCGCAGGCTTTGCCAGAAGGCCCGTGTACTCGTCGACGACGATGAGGACAGGCTTCATGTCCTTCGCGATGTCGGCCGGGAGGTCGGCGAGCTTCTTCGCCCCATAGGTCTTGAAGATTTCGGCTCGCTTCTGCCCCTCCTTGTAGAGCTCCTGCAACGCGACGGCGTTCTCCTCGAAGGTCGCAGCACCCCACCCGCCGGGACGGACGAACGGGCGCCACTTCTCGAAGTCGACCGCCTTCTGCGGGACGTCAAGGATGACGAGCTCGGCGCCGGCGGCCAGGGCGCCGGCGATGATGACGTTCAGCTGGACCGACTTACCCGCACCACTCACGCCACCGAGCTGCAGATGCGGGCCCTGGTTGAAGTCGAGGTACGCGACCTCGTTCTCGGCGTCACCGCGCTCGGCGAGGGCCAGGCCGATGGGGAGCTTCGCGATGGCGCCATGGATCGGCTTCGGAAGCAGGTCCATCGGGTAGGTGACGGAGTTGGGGAACACCGGCGGGGCGCTTGGGACGATGTTGCCGGTGAGGGTGACCGGGTCGGACTCCCAGTACCAGCCGAACTCGCCGGCGACGGTCTCGGCGACTTCCTGGACCTTGTCGTCGTGCTTGGACTGCATGTAGGTGGCCGGGAGCTTCACCTGATAGCCGTTGCGGCGGGAACCCTTCACCTTCAGGTCCCACGGCTTCGCACCGATGGCGGTCGCGATCGCTTCACGGACGCGGACCTCGTCCAGGGTCATCTTCGTCAGCTGAGCCTTGCCCAGATGCGGGTTGAACTCGGACAGGTAGTAGCCGGGGTGCAGCTCCTGGAGCCGGGCGGCGATGCCTTCGGCGTCCGCAGCCTTCGTGTTGGAGGAGATAGCGACGGTGCGGACGCCACGGCGGTCTTCGTCCACCTTCGTGACGGCGGACTGCCGCATGATGGTGAGCTTGTTGGCCACAGCGTCGTAGCTCATTACCTTCCAGTCGGACCGGTTCTCACCCATCTCCTCAGCGACGTGTGACCCGGCCGTCTTCTTCTCCGCCTCGACGACCTTCTCGAGAATGCGGGCAACGTGCTGCGAGTTGTTCGGGTCGAACCCCGGTGGCGGGGTCAGCGCAAGCGTCTGAATGGACATGAGGTGTGGGGATCCTTCCGGTCACCGGTTACCCTGCGGCGAATCGGGTGTGCTCACCCCCTACGGCCGGGCCGGGCGAGGTCTCTGTCCTATGCGCGGGCGACGACGTTGCCGGAGCCGTGGATGGCGTTGACGACGGTGTCCTCGTCGCCGAGAGCGGCGACCAGACGTTCGATGAGGGGCTTTGCCTCAGCCCCGGTGGTGAGGACGTCTTCCATGACGCCGAAGACGGTGACCGACAGCGGGTCCACGCTGTCAACGTCGACAGTCGCGGCATCGGGGAACGCGTCGGAGATGATGCGGTGCGCGACCCAGCGTTCGGCGTTCCACGCGGCCCGACGGGAGATGGCGACCCGGGCCAGGAGCCGCTCGGCGATGACGCGGGTCCGCTCGAACGCTTCACCGATCTCGTCGGCGGGGAACGCCAGCGGGCCTGTCAGGATCTCGTCGGTGGAGTCACGGTAGTCCGAGGCGTACACGGACAGGTGACGCAGCGCTGTCAGGGCGTTGTCCACTTCGGGGACGTGGAGGGCGAACTGTGCGTCCACGACGGACCGGCGCTCGTGCATCAGTGCGACGAGTTCGGCGAGGGACGCTCCGCGCGGTGCGGCTTCCTGCCGCATCTTCTCGTGGGCGGCGTCGATGACGTCGCTGGGGTCGGCGGTGATGACTGCGTCGAAGGACATGGGGACTCCAAAGGGAAGGGGCACACGAGGTGGACCCGTGTGCCCCTTACCCTGCGGCGACGCTCAGGAGGTGGCGTCATCACGGAAGTCGATGAGGTTCGCGGTGCCGCGGCCGCCGAGGACAGGGGAGTCCTCACCGACGACAGCGACGATGCTGGCCCACAGTTCGTTCTCACGGTCCTGGCCGAGGTCGATCCACTCCTCCTTCTCCACGCCGTCCTGGCCCTTGACCATCCGGAACGGCTCGAGCTGGTACTTCGGGTGACCCTTGTGGAGGACGAGGTACGCGAGCTCGGGGATCTGGTCGCCGACGATGGCCTTGACGGCGGCAGTCTCAGCGGCCTCCTCTTCCTCGCGGGCGGCGGCAAGACGCGCGGCGACCCGCGCGGTCTCCTTCTTGCGGGCGTCGATGACGGCCTTCAGGTCGATCGGGTTCGGGCGGACACGGTCGGCGATAGGGGCAGTTCGCTTGTTCACCTTGCGCCAGTCTTCGTACGCCTCGAGGTCGCCCTCGTCGAGCTGAAGCACGCCGAAGGGCATGTCCGGGTGGATGAGCGAGCCGGCCGACTGCAGCGCGTAGACGATGCGGTCCGTGTCTGCGTACTGGTCTTCGATGAGGTAGGTCACGTCTTCGAGCGGGAGTGTGTCGAGCACCCCGGCGACGTCCACGTCCTGAGTGATGATCTTCGGGTCCTCGTCGTATTGGTCCGCGTACTCGTGGTACTCGACGGTCGCGCGAACCGGCTGCCCCGGCTCGTACGGTCCGTCGATGCGGTTATAACCGGCAGGAAGACCCTGCTCTACGCCGGTGTGGGCGCGCTCCGCGAACCATGCGGAGTTCGCAGCGCCATCGCCCTGTCGGGGTGCGTTCTTTGCGTTCTCGCTCTGCACGCGGCGGAGCTCGTCATCGTTGTGTGCCATGACCACCATGTACGCGGCTTTCAGTCCGCGTAGGCCAGCAGCCCGTACGCGCGGTTCTCGTCGATGTCGCCGTACGGGACGAACTCGAGCTCGTCAGAGTAGCCGTCGCCTTCGCCACGGAAGACGCCGGCGACGGTCAGGCTGTCACGCACGTCGTAGGTAGCGTCCTCATCGCCCTCGTCGTCGTCGTCGTCGTCGTCGTCGTCGTCGTCGTAGCGGGCCTCGAAGATCCCTGCTGCCTCCTCGATCGCTTCCTCCTCCGAGGTGGCCTCGACCTTCACGTACTCGTGGTCGTCACCCTCGATGAGCCAGACGGCCTTCTCTCCCGGCTCCAACGGCTGCGGGAACTCCTCGATCTCCTTACCATCGGCGGCGAGCTTCGCCGCGTGGTGGGCGCAGAAGCGGCCGTCGTTCGCGGTGCGGTATCCGTTCGGGATGTTCGCGTACCGGAACTCGGCCTCCTCGCCGCACTCGGTGCACTCACCGTTCGCGAAGGGGATGGGGCCCTCAGGGACTGGCCCCATCGCCTCGAACCACTCCTCGTCCGTCATGTCGTCGTCGTGCTCAGACACGCCGGGGATGTACCGGGGGTCGGAGGTCTTCGAGGGGGCCGGGGGCAGGGGAGTCGCCCGAGGGCGGGGAGCGCCATCCTGCTCGAGGTTCTTGTGGAGGGTGTCGTTCAGCTCGGAGTCACGGGTCTCCTTGAAGCCGAAGAGGGTGGTCCCAGGCTGACGGCCCTGGGCCTTCGCGTTGTCGCTGCGCTGCTTGCGCTCAGCCTCGCTGATGGGGCGGGGGTTCGGGGTCTGTGCCATGAATGTCATGTACGCGGCATCACCCGAGATCCACGTCAGGGGCGCCGCGCTCACGGGGCTTGAACGAGGTCCGGTTCGACGCCGGCGTGGTCTTCCCCACCGGCTGCTTGCCTGCCGGGGCTTTCCGAGTCGCGGTCGTCTTCACCTTCGCAGCCGCGGGCGGGGCTGCGACCGTGGCCGCGTCCGTGAGGGCAGTGAGGGTCGCGATTCGGTCCCTGGCGTAGCCGATGCGGTCCGCGATGTCGGTGACGGAGGGCCCGAAGGTGATCGCACCGCGAGCGTACACACCGCGCCGGGAGTTCGCGCGAGTGCGGTACGCGTCGATCTCCTCCTCGACCCGCTTCACACCGCGTTCGAGCTCATCGACGACGGCGGCGCGCTCACTGGCGGACAGCTCAGGGAGGCGGGAGCGGAGCTCTGCGGTCTCCGCCGTCACGCCCTTCGGGATGTTCGAGTAACCCTGAAGCTTGAAGGATGCGTCCCCCAGCAGTGCCTCTGCGACATCACGTGCCAGGTAGCGGGGGACGCGACGCTTCGGGGTGCCGCTGACAGGCCCGGTCCGCTCCCAGCTGTACCGTTCACGCTGCGGACCAGACTCCGCCCACAGCTTCGCGGCCATGTCGTCGTACTTCTCGTTGTCCCCCTCTATGCGGTCCCAGGGGCAAACGGTGGTGCCGCCCGGGTTGGAGCCGTCCCACGCGGCGCCCGCGGCCTCGCGGGTGGGGTGGCCGGTGCTCACCCACTGGAAGCTGTCGTAGTCGTAGTCGACGTCCCATTCCGGGTCGTAGTCGTCATCGCCGCTGTCGTAGCTGTACACCTCGAAGAACCCGAGCGACCAGGTCCCGTCCTCGGACTGCCAGGTGACGTTCTCGCGGTGGAAGCTCATCGGCCGGCCTTCACGATGAAGTACATCTCCCGTGCGGGCATCTCCCACAGGTTCTGGCGGCCCTTAGGGGTGTACATGACTCGGCCGTTGTGCTTGGACAGGCGCACGTCACGGATCACCTTCCAGCCGGTGCCGCCGACGTACCAGCCCTTGGCAGCGAGGTCGCCGCGGACGGACTTCATGCCCTCCACCTGGACCTGGTCGAGGGGGACGGCGCCTTCGGCGAGGAACGCTTCGAGCTTGCGGTCGTCCTCGTCGATGTCGCGGAGGTTCTGCAGCATGTAGATGGCCGTGTCCTCGCGGTCGCCGGCGATCTCGGGGATGAGCCCCTTGAAGCTGTCGTTGTACGGGTACTTCCCGGCCGCGACGATGCGGTCGTACTCCGCGAGGAACTTCTCCATGTACGGGCGGACCTGCTCACGGTTGTTGTAGTCGCCGTCCCACACGAACTGGGGGAGATCCGTGGCGGGGGTCTCCGGCTCGAACCAGACGGTGTGCTCCTTGCCGGTCATCTCGGTGAGCGCCTCGGCGACAGCGGCGGCAGCTTCCAGGTCACCGTCGAAGCGCAGGCAGGTGTCGCACCGTTGGATGCCGGTCTCGCTGTCCATGCCGAGCTGGGCGCCGGAGAACTGGTAGCAATCGCAGTCGTGGTTGCCTTCGAGCATCATCCCGGTCAGGTCCACAGGCTCACCGTTCACCTGAAGCCACGGGTTGGTCTCCGACGCGATGACAACGCCCGTCATCTCGGGGGTCCACTGCACCGCGGCGGTGTCCGTGTTGAGGACACCGTCCTCCGCGTCACGACGGAACTGCGGGGCGAAAGACGTGCGGTTCGACTTGGCGGTGGTCCGCCCACGGTTCGGCTCTGTCATGAACATCATGTACGCGGCAACACAGAACGCCCCGCCATGGACACGGGGCGGGGCGTTCTGCTCATCACCCGGTTGGACACCGGCGGGTGATGAAGGCGGCGGTCAGTAGACCAGGGCAGCAGCGAACTCGTCGAACGCGGCGGCGAGAGCCTTCGCGTCGGTGATGTTCGCGGGGGCGGCCTTGTGCGAGCAGACCATCTGTGCGGCCGCTTCCCACTTGGCCGGGTCAGCGCCCTGCATCATGCCGTCGTAGGCGGTGATGGCGGCGTTGACCAGGGCGTTGAGCTCGTCGTCGTCAGCGAGACGGCGCATCATGTCGCGGACACGCTTCTTTGTGGCGGAGTTCATCGGCTCAGGGGCCGGCAGCAGACCCTCCACGATGCGGGCGACACGCTCAGAGCGGGTCGCGACGCGCGACAGCATCAGCTCGGTGTCGTCAGCGGAGAAGTTCTCCCACAGGCCCAGCCACTCGTCAGGCACCTCGACGGGGTAGTCCTCGCGGTTGACCAGCTTGTGCCACGCCATGAACGAGTGGAATGCGACACCCTCACGCGCGGGGAGGTCAGCCTTCACCTTGTACTTCTTGCCGGTCTCCTCCGACAGCTTCGCCGACAGTTCCGCTGCCTCCTTTTCAGCTTCGGCGACCTTCGCCTGGTAGACGGCCTCCTCCGCAGCCAGCTCTGCGAGCATCGCCTCACGGGTGGCGTTGTCGGGCATGTTCAGCGCCGGCAGACCCAGCTGCTCAAGGAAGGTGCGGGACACCATCGCGGCCTTCTCGGAGTTCTTGCGGGAACGGACGACATGGGGCTTGGACTGGCCGGCCTCGACAGCGGCGCGGTTGGCGGCCTTCGCGGCGGCGACAGCCTCCTCCTCAGCCTTCGCCTTCTCGTACAGCATCATCGCGCGGCGGTCGTCGGCACCGTCGATGACCGTGGACTCAGCCGAACGGGGCTGGCTCTCGGTCGGGACGTCAGCGACCTGGGTGCGGTACGCGCTGTCGTCGTCAGCGGCCGCGTCGAGGGTGGTGACAGCCTTGTCCTCATTCTCCTTGATGCGGTTCATGATGGGGCGGACGCACCCGTCGAGGGTCTTCACCATGTACCCGACGACGTTCGTGCCGTTCTCGGCGATGTCGCGCAGGTCCAGGCCGGCGCCGGGGTTCTCCAGGCACTTCTGCTCGATGATCTCGTGCAGGCGGATGTTCAGGGCCATCTTCTTGCCCTGCGTCTCACGGTTCATGCCCTGCCACTGCGTCGTGGTGCGGATGACGTACTCGACCAGTTCGAGCGACGGGTCCAACAGCAGCCACGCGATGAGGCGCTTGGCTTCGACGACCGGGTCGGTGCAGCCGGTGACGTGGTCCAGGGCCAGGTTCAGCAGGCCCGTGCCCGACTGGGAGCGGACGGGGGCGGTCGTCTTGTACTCACCGTCGACGAGGTACTCACGGACAGTGGGGCCGTAGGCGAAGTCACCGTTCACGTCGGTGGTGTCACCGGTGTACGTCAGGCGGATGCCGTTGCCCTCCCACGAGTAGGTGGAACGGCCGCCGGACAGTTCCAGACCGATCTGGGCGATGCGGCGGGCCGCTTCGTTGACAGCCTGGTGCGTGGCGTCGTAGTTGGGGGAGACGGTGGCCTTGCGCAGGGCGTCGGCAGCGATCGCCGACATGGAGGTGTTGTTCATGCCGCTCATGTGCGCGGCGGCATCCGAAACCTGTCGGGTGGGGTGGGTGGCGGTGTTGGTGTCCATGGGCGCTCTATGCGCGCTGGACCAAAAAGTGAGATGCCGTCAGAGACTCAGCCGGCGAAGAAACCCCAGGTCAGAGGCGGCGGCGAGAAAAGTCGCGACCAGGTCACATAGACAGCGGTTTCCCCGGGGTACGAGAAAGGCCGGTGGGGACATCCCCACCGGCCTTCACTCCCGGTTACGGCAGCGCCGGGTTCGGCGCCTGACGCTGCGCGGCGAGCCGGGCTGCGACCTCCTCCGGCGTCGTCGACGCCTGCTTGAGGAAGTCCTCCGGCATCGTGACGGTCACCGCCGCGAACCGCTGCTTCAGGTCGCCGTAGTAGAACTCCGACCCGCGCAGCAGCTTCCGCTTGCCGTTGTGGTCACGGTTCGTCCACAGCGCCTTCAGCGAGTTCCAGTTCGCGCCCTGGTCGCCGGCGAGGGTGTCCGGGGCGATGACACGCTGATGGGTCTCCTGGCGGGCAGCGCCGAACAGTTCGAGACCGGCGGCGGCCTGGTCCTGGTCGGCGATGTGGCCGATGAGGCCTCGGGAGAAGTAGCCCTTGAGTCCCAGGTTCAGCGGGCCGGTCGGGGTCTGCGTGTACAGGATGGGGAGCACCTGCATCGAACGGGCGAGACGGCCGGTCTCCTCGAGCTCCGTCGGGGCGGCACGCTCGATGGTCCACGCCTCATCCATGTGGATGACACCGCCACGGCCCTGCAGGGCGACGAGGGAGCCGCGCAGTAGCAGACGGAGCAGGTTCACCGACTGGCGCATCGCGGAGGACTTCTCCGCCTCCGGGATCTCTCGGCCCTGCGGCGGCAGGGTCAGCGGCGCGTTGCCTCGCATGAACAGGGTCAGCGAGTTCGACGACGCGAGCGTGCTGCCACCCTTGGGAGGCTCGAACCCGATGGTGGCGCGGAACATCGCGGACGTCTTCGCGGCATCCAGGATGGGCTTGAGCACCTCGGCGGGGATGTGGCCCGCCTGGTACGCCAGCAGCAGCGCCTGACCGGTCACCTTCGCGCCGAGCTCCACGCCCTCACGGATCGCGTTCGCGACGATCGGCTCGAACTTGCGGCGGTCATCGGAACCCCACGGGTTGACGTTGAAGATGGACTCCGACGCGAGGGTCACACCCTCCATCGGGGTCGGGTAGAACGTCAGCGGGTCCAGACCACCGTCACTGTTGATGAGGTCGGCGAAGTCCACGACACGGAACCCGGGGATGTCCATGAACGCGGCACGCAGGTCAGACCCGCCCTTCGGGTCGATGATGACCGTCGG
>CALALQ010000482.1 GCA_937925595.1 uncultured Demequina sp. | reverse complement strand
GCCGAACACCGTCGTCGCGGAGAACGGCGGAGCGGCGGGTGCCACGGACTCTGCCGGGGCCTCGCTCACACCCTTGTCCTTCTTGCCCTTGCCAAAGAGGCGGCCGAAGAAGCTCTTCTTCACGGCCTCTTCAGTGGGCGTGCCAGCGATGAGCTCGTCGAGCGACGGCTCGGCGACGGTCTGAGCCTGCGGTGCCGGGGCAACGGCCTGCGCCTGCCATGCGGGCTCAGGCGTCGGCTCGGGAGTGGGCTCCGGAGCCGCGGCGGGCAGGGTCCCGTAGACGTCCGCGTAGCTGAACGGAGCGGCAGCGGCGGGCGCGGAAGGCTGCGCGGGCGCAGGAGCCTCCGGAGCGGGAGCCTCCTCGTATACCGGAGCGGCCTGCTGAGGGAACTCGTCCTCGTCGGGCTCAAGGGCAATGGGCATGGCCTCGGCAGCGGGCTCCGCGACCGCGGGCGCGGCCGCAGCGGGAAGCTCGTCGTCGTCCTCGAGGCTGGGAACGGCAAGCGGCTCCGGAGCTGCTGCGAGCGCCATGGCAGCCGCGGCGGCAAGGCTCGTGGCCGCCTCCTCTTCGTCCTCTTCCAGCATGGGGATCTGGTCGGGTGTGACCTCCGCGGCCGGCGTGAGGGTGGCCCCTCCGAAGTCGTCCTCGTCGTCCTCGAGCACGGGGATCGCAGGTGCGGCCTGGACAATGTCCTCGGCAGCGAGTCCGCTGCGACGGGCCACGTGGCCAAGCGACTCGGCCTCGGGGTCGATCTCGGCGACCTCTTCGGACAGCGCCTTGCGGGAGCGGAAGCCGCGGAACATCTGCGCGCGCTCTTCGGGACTCTGAGGCGAGATCTCGCTCGCGGGAATGGCTGGCTTGAACTCCTCCTGCGGAGCGGCAGCCTCGAGGGCGCTCAGCTGGGCATCGGTCGCGCGAGCGGGAAGACCGATGATCTTCTTCTCTTCTTCCTCGTCCACCTCGACAGCGGACTGGCGGCGCCTGCGCGTCGGCAGACCGGTCGAAGACACGCCTTCGGTGAGATCCGCGGTGTCGACGGGGACCGCGACAGGGGCCTCAGCAGCGTCGGCGGCGATGAGCTCCTCAACGGAGGCGTTGCGGCTCGTGAGCGTGCCTGCCTCGACGACCGCAGGCTGGTACGTGCCGACGCTTGCGGCCGCGTTGGAGGCCGGGGCGTTGGCGGAGTCGTACTGCTCGTCCGCTGCGTTGTTTGTGACGAGGGCCTGCGGGGCGTGCATGGCCTCGTTGACGGTCGACTCGGTGTGGTGCGCGACCTCGGAAGCGTATGTGGGGTCGAACAGCGAGGGGCTCATGACGACCGTCGCGACGGTGCCCTCGCCTTCCTTGGACGCGATCGTCACCTGCGCTCCGATGCGTCGGGCAATACGACCGACCACGAACAGACCCAGTCGCTGTGCACCGAGGATTTCGGACGCTGCGGTCGAGGCGACGCGTGAGTTCGCTTCAGCGAGCTCCTCCTCGGTCATACCGATGCCGGAGTCCTCGATCTCCACCACGTAGGCGCCGTCACGCTCGCTCGTGCGAACGATGACGGGCGTGCCGGGGTCGGAGAAGATCGTCGCGTTCTCGAGCAGCTCAGCGAAGAGGTGCGCGGCGGTCAGCGACGAGTGGCCGAGCATCGCGGGGTCGGCGTCGAGTTCGAGCTGGACGCGCTCATAGAGCTCGATCTCCGACGAGGCGGTGCGGATCACGTCGGACAGCGGCATCGACCGGCGCAGACGGCGGCCGGTGTCGATGCCCGCGAGGACCAGGAGCGACTCACTGTTGCGACGCATTCGAGTCGCGAGGTGGTCGAGGGCGAAGAGCTTGGTCAGCGTGTCGGGGTCGTCCTGCGTGCGCTCCATCTCGTCGATAGAGGCGAGCTGGCGGTTGAGGAGCACCTGGTCGCGACGCGCGACGTTGACGAACATCTCAGAGATCGAGCCACGCAGGGCGGCCTGCTCGGCAGCGATCGCGAGGGTCGAGGTGTTGACGCCGTTGAACGCCTCCGCGAGGCGACCGATCTCATCCTTCGACTCCACAGGAATCTGCACCTCGGAGACGTCGACCGTCTCGCCAGGCATCGCGACGCGCTCCACGAGTCGGGGGAGCTCTGCACGCACCGCGGTAGCCGTGGTGGTCAGGCGACGCAGCGGGACCACGATTCCACGGGCGATGAGGAGCGCGATGAACAGCGAGGCCGCAACGGCCGCAGCGGCCGCAACAGCGGTGAAGATCGTCTGCAGGAACGCGCCCTGGCGCAGGTTGTCGGCGCGAGCGGTCGCAAGGTCGATGGTCTGGTCGTACGGCAGCTGCTGCGCCTCGATCTCCATACCGACGAAGCCGATGTAGTTGACGTTCGCGATAGTCGCGAGCGCGGACTGGTCACCCTGGGAGACCGTGTTGCGCACCGATTCGAAGTCGATGTTTCCAGATCCGGTCGAGGCACCCCACTCCGGGGCGATGACGTCAGAGTTGAGCGCCGTGGTCGCCTTCTGCGCCTCGTCGAGGGCGAAGTCGGAGGCGGCGATGTAGTTGCGGACCGCGGTGGCACCACCCTGAGGGAACTCACCGTTGCGGATGATGCGCTGCGTGAGGATCGACTCCGTCGACAGCGATTGGACCAGGTTGAACATCGAGCCGTAGGCGGAGAGCTGGATCGACAAGTCGGGGTCTGCGGTCGCGACGGCGGCGCGGTCGATGAAGTCGTTGACCGACGTCAGCGTGCCGTTGTACCAACCGGCGATCGTGTTCGCCGAGTTACCGACGGTGCGCACGAGGGTGCGGGTGTTCTCAAGGCTTTCCATGGCGGCCCGGATCGCGTCGGCAGACTCGTTCACTGAGGCGTTGCCCTCAGTCACGGCAACCTCGTTGAGACGCGCACGCAGCGCCACCCAGTTGTTGTCAGAGTCCGTGAGTGCATCGACGAAGGCCTGCTGATAGGTCTGCGGCACGGTGAAGAAGTTCTGAGTCGCCGTGGCTTCCGCCTCAAGAGCGCCCGCGATCTCATCCAGGTAGTCAGCGGTCTCGCCGCGCTCCTTCTTGGCGAGGTCCTCGATCTCGGCTGCCATGGTCTGCAGCGCGCCCACGGCAATCGTGGTGTCCTGGTTCGACGGCCACACGTAGAAGTTGCCGTTGTCCTCGTTGTATCCCTCATCCGCAGGATCCAAGTCCTCTTTGCCCTCTTGGACGGGGCCGAGCGCACGGACAGATTGCAGGGTCATGGAGCGCGAGACCGTGAAGATCTCCTGCACCTTGTCGTGAGCGACGCGGTCGGTGGTGTTCAGCGCGGCGACGGCGTTGTCGATGATGCCCTGAGCCGCGACTCGCCTCGCGTTGTACGTCGAGAACGTGTCGATGTAGTGCACACCTGCGGCGCGCTCGGTGTTGAGGGCGGTCTGGAAGGGCTTGGTCACCCTGGCGGTGGCCACGAGCTGCTGCGCGTTCTCGGCGCGCGTCAGCGACGTCATTGCGGAGAGCGTGATGTAGCCGGCCGCGAGCAGGAGCACCAGAATAGGCACCGCCACGGTCGCGAGGATTTTTCCTCGAACGCCAAGCCTTTGGAGCATGAAGCCTCTCCCTTGTGAGTCGACGACAACGCCGCTGACTCTTCGTGGGTCACACGAGCCAGTCCAGTCCTTCCGGTTATCGGCTCCGTCGCCAAAAACCTGAGGGCTACTCGCACAACCCGTACTGTGAGAGCCAGGTGGTGCGTAACTATGACGGTACTTCTGAGAGATTTCTGGTGAGAGTTGCCAGTTTGCCCCATTTCGGTGAGCCCGACGTCTTTGAGCTCACCGACGAACCCATGCCCAGCGTCGGCCCCCATGACGTGCTCATCAAAGTTGCCGCTGCCGGCGTGAACCGTGCCGACGTGCTCCAGCGCCGCGGTCTGTACCCCTCTCCGCCCGACGCTCCGGCATGGCCCGGTCTAGAGGTCGCCGGGGTCGTTGAGAAGGTGGGCGATGAGGTGGTGCAGTTCGCACCCGGGCAGCGCGTTTGCGCGCTGGTGGCGGGAGGGGGCTATGCCGAGTACGTCGGGTGCGATGAGGCGCTCGTGCTGCGCACCCCGGACGCGATCACCGACGTCGAGGCCGCGGCGTTGCCGGAGGCCGTGTGCACCGTGTGGTCGAACCTGCGCGTTGGCGGCGTGCCCGGCGCGCGCGCGATCCTCATCCACGGCGGCTCTGGAGGCATTGGCACGACGGGCATTCAGATCGCGAAGGCGCTGGGGCTGCACGTGACCGTCACGGCTGGCGGCGCTGAACGCACGGCAAAGTGCCGCGACCTTGGCGCGGATGTCGCTATCGACTACCGCTCCTCCGACTTCGCGCAGATCGTTGCCGACAACGGCGGCGTGGACCTGGTGCTCGACTGCATCGGCGGTGAGTACCTCAAGCGCAACCTGGCATCCCTCAAGGACGGCGGCACGCTCGTGATCATCGGTCTGCAGAGCGGAGCCGTAGCCGAGCTGAACCTCGCTCACCTGCTGAGCAGGCGCCTCACCGTTGCCGGGACCACGCTGCGCTCCCGGCCGCTCGCACAGCGCGCCGAGATCGTCGCTGACGTCAGGGCAAGCGTGTGGCCGCTCGTTCCCTCGCAGGTGAAGCCGATCGTCCACGAGGTGTTCGCGCTCGAGCAGGTCGCCGACGCCCACCGCTTGATGGAGCAGCGTGGCGCGTTCGGCAAAGTGGTGCTGAGCGTCAGCTGAGGTTGCCGGCCGCAAGCGATGCGGACAGCACCGGCGTGAGCGGCAGGCGCGGGAACAGCGTTGCCTGGAGGGCGTGATAGATGTCCGCCTTGCCTTCCCACACCGTGCGACTGACCTCGAGCGAGGGGCTGAGCTCGTGCCACCACGAGCCTCCCACCTTGTCCAGGTGGTGTTCGGCCACGTAGTCCCACCACTTGGAGTACTGCTCCGCGTACTGGGGAAGCTTGGTGCGCAGCCACAACGCGGCCGCGGCTCCAATCGCCTCTGCAGCAACCCAGTGCATGCGCTCGCGCACCACGGGCGTGCCGTCCCAGTCGATCGTGTACACGAAGCCCTCGGTGCCGTCGACGTTCCAGCCCTCGACCACCGCCTTGTCGTAGAGCGCGCGAGCGTCCTCCACGATCCACTCGGGGGTCGAGGTGCCGGTCTGCTGAAGGGAGACCCCCGTTTGGATCGCGAGGCGCGCCCACTCGAAGGAGTGGCCGATCGTCGCGCCATAGGGGCGGAACGGATGAGCCGGCGCCTCCTTGTTGAAGTCGAGCACGGGCTCCCAGTCCGGGGTGAAGTGCTCGGGCAGTCGCCAGTCGTTGTTGCGGGCGAAGTCGTGGATGGCACGCTCGACGATGCGGGCGGCCCGCTTGAGCCACGAGCGGTCGCCCGTCACGTCGGCAGCGGCGAGGTACGCCTCGACGGTGTGCATGTTGGCGTTGATGCCGCGGTACTGCTCCTCGTTGGTCCAGTCGGCGTCGAAGGACTCGCGGCTCATGCCAACCTCGTCGTCCCAGAAGTGCTCGAGGTGCACCGCGAGTGCGTCCTCAAGCAGCTCCTCGGCCCCGGGCCGGCCGGCAGCCTTCGCCGAGGACGCAGCCAGAATGACGAAGGCGTGACCGTACGCCTCCTTGGCAGTCTTCGTGGGTCCGTCAGCGTTGACCGCCGCGAACCAGCCGCCGTTGACGGAGTCCTTGAGCGGACCGGTCAGCGCGGCGACGCCGTGGTCTACGAGGGCCGATGCTCCCGGGCGGCCCATCATCGCGGCAAGCGCGAACGAGTGCGTCATGCGGCACGTGATCCACAGCTCGACGTCGTGGGAGTAGTCGGGAGTGCCGTCCTCACCCAGCCAGGCGAATCCGCCGCGCGGATCGCGGCTCGCCTCTCCAAATGCGAGGAGGCGGTCAGCCTCCGCCTCGAGCCAACGGTGATGTG
The DNA here is from genome assembly GCA_937925595.1 of uncultured Demequina sp. The sequence continues at coordinate 7,340 of CALALQ010000482.1, read as the reverse complement.
CAGGGGAGGTCAGCCAATTCATGACCTCAGGGTAATGGCGCTAGAGGACTGCCAATCGCGCCGGATCCACGAGCTGCGACAGGAACGGCACCACACCGTCGTCCTGCACCGATTCCAAGACCTCGTCGGCGGCGTCCTTCACACGTTCGGGAGCATGTCCCATGGCGGCGGAGCGTCCCGCCCAGCGCAGCATGTCGATGTCGTTGGTGCCGTCGCCCACCGCGACAGTGTGATCAGGACCAACCCCCAGCTGGTCCCGCAGCTCCTCGAGAGCCGAGGCCTTCGACACCCCGGGACCGGTGAGGTCGAGCCATGCGGTGTAGCCGATCGCGTAGGTCACGTCCTGGAGACCCATGGCCTCGACCACCTCGTTGAAGTGCTCTGGCTCGGCTCCCGCGGCGCGGATCACTACTCGCGTTGTGGGCTCCTTGCCCAACTCGTCGTAGTCCACTATCAGTTGGCGACCCGAAAGCTCTCCCATGGGGAACTCCTTGGCCACGCGGAAACCCACGCCCAAGTCCTCAACGGCGACAAAAGCGTCGGGCATCTCCCTGCGCACCACCTCGAGAGCGAGCGCGGGATCGAAAGTCCGCACCGCGGCGATGTCATAGCCGCCAGGCGTTCCAGGGTTGAGGCGGATCGTGATGGCGCCGTTGGAGCACACCGCCCAGCCGCGGCGAATGCCGAGTGCTTCCGCGACAGGAAGGGTGCTGATGATGCTGCGGCCCGTGGCGAGCACCACGTGGGTGCGGCACATGCGCACCTGCTCAATGGTCTCGACCACGGCGCTTGAGATCTCGCCGCCGAACGTCATCAGGGTGCCGTCGATGTCCAGACCCAGCATCCGCCAGTCGGTGGCGGCGGGTTCGCTGGGGAGTGGTCGTGTCATGACTCGACCTTACGTCGAGGAACTGACAGCACGGGCGACCGGCTCGAGCAGCTCGGCGCCGCCAAGGTAGGGGCGCAGAATCGGCGGCACGTAGACGGAGCCGTCCGCCTGCTGATGGTTCTCGAGCAGGGCCACGATCCAACGAGTGGTGCCGATGGTGCCGTTGATGGTCGCCACGGCCTCCGTACCACCCTCGACGCGCTCGCGAATCCCAAGACGTCGCGCCTGGTAAGTGGTGCAATTCGAGGTCGAGGTGACCTCCATCCAGCGCTCCTGCGAGGGCAGCCACGCCTCGCAGTCGAACTTGCGAGCGGCGCTCATTCCCAGATCGCCAGCCGCAGTGTCGATGACGCGATACGGCAGCTCAAGCGCCTTGAGCATCTTCTCCTCGGTGGCGAGGAAGCGCTCATGCTCCGCGGCCGCATCGGACGCCGTGACGTACGCGAACATCTCCACCTTGTGGAACTGGTGCACGCGGATGATGCCGCGAGTGTCGCGACCCGCAGAGCCGGCCTCGCGGCGGTAGCACGCGCTCCAGCCGGCGTAGCGCAGTGGGCCGCTGCTGAGGTCGAGGATCTCGTCGCTGTGGTAGCCCGCGAGCGCCACCTCGCTCGTGCCCGTGAGGTACAGGTCGTCGCGCTCGAGGTAGTAGATCTCCTCCGCGTGCTTGCCAAGGAAGCCCGTGCCTGCCATGACCTCGGGGCGCACCAGCGTGGGCGTGATCATGGGGCTGAAGCCCGCCTCCACGGCAGTGGCCATCGCCGCGTTGAGAATCGCGAGCTCGAGCCGCGCGCCTATGCCGGTGAGGAAGTAGAAGCGCGCGCCAGAGACCTTCGCGCCGCGCTCCATGTCGATCGCGCGCAAACCCTCAGCGATCGCGAGGTGGTCCCTGATCTCGACGCCCTCGGCCGCAAAGTCGCGGGGCGTGCCCTCGTGGCGCAGCACGGCGTAGTCGTCCTCGCCGCCGCTCGGCACGCCGGGCTCCGGAATGTTTCCCAGCGCCCTGGCGAGCTCCGACGCTGTGGCCGCCGCAGCGTCGGCCCTTGCCTTGAGGTCGCTCACCTTCGCGGCGAGCTCCTTGGTCTGGGCGAGCAGCGCGGCCTTCTCGTCACCCTGGGCCTTGGCGACCTGAGCGCCGAGCGCCTTCTGCTCCGCACGTGCGGTCTCGAATGCGGTGAGGGCGGCACGGTTCTCGGCGTCGGCCGCGAGCACCTGGTCCACCAGACCCGGGTCTTCCCCACGGGAGATCTGGCTGGCCCTCACCGTGTCAGGGTCGGTGCGAATCAGCTTCAGATCGATCATGCCTGGCAGTCTAGTCGCGCTCCGTTACGCTCAACCTATGGCCGCGGATGTCCTCGGATTGGTGGGGTTGGGGCTTGCGCTCCTGTCCCTCCTCATTGTCGTGTCCGTGACGCGGCAAGTCGGCCTTCGCGACCCCCTCAATGTGCCGCGCGTATGGCGCCGCCTGCTGTGGATTCGTCCACCAGACACCGGCACCTTCGACCACGCTCCGCCCATGTTCACACGCAACCAGCGCATCGCTTTCGTTGCGAACCCCACCAAGGACGGCGTCGGCTCCCTGCGTGAGCAGGCCATGCGCGCATGCGCGATTCGCTATCTCCCGGAACCCATGTGGTTCCTCACGACCGAGGAGGACCCCGGCGAGGGTCAGGCGCGTCGCGCCCTGGAACTGGGTGCCGACGTTGTGGTGGCGTGCGGCGGCGACGGCACCGTTCGCGCGGTGGCCACGGCGCTCGCTCACTCCGACGCGACGCTCGGCATTGTGCCGATGGGCACCGGCAACATCTTCGCTCGCAACCTCGACATCCCCATCAACGATGCGACGGCAGCGCTGCGACTCGCCATCGACGGCGAGGATCAGACCGTCGACGTGGGCTGGCTCGATGTTCGCAAGGCCTCCTCCGAATCCGATGAGCCCCAGACGCACCTGTTCCTTGTCATCGCAGGCGGCGGGCTGGACGCCGAAATGGTGTCGGGGGCTGACGACCGGCTCAAGCGCCGCCTTGGCTGGTTCGCCTACTTCTTCGCAGCCGTCGCGCACCTGGGATCTAAGCGCATCGCCGCAACGATCACGGTCGAGGACGATGAGCCGGTCGAGTCGCACGTGCGCACCGTGTTGATGGGAAATGTAGGACGCCTCCCTGGTGGCTTGCAGCTCATCCCTGACGCCTCCGCCGTTGACGGCATGCTCGACATCGCGACTCTCGACGCGAGGGGCGGCATCGTGGGCTGGACCGAGCTGCTCGGCACCGTCATGGCGCAGAACGCCGGCTTCACTGACCCGTGGTGGGCGAAGATGCTCAAGGCATCGCGCATCGACCACCGTCAGGCTCGGTCCGTTGCCGTGTCATTCGAGCAGCCTCAGAAGGTGCAGGTGGATGGCGAAGTGCTTGACCGTGCCACCGAGATCACGGCGCGCGTCGATGCCGGGGCGCTCACCGTGCGCGTGGGCTCTGACGCCGTTGAAGAGTTGGAACAGGCCGAGACCGCCCGCGAGAACAGCGCGGTCGAGTAGCGGACAGCGAAAGGGACACCATGTGGCGCAGAGCGCGGTGGGGTTGGATAGCGGCGGCCTTGGCGACTCTCGTCGTAGGTGCTTTCGCGGTGATCGCGACGGGGACGTATTCCTGTGCGACAGTCGTCAGCGGTGTGTCCGAGTGTGACACCGGCAGCGCCCTGGCGCGCTCGGTGGTCGTCCTGACGCTCTTCGTGCTCGTCGCGACGTGGTTCGTTGTGCTGGCGTTCCGCAGGAGACCCCGCGGCTAGACGGTCCCGTTGCGCAGGTTCGCGACCCAGGCCCGCGCCTCATCGAAGTCCACGTCCGAGGTGCCGGGCGCAATCGGGGTGACTTCGCCACCTGCAGCCGGGTACGAGCCGAGGAACACCACCAGCGGGCACGTGCGCTTGAGACCGATGAGCGCCTCTGCCACTCGCGCCTCCGCGATGTGACCGAGCGCATCGATCGAGAACGAATACTCGCCCGGACGGTCCGTGCGCGGGCGGCTCTCAATGCGCGACAGGTTCACGCCGCGCACCGCGAACTGTTCAAGCATCTCGAGCAGCGCACCCGCACGGTCCGTGGGCAGGTGAACGGACAGCGTGGTCTTGTCGTGGCCAGTTGGCGGCGGCACCGCCTCCGGACGTCCGACGCGCACGAACCTGGTCGCGGCCGTCACCTCGTCAGCAATGTGGCCGGCAAGCACCGTGAGGCCAAGCCGCTCGCCAAGTCCGGGAGGCGCAAGGGCGGCGTCGATCGAGAGCCCCGCAATGAGATCGCCCGACGCTACGGCGAGGGCCGCTGCCGCGTTCGACGAGGCCGGCACAAAGGTGGCGCCAGGAAGGTTGTCGTTTGCCCAGCGTCGGACCTGGTTCCAGCCGTGGGCGTGAGCGGAGAAGTGCTTGATGTCAGCGATCTGCACGCCGGGGCGGGCGACGAGCTCGAACTCGACGGGAAGCACGACCTCGCCGAGGATGACGAGCGGCTCGCCTTGGGCGAGCGTGTCGAGCGTCGCGGTGACGCCACCCTCCACGGTGTTCTCGATCGCCACGACGGCGTAGTCGACCTCGCCGGCGCGCACGGCCCCCAGAGCGGTGGGAACGTCGACGACAGGGACGTAGTCGGCCTCTTCGGGCGACACGAGCTGGCGCAGCGCCATCTCCGTGAACGTGCCCTCGGGGCCGAGGTAGGCGTACCTCGGAAGCGCGCTCACTCCGTGTCCTCCTGCTCGGCGTCCTTGCGGTGGGTCACCTTGTACATCTGCTCGCCAACGGCGTGGCGAGTGGTGGTGGCCGCGCCCTTGGCACGGCGAGCTGCGATGGCGACCATGACGTCACGGTACTGGGTGGCGCGTGCGCCGAGCGAGCGTCGGTCAGCCGCGTTTGGCTTGTGCCGAATCTCGCACTCGACCTCGGTGACGAGGTAACCGGCCGCGAGCACGTCGAGGGTGAGCGCGACCTCAAGACCGGCGCCCCTCGCGAGCGGCATCGCGGCTTCGAGTGCGTCGCGCGAGATGCAGCGGATGCGGCTCAGCGGCTGCTGGGGAATCCAGTTGCTCGCGAGCTCGATGGCGCGGCGTGCGGCCTTCGCGGTGGGGCCGGTCGAGACGGGGGCGCTGTCAGTGAGCGCGATCGCCATGTCGCACACGCCCTCGGTCACGGCAGGAACCAGGGGAGCGGCGCCGATGGCGAAGGAACCGAGACTGCCCTCGAGCAGGAGGATCGCGCGTGCAGTGGCGCCGGGCTCGTCGCGCATCGCGATGACGGAAGCGCCGAGTTCGATCGCAGCGGTGCGGCCCCGCGAATGCGAGTTGCGGACCGTCACCGCCCCAGCCTTGCGAGCAAGGTCCTGGGTGTTGTCCGTGGAGGCGTCATCCACCACCAGAACAAGGTCGACACCAGGGATGGCGCGCGCCGCACGAACCGTCGCTGCGATGTATCGGGCCTGGTCATGAGCGACGATCAAGGCGGCAGCACAAGCCGCGTCCTGTGATGAGGACGGCGCCTTCTCCCCAGCCTTCTTTGCCACGCGTCCAGCCTAGCCAGGCACAGCGTCGGGCAGCCACCGCCTCGCCCAGCGGCCCGGAGACGATGGCGCGTGGTGACAGCCCACCCGGCACCGTGGAAAAGTGGAGTCATGCACGAACGAGCCGGAACGCGCGCCCTTCCCGAAGATCTCACGGACATTGACGCCCTGCTGGGCGCCTACTATGACAGGGTTCCGGACCCCACGATTCCCACCGAGAGGGTCGCGTTCGGCACCTCCGGCCACCGCGGATCGTCGCTCGACGGCGCGTTCAACGAGGCGCACATCGTGGCAATCACTGCGGCGATCGTGGAGTACCGCAAGGAGCAGGGCATCGACGGTCCACTGTTCATCGGCAAGGACACGCATGCGCTGTCCGGTCCGGCCCAGGAGACGGCCGTCGAGGTGCTCGCGGCGGCGGGAGTCGAGGTGCGGGTCGATGCTCGCGACGGCTTCACGCCCACTCCCGCGGTGTCACTCGCGATCCTCGTCGCCAACGGCGCTCCCGGCGCGGTGAGGACCGAGGGGCGCGGTCTCGCCGACGGCATCGTCATCACCCCGTCCCACAACCCCCCGCGCGATGGCGGCTTCAAGTACAACCCGCCCCACGGCGGGCCCGCGGACACCGACGCGACCGGCTGGATCGCCCGCCGCGCCAATGAGCTGCTCAAGTCCGGTTGGAAGCAGGTGCCGCGCTGGCAGTACAAGCGCGCCATCGCCGCTGACACGACCCAAGGCTTCGACTTCCTCGACCTGTACCTCAAGCACCTGCCCAGCGTCATTGACCTTGAGGCGATCCGCGCGGCCGGCGTGCGCATCGGCGCGGACCCGCTGGGCGGCGCGGCCGTCGATTACTGGGGCGCGATTGGCGAGGAGTTCCGCCTCAACCTCACCGTGGTGAATCCCAAGGTGGATCCCGCCTGGTCGTTCATGACGCTCGACTGGGACGGCAAGATCCGCATGGACTGCTCGTCTCCCTACGCGATGGCGTCGCTGAGAGAGGTCATGGCCGGAGCGTCGGCCCCCTACGACATCGCTCACGGCAACGACGCCGACGCCGACCGCCACGGCATCGTCACCCCCGACGGCGGCCTCATGAACCCCAACCACTACCTCGCGGCCGCGATCTCCTATCTGTACTCGGGAGCGCGTCCTGAATGGAGGGCCGACGCTGGGATCGGCAAGACCCTCGTGTCCAGTTCCCTCATCGACAGGATGGGCGCGTCGCTGGGCCGCCGCGTGGTCGAGGTGCCGGTGGGCTTCAAGTGGTTTGTGCCCGGGCTGCTGAGCGGCGAGGTGGGCTTTGGCGGCGAAGAGTCTGCGGGAGCGTCGTTCCTGCGCCGGGGCGGCTCCGTGTGGTCCACCGACAAGGACGGTCCGATCCTGTGCCTGCTCGGCTCCGAGATCATCGCGAAGACAGGCAAGTCGCCGTCGCAGCTGCATGCGGAGCTCGTGGCCGAGCTGGGCGAGAGCTGGTACGCACGCGTGGACGCCGCCGCGACGCCCGCGCAGAAGGCGGCGCTGGGGAAGCTGTCGGCGTCGCAGGTGCCGGCCACGACGCTGGCCGGTGCGCCCATCACCGCAAAGCTCACCGAGGCTCCCGGCAATGGCGCTGCGATCGGCGGACTGAAGGTGGTCACGGATCAGGCCTGGTTCGCCGCGCGGCCGTCCGGCACTGAGGACGTCTACAAGATCTACGCGGAGTCCTTCGTGTCCGAGGCGCACCTTGGTGAGATGCAGGCCGCGGCTCGCGAGGTGGTGACAGAGGCGCTCGAAGGCTGAGGCGGCTGGGCGCAGCGCGGCGCTCGCCGCGCCGCAACCCGCCCGCGCAGCGCCGTAATGGGACATGAGGTCCGGATTGTTGAGATCTGTGCGCCTCAATGGGACAAGAGGTCCGGTGCGGCGGGG
>CALALQ010000481.1 GCA_937925595.1 uncultured Demequina sp. | reverse complement strand
GCCGCGGTTGCGGCTGGCGTCGCGCACACCGTGCCGATTGCCGCTGTTGCCGCTGGCGGTGGAGTGATCCTCGACGCGGATGGCAACTCGCTCATCGACCTTGGCGCGGGAATCGCCGTGACGTCCGTTGGCAACTCACACCCCAAGGTGGTCGAGGCGGTGCAGCGGCAGGCGGCTGCCTTCACGCACACGTGCTTCATGATCTCGCCGTACGAGGGCTACGTGGCCGTCGCGGAGGCGCTCAACCGGTTGACCCCCGGCGACCACGCCAAGAAGTCCGCGCTGTTCAACTCCGGCGCGGAGGCCGTAGAGAACGCGATCAAGATCGCCCGCAAGTTCACGGGCCGCCAGGCCGTTGTCGCGTTCGATCACGCGTACCACGGGCGCACCAACCTCACGATGGCACTCACCGCGAAGTCCATGCCGTACAAGAGCGGCTTTGGCCCGTTCGCTTCAGAGATCTACCGCGCGCCCATGTCGTATCCGTTCCGCGACGGGCTCTCGGGTGAGGAGGCCGCCAAGAAGGCGATCTCCGTCATCGACAAGCAGGTGGGCGCCGCGAACCTCGCGGCCGTGATCATCGAGCCCATTCAGGGTGAGGGCGGCTTCATCGTTCCCGCGGACGGCTTCCTCAATGCGATCCAGGAGTGGTGCCGCGAGAACGGCGTGGTGTTCATCGCCGACGAGGTGCAGACGGGCTTTGCCCGCACCGGCGCGATGTTCGCCTCCGAGCTGTTCGGCATCGTCCCTGACCTCGTGACCACGGCGAAGGGCATCGCGGGAGGCCTCCCGCTCGCTGCCGTGACCGGTCGTGCGGAGATCATGGACGCGACCCACGCAGGCGGCCTGGGCGGCACCTATGGCGGCAACCCCATCGCGTGCGCCGCAGCACTCGCGTCGATCGAGGCCTTCGAGACCGAAGGCTTCATCGACAATGCCAAGGCGATTGGCGAGACGCTCTTCGCGAAGCTTGGCGAACTCGCCGCCGCCGACCCCCGCATCGGCGAGGTCCGCGGGCGGGGTGCCATGGTCGCTGTCGAGTTTGTGAAGCCCGGAACCACCGAGCCCGACCCGGCCCTAGCGTCGGCCGTTGCCAAGGGCTGCATCGCCCAAGGCGTGGTGGTGCTGACGTGCGGCACGTACGGCAACATCATTCGCTTCCTGCCGCCGCTGTCGATTGGCGAAGACCTGCTTGCCGAGGGACTCGACGTGGTGGCGGACGTGCTGAAGGGGATCGCATGATCACCGAGTACGAGCTCTTGGAGGCCGTCCCCAATCAGCTGTTCATCGGCGGGGAGTGGGTCGATGCCGCAGCCGACGAGACGCTTGATGTGCGCGATCCGGCCACGGGCCAGGTCATTCGCACCATCGCGGCCGGTCGCGCCGCTGACGGCATGGCCGCTCTCGACGCGGCCGTCGCCGCCGCAGACGAGTGGGCCGCAACCGCGCCTCGAGTGCGCGCGGAGCTGCTGCGCGCCGCGTTCGAGAAGGTGCGTGAGCGCGCCGACGAGTTCGCGCTGCTCATGACCCTCGAGATGGGAAAGCCGCTCGCGGAGGCGCGCGGCGAGGTCGCCTACGGCAACGAGTTCCTGCGCTGGTTTTCGGAAGAGGCGGTGCGCATCACCGGCCGCTACGGGCTGAATCCAGAGGGCACCGGACGCATGGTCGTGTCCCAGCGACCCGTGGGGCCGTGCTACCTCATCACACCGTGGAACTTCCCGCTCGCGATGGCGACGCGAAAGATCGCGCCCGCGCTCGCAGCGGGCTGCACCGTGGTGGTCAAGCCCGCGGAGCTCACCCCGCTCACCACCCTGTACTTCGCGAAGGTGCTTCAGGAGGTGGGCGTCCCGGCCGGAGTGGTCAACGTCATCACGACGCACCACTCTCGCGAAGTCTCTGAGCCGATCATCTCCGACCCCCGCCTGCGCAAGCTGTCCTTCACCGGCTCCACGCCGGTGGGCCAGTCGCTCCTCAAGCAGGCGGCGGACCGCGTGCTGCGCGTGTCGATGGAACTGGGCGGCAACGCCCCGTTCGTGGTCTTCGACGACGCCGACCTCGACGCCGCCGTTGAGGGCGCGATGATGGCGAAGTTCCGCAACATCGGCCAGGCATGCACCGCCGCCAACCGGTTCATCGTTCACGAGTCCATCGCCGACGAGTTCGCTCGCCGCGTCACCGAGCGCGTCTCCGCCATGAAGGTGGGCCGCGGCACGGAAGATGGCGTGACGATCGGCCCGCTCATCAACGATGCGGCGGTCGAGTCCAGCGCCTCCCTTGTGGCCGACGCTGTGGCAAAGGGCGCCACGGTGCTCACCGGCGGTTCCGCTGTCGATGGGCCCGGCTCCTTCTTCGAGCCCACCGTGGTCGCGGATGTGAAGCCGGGCAGCGACATCCTCGTTGAGGAGATCTTTGGCCCCGTGCTCGCGATCGCGACGTTCAAGGACGAGGACGAGGCGGTGCGCCTCGCCAACGACACCGACTACGGCCTGGTGTCGTACGTCTTCACCAAGGACCTGGCCCGCGGGCACCGCATGATCGACCGCCTCGAGACCGGCATGATGGGCCTCAATGTGGGCGTCGTGTCGAACGCAGCCGCGCCCTTTGGCGGTGTGAAGCTCTCTGGCCTTGGCCGCGAAGGCGGCCTTGAAGGCATCCACGAATACCTGTCAACCAAGTACACGCTCATCCCCACGACCTGAAACCTGAGGAGCATCCAATGACCGACTACGCCGTCGTCAACCCCTCCACCGGGGAGACCCTCAAGACCTACCCGACCGCCACTGACGCTGAGATCGCCCAGGCTGTTGACGCTGCCGAGTCCGCGTACAGGAACTGGGGCCGCACAACGTCGGCCGCCGAAAGGGCCGCCCTGGTGCGGCGGGTTGCCCAGCTGCACCGCGAGCGCAAGGACGAGCTCGCCGCGATCATCGTCCGCGAGATGGGCAAGCCGCTGTCGCACGCGGAGGGCGAAGTGGACTTCGCCGCGGACATCACCGAGTACTACGCGGACAACTACGAGATCATCACGAAGGACCAGCCGTTCGAGATCCTTGGCGAGGGAACTGCGCTGATCCGTCGCGCGCCGCTGGGGCCGCTGCTCGGCATCATGCCGTGGAACTTCCCCTACTACCAGGTGGCACGCTTTGCGGCCCCCAACCTGGTGCTGGGCAACACGATCATCCTCAAGCACGCGCCGCAGTGCCCGGAGTCCGCCGCCGCGATCGCTGACATGTACCGCGACGCTGGCTTCCCGGAGGGCGCGTACGTCAACGTGTACGCGAGCAATGAGCAGGCCGCGGACATCATCGCCGACCCCCGCGTGGCTGGTGTGTCCGTGACGGGATCGGAGCGTGCCGGTGCCGCCGTTGCGGAGATCGCCGGCCGCCACCTCAAGAAGGTCGCTCTCGAGATGGGCGGCTCCGACCCCTTCATCCTGCTGTCCACGGACAACCTCGACGCGGTGGTTGAGGCCGCCACTGAGGCGCGCCTGGACAACTCGGGCCAGAGCTGCAATGCGCCCAAGCGCTTCATCATCATCGACTCGCTCTACGACGAGTTCGTCGAGAAGTTCACGGCCGCAATGAAGGAGCAGGTCGTTGGCGACGGCTTCGCCGAGGACACCACGGTTGGCCCGCTGTCGTCTCTTGCCGCTGCCGAGCGCCTTGAGGACCAGATCAACCGTGCGGTGGCGCAGGGCGCAACCCTGGTCACGGGCGGCACCCGCGAGGGGGCGTTCTTCCAGCCCACGGTGCTCACCGGCGTGACCAAGGACAACGACATCTACCGGGAGGAGCTGTTCGGCCCCGCGTCCGCGATCTACAAGGTGTCTTCCGAGGAGGAGGCCGTGGCGCTCGCGAATGACACGGGTTATGGACTCGGCTCCTACGTGTACACGACCGACGCCGAGCAGGCGGACCGTGTCGCCAACGGGATCGACGCCGGCATGGTCTACATCAACTGCGTGCTCGCCGACAGCCCCGAGTTGCCCTTCGGTGGAGTGAAGCGCTCCGGCACCTCTCGAGAGATGGGCCTGCTCGCCGCTGACGAGTTCGTCAACAAGAAGCTGGTGCGTGTAGCCCCCTAACGCGGGTTGCACCCCCGGTTGCGGTATCTGAGTGTCGCCAAACTGCGTTTTCGCGACACTCAGATACCGCACAGGTGGTTCTTGGGTGCCCAACCCGCGGCGACACGGGTCCAAGGTCACACGGCCTTGACCCCAGCGTCGGCCACGATAGGCAAGACGACTAGGAGGCACGGATGACTGTGACCATCGGCGCACTCAAGGAGGCGGCGTCCGAATCCCGCGTCGCCCTCACGCCCGCCGTGGTTGCCACGCTCGTGCGCGACGGCCTCGATGTGATCATCGAGAAGGGCGCGGGCGTGACCGCTGGCTTCACGGACGCCGACTACACCCAGGCTGGCGCCAGCGTCGGGACCCGCAAGGACGTCGCGAAGGCAAGCATCGTCGCTTGCGTTTCCCGGCCCGACGCTGCCCTCACCAAGTCACTCAAGTCCGGTCAGGTGCTGGTCGGCTTGCTTGACGCGTGGAACGACACTAAGGCGCTCGAGGCACTGGGGGCTCGAGGCGTACACGTGATCTCGCTTGACCGACTGCCCCGCCAGATCAGCCGCGCGCAGACTATGGACGCGCTCAGCTCACAGGCGTCGATCGCGGGCTACCGCGCGGCGATCGTTGCCGCGGAGGCGTACGGCCGCTACTTCCCCATGATGGTCACGGCAGCGGGCACCGCCAAGCCAGCATCGGTCCTGGTGCTTGGCGCGGGCGTGGCTGGCCTGCAGGCGATCGCGACCGCTCGCCGCCTGGGTGCTCGCGTGACCGGCTACGACGTCCGCCCCGCCGCTCGGGACGAGGTCACGAGCCTTGGTGCGGCGTTCCTCAGCACCAGCGTGGACGCGGTGGGCGAAGGCGGCTACGCGCGAGAGCTCACCAAGGAAGAGGCGGCGACGCAGAAGGCTGAACTCGCCGAGGCGATCGCGGCATTCGACATCGTCATCACCACCGCGAAGGTGCCGGGGCGCAAGCCGCCGGAGCTCGTCGACAAGGCGACCGTCGCGGCCATGCGTCGCGGCAGCGTGGTCGTGGATCTCGCCGCTGGACCGTTGGGCGGCAACGTTGCGGGCACCAAGCCGGACGCTCGCGTCGAGACCAAGAACGGCGTGACACTCATCGGCGCCGGCGACATCGCTCGCGAGATGGCTCCCGCGGCATCGGATGCCTATGCGCGCAACATCTCCGCGGTGGTCGACGCGATCATCACGGAAGGCGAGCTGCTCGTGAGCACTGCAGACGAGGTGATCGGCGCGATGCTCATTGGAGCGCCAGAAGAGGCGAGCGACGCCCCTAAGCAGGAGGTCTCCGCGTGAACCCAGAACTCATGAGCGACCTTGGCCTGTTCGTGCTGTCGCTGCTCGTCGGCTTTGAGGTGATCTCCAAGATCCCCGCGACTTTGCACACGCCCATGATGTCCGGTGCCAACTCCATCCACGGTGTGGTGCTGGTGGGCGCGATCCTCATCGCGGGGATCGTGGACTCCTCCGGCGGATACATCCTCGCGTTCGTCGCCGCGGCCTTCGCCGCGATGAACGTGGTAGGCGGATACGTGGTCACGGACCGCATGCTCGGCATGTTCAAGGCCAAGCCCAAGGCAGATGAGGAGGTCGCCAAGTGAGCGCGCTCGAGGCCGTCGTCGGCCTGACCTACCTCGTGGCTGCGGCCACGTTCGTCATGGGGCTTCACCTCATGCGCTCCCCGGCGACCGCTCGCACAGGCAACCTGCTGAGCGCGGCTGGCATGGCGTCGGCGATTCTCGCGACCGTGGCCCTGGTGGGCTGCGGCGAGCACTTCTATGTGACGGGGACCGGCTGGGCTGTGCTGATTGCGGGCACGGCGGTCGGCTCAGTGGCGGGGGCCTGGGGCGCGCGCCGGGTCAAGATGACCGCGATGCCGCAACTCGTGTCGCTGTTCAACGCCGTGGGCGGCGGTGCGGCGGCCCTGATCGCCTTCCCAGAGCTGCTGCATCAGTTTGAGTTCATGGAACGGCTCGGTGCGGACTACTCGGCACTGCCGGTGTCCGTGCTGCTGTTCGTGGGCCTTGACCTGCTGATCGGCTCGATCACTTTCACGGGCTCGCTCATCGCGGCTGGCAAGCTGCAGGGCTGGGTCTCCGGCGCGCCCATCTCCTTCCCTGGTTCGCGACTGCTCATGATCGCATCCGGCCTGCTTGGCCTCGGTTCCGTGGTGTGGCTCATCGTGTCGCCCGGTGTTGCGCCGATGCTCGTCCTCACTGCCGCGTCGCTCGCCTTCGGCGTGCTCATGGTGTTGCCCATCGGCGGCGCCGACATGCCGGTTGTGGTCTCGCTGCTCAACGCCTTCACGGGCCTCGCGGTCGCGATGTCCGGCTTCGTTGTGGGCAGCGACATCCTCATCGTCGCGGGCGGCCTTGTGGGCGCCTCCGGAACCATCCTCACCAAGCTCATGGCCGACGCTATGAACCGTTCCGTACTCAGCATCATGGTGGGCGGGTTCGGCACTGGCGACGCTCCCGCTGGAGCCGCCGCAGCGTCGGGCGGGGAAGTGCGCCGCACCGACCCCGACGACGTGGCCCTGAGGCTCGCCTACGCCTCCAAGGTGATCATCGTGCCTGGTTACGGCCTTGCTGCGGCCCAAGCCCAGCGAGAAGCCGGGGAACTGGGCAAGGCGCTCACCGATCGCGGCGTGACCGTGTACTACGCGATCCATCCGGTCGCCGGGCGCATGCCAGGACATATGAACGTGCTGCTCGCGGAGGCAGACGTGCCGTACCCGCAGCTGCTCGAGATGGAGGACGTGAACCCGGAGTTCGCCACCTGCGACGTCGCGCTCGTCGTGGGTGCCAACGACGTCACGAACCCTGCCGCGCGCCGACAGGGCAACGCGATCAGCGGCATGCCGATCCTCGACGTCGACAAGGCCAAATCCATCGTCGTCATCAAGCGATCCATGGGGCACGGATACGCCGGCCTGGAGAACGAGTTGTACACGGATTCCAAGACCGGAATGCTCTTTGCCGACGCTAAGAAGGGCCTTGGCCAGATCCTCGCCGCGCTCAAGGAATACGCGGCGTAAACGTTCGGACCAAGGTCCCGCTCCGCGGCACGAAAGTGCCGAGACGATGACAGCACCAACGAGTCCTCGTCCCAGGGAGCATCAATGTCGATCCTCGATCGCAGCGCCATAGTTGCACCGCCAACGTATAACCGCTGGCTGGTTCCGCCTGCGGCGCTCGCAGTCCACCTGAGCATTGGTCAGGTCTACGCGCTGTCCGTCTTCAAAGACCCCATGCGCGAGCACTTCGACGCGAGCCACACACAGATCGGTGTGATCTTCTCGATCTCGATCGTGATGCTGGGCCTGTCCGCGGCCTTTGGCGGCCGCTGGATGGAGCGCAACGGCCCGCGCAAGGCCATGGTGCTCGCCGCGACCTTCTGGACCACCGGCTTCGCGCTCAGCGCGATCGCGATCGCCACCGAGCAGCTGTGGCTCATGTACCTGGGCTACGGCGTCATTGGCGGCATGGGACTTGGCATCGGCTACATCTCGCCGGTGTCAACGCTCATCAAGTGGTTCCCCGACCGGCCGGGCCTCGCGACGGGCCTTGCGATCATGGGCTTTGGCGGAGGCGCGATGCTCGCGGCACCGCTGTCGTCGACGCTGCTCGCCAACCTCGGCGACACCGAGGTCGAGGCGCTCACCCCCACGTTCCTCACGATGGGAGCGATCTACCTCGTCATGATGGTGCTTGGTGCGGTCGTTGTGCGCGTTCCTCCCAAGGGCTGGAAGCCGCAAGGCTGGGGGCCCAGCGCCCACCGTCCCAAACTGGCCTCCGGCCAGGTGAACGCCAAGAACGCGATCAAGACGTGGTCGTTCTGGATGCTGTGGATCGTGCTGTTCACCAACGTCACGGCTGGCATCGGCATCCTCGAGAACGCCAAGCCGATGATTGAGGACCTGTTCCCCGCAGTGTCCGCGGCGGCCGCGGCCGGCTTTGTCGGCCTGCTGTCGCTCGCCAACATGGGTGGCCGCATCGGCTGGTCCAGCGCTTCTGACTTCATTGGCCGCAAGCGGGTCTACATGATCTTCCTTGGCGTTGGCGCCATCGCCTACACGCTGGTCGCCACCGTTGGTCCCAAGTCGATGCTGCTGTTTGTGCTGCTCGTGGTGCTCATCCTCACGTTCTACGGCGGCGGCTTCGCGACGATCCCCGCATACCTCAAGGACGTGTTCGGAGAGTTCGAGGTGGGTGCCATTCACGGTCGCCTGCTCACCGCCTGGTCCGCCGCCGGCATCGCCGGTCCGCTGATCGTCAACGGACTGCTCGACTTCCTCGAAGCCAAGGGCTACGTGGGCGCGGACCTGTACCGCCCGTCGATGCTCGTCATGGTGGGCGTGCTGCTCATCGGCTTCACGGCCAACCTGCTCGTGAGGAAGATTCCGGCCAAGTACCACGAGCCGGAAGACGCCATCTCCGACCACGACCGCGTCCCCGTTCGCGCCGCAAAGGAGTCCTGACATGAAGACCTCGCAGATCCTCGCGTACGTCCTGTGGGTCATCGTCGGTGCCGGCCTGCTGTACGGCATCAGCCAGACGGTGATCAAGGCCTCGGCCCTGTTCACCGGTTGACGCAATAGACCCCACCCGCTGCCCCCAGCGGCGGGTACCGCTGGAAGCGGTGGAAGGCCGCGCTCCGAGCTCTGTCTCGTTGAGCGCGGCCTTTCGGGCCTTTAGTCCCCGGGACTTTTGACCGGCGAAAAGACTCAACCTCGCCCCTAACGTCGAAGTGTGACCAGGAAGAAGTCCCCACTGGTCCCGATGGAGGAGAAGAGGAAGATGACAACCACCAGCCCCACCGCACCGGAAACCGCACCGACGCCTGTCGCCGAGGCAATTGACTCCCTGGTTGCGAAGGCCAAGGCCGCACTGCAGGCCTACAGCGCCTTCACCCAGGATGACGTCAACCTGCTCGTCAAGAAGGCGTCCGTCGCGGCCCTCAACCAGCACGGCGCTCTCGCCAAGCTCGCCGTTGAGGAGACCGGTCGCGGAGTCTTCGAAGACAAGGCGGTGAAGAACATCTTCGCCTGCGAGCACGTGACCCACTCGATGGCACCCATGAAGACCGTGGGCGTCATCAGCGAAGACCCCATCCTCGGCATCACGGAGATCGCAGAGCCCGTGGGCGTGGTCGCCGGCATCACCCCGGTCACCAACCCCACCTCGACCGCGATCTTCAAGTCGCTCATCGCGCTCAAGACGCGCAACCCCATCATCTTTGCGTTCCACCCGAACGCGCAGGAGTCCTCCGTGGCGGCCGCCAAGATCGTTCGCGATGCGGCAATCGAAGCCGGCGCTCCCGAGAACTGCATTCAGTGGGTCGAGGAGCCTTCGCTTGAGGCGACCAGCGTCCTCATGAACCACCCTGGCGTCTCAATGATCCTCGCGACCGGCGGCAACGCGATGGTCAAGGCGGCGTACAGCTGCGGCAAGCCCGCACTGGGTGTTGGCGCAGGCAACGTCCCCGCCTACATCCACAGGTCGGCAAAGCTCAAGCGAGCCGTCAACGACATCGTGGTCTCCAAGGCCTTCGACAACGGCATGGTGTGCGCCTCCGAGCAGGCCGCGATCATCGACGCCCAGATCTACGACGAGGCGATGAGCGAGTTCGACCGTCTCCACGCGTACCGCGCTACCAAGGCGGACAAGGAGAAGCTGGAGGAGTTCATCTTCGGTGTGACAGCGTCGGGCAGCAACTGCGCTGGCGCCAAGCTCAACCCGGCTGTTGTGGGCAAGTCTCCCCAGTGGATCGCGGAGCAGGCCGGATTCACCGTCCCGGACGAGACCTCGATCATCTTGGTTGAGGTGTCCAAGGTGGGCGAGGACGAGCCCTTGACCCGCGAGAAGCTGTGCCCCGTCCTGGCGGTCCTGAAGTCCGAGACCACCGAGCAGGGCCTGACCTACGCGGAGCAGATGGTGGAGTTCCACGGACTGGGCCACTCGGCAGCCATTCACGCCACCGATGAGGACCTCATCCTCGAGTTCGGCAAGCGCGTCAAGGCGATCCGCGTGATCACCAACTCGCCGTCGAGCCACGGCGGCATCGGCGACATCTACAACGCGTTCCTGCCGTCGCTGACCCTGGGCTGCGGCTCCTATGGAGCGAACTCGGTGAGCAACAACGTCACCGCGGTGAACCTCATCAACGTCAAGCGGATCGGCCGGAGGAACAACAACATGCAGTGGTTCAAGGTGCCTGCCAAGACGTACTTCGAGCCCAACGCGATCCAGTACCTGCGCGACATGCCCGATGTCGAGCGCGTCACGATCATCACCGACGCGACCATGACCCGCATCGGCATCGTGGACAAGGTGATCGACGTGCTGCGTCGCCGCACCAACAACGTGTCCCTGCAGATCATCGACAACGTGGAGCCGGAGCCGAGCGTGGGCACCGTCACCAAGGGTGCCGAGGTGTTGCGGGCCTTCAAGCCCGACACGATCATCGCGGTTGGCGGTGGCTCGCCCATGGACGCCGCGAAGGTCATGTGGCTCATGTACGAGCACCCGGAGGTGGTGTTCAGCGACCTGAAGGAGAAGTTCTTCGACGTCCGCAAGCGCGCGTTCACCTTCCCCAAGCTGGGTGAGCTCGCCAAGCTGGTCTGCATCCCCACTACCTCGGGAACCGGCGCGGAGGTCACCCCCTTCGCGGTCATCTCCGACCCCGAGACGGGGCGCAAGTACCCGCTCGCGGACTACGCGCTGACGCCCACCGTGGCGATCGTGGACCCCGTCCTCACCGCCTCGATGCCCGGACGTGTGGCTGCGGACTCCGGTATGGACGCGCTGACCCACGCCACGGAGGCGTACGTCTCCGTCTACGCGAACGACTTCACTGACGGCATGGCCCTGCAGGCCATCCGCATGGTGTTCGAGAACATCGTGGAGTCCGTGAACGAGGGCGGCAAGGCGGTCAAGGCCCGCGAGAAGATGCACAACGCCGCGACCATCGCGGGCATGGCATTCGGCAACGCGTTCCTTGGACTGGTGCACGCGATGTCCCACGTCACCGGTTCGACCTTCCACATCGCGCACGGCCGCACCAACGCCGTGTATCTCCCGCACGTGATCCGCTACAACGGCAAGGTCCCCACCAAGCCCACGTCGTGGCCCAAGCAGGAGAGCTACGTGGCTCCCGAGCGGTTCCAGGAGATCGCCAAGGTGCTCGGCCTGCCGTGCTCCACTCCCGAGGAGGCCGTCGAGGCGTACGCGAGCGCCGTCGAGGACCTGCGCGCCAAGGTGGGCATTGAGGGCTCGTTCCAGGAGATCGGCATCGACGAGGCGGAGTTCATGTCGAGCCTCGACACCCTCGCCATGAACGCGTACGAGGACCAGTGCGCACCGGCGAACCCCCGCCTGCCGATGCTCGAGGACATGAAGACCATGATGGAGGCCGCTTACTACGGCACCTCCTTCGAGGCGGTCCGCGCAGGGCTCACCAAGGAGCCCTCTCCCAAGGCCCGGGTGCGCAAGGCCAACAAGGCCTGATCGTTCCCTCCTCCAGCAGGGGCCCCGTCACCCAGGAGGTGACGGGGCCTCTGTGGCTCCCCGCCCCACACCTGGTTGCGGTATCTGAGTGTCGCGAAACGGCAGTTTCGCGACACTCACGTACCGCAACCGGTCTTGGGCCGACGCTGTGGTGACCTGAGTGCGGGCCCCGCCGCAGCGTCGGCCATCTCCCCGGTAGAATCGCTCGTTGTGGTCACCGACTTTCCCGCCGAACTTGCGGCGCTGCGCACAACGTTCGCCCAGATCGAGGCGGTGAGCGACCCCGACGCACTCAAGAAGCGCATCGCGGAACTGTCCGAGCAGGCCGCCGCGCCGGACCTGTGGGACAACCAAGAGAACGCCCAGGCCGTCACCAGCAAGCTGAGCCAGGCGCAGAACGAACTTGAACGTCTCAATTCGATGCGGCAGCGCATCGACGACCTCGAGGTGCTCGTCGAGATGGGCATCGAAGGCGAAGACGCAGAGACGCTTGCCGAGGCCGAGGTGGAGCTTGCCAAGGTCAAGACCGATCTGCAGGCAATGGAAGTGCGCACCCTCATGACGGGGGAGTGGGACGACCGCGGAGCCGTCGTGACCATCCGCTCCGGTGCGGGCGGCGACGACGCCACCGACTTTGCCGAGATGCTGCTCCGCATGTACCTGCGGTGGGCCGAACGCCACGGCTACCCCACCAAGGTGATGGACACCTCGTATGCGGAGGGCGCTGGCATCAAGTCCGCGACCTTCGAGGTGGACGCCCCGTACGCGTACGGAACGCTGTCGGTCGAGGCAGGCACCCACCGCCTCGCGCGCATCAGTCCCTTTGGCTCTGCCGACAAGCGCCAGACCAGCTTCGCGGCCGTCGAGGTCATTCCCATCATGGAGGAGGCCCAGGAGGTCGAGGTTCCCGAATCCGACATCCGCGTCGACGTGTTCCGCTCGTCGGGCCCCGGCGGCCAGTCCGTGAACACGACTGACTCGGCCGTGCGGATCACCCACATCCCGACGGGCATCGTGGTCTCGATGCAGGACGAGAAGAGCCAGATCCAGAACCGCGCCGCCGCCATGCGAGTGCTCCAGACGCGACTGCTGCTCCTCAAGAAAGAGGAAGAGGCAGCGCAGAAGAAGGAGCTCGCCGGAGACATCAAGGCGTCATGGGGCGACCAGATGCGGTCCTACTTCCTCTATGGCCAGCAGCTTGTGAAGGACCTCCGTACCGGGTACGAGTCCGGCAACCCCCAGCTCGTGTTTGACGGCGAGATCGACGGCTTCATCGATGCCGGCATCCGCTGGCGCCGCAGCGCTGCCGCTGGCGAGTAGCGGGCGCGGCTGAGCCGCGTGTCGCCGTGACCCACAACCCCCGCGCCTAGTACGGTTTCGCGCACCGGGGTGTCAACAGGGACCACTCGGTTTCCTGATAGGGGGAAGTCTTGAAGAACTCTGTGAAGAAGTCGTGGGCCGTCATCGCTGCCGTGCTCATGCTGATGGTAGGTGCTTCCGCACCAGCGGGAGCCGCCGATGCCAAGGTGCGTTTCAACGAAGTTGTCTACGGCAATTCCGGCTGTGGAATAAGAGACATCTATGGATCAATCTCCGGATACAAGCAGAACGACGGTTCGGCGAAGATCGACCTCCAGCCGTTGAAGGTTGGCGCGCGCGTGGACATTCCTTACGGCTGCAACCTGAAGGTCAAGCGGATTTGCCTGACCACGACGCTGACAATGTCAGGGACTAGCGCCCTCGCGACCTCGGCGTCCCTCGGCACTCCCAACGAATACTTTGGGGGC
This sequence comes from uncultured Demequina sp., assembly GCA_937925595.1. Next base: position 16,923 of record CALALQ010000481.1, on the reverse strand, counting down.
GGGACACCGGTTATCGCGGAGTTCGCCGCTACGTACGCCGGCACTAAGTGCAAGTCGTTCAACTCGGCCAGTGCGTCCTACAGCCTGGCCAGCGAGAACGGAATGGTGTTCTTCAACACTGGGGGCAGGACCAAGTTGAAGACTGCAGTAGTGGCCCTCAAGGTGACCGTCGATCTCTCTGACGGCAAGAAGACCACCACCAAGTCCGTCCCACTCCGTGTAGTCATCAAGTAGCGCCACGCGGCGTCGGGCGTGGTTCACAGTGCCACGCCCGACGCTGCGTCCCTCAGGGCGGTGACTACTCACCTTCTCAAGGGATCAGTTGGGTCCACGTCCCTATGGGCGGCGAGAGGGGGAGCGCAAGCGCGCCCCGGCCGCAGCGTCGGGCCGCTCAAGTGTGACAACCCGCACACCGAGGGTGGCGGCGCGCCTCACGTGACGTACCGTCGGAGCGTGTTTCTCTAGATAGAAGCGCGAGTCCGTCCCCTCGCGCCCCGGCGAACCATGATCAGATTCGACAGCGTCTCGAAGACGTACACCCGCGGCGCCAAGCCGGCGCTCGATGACGTCTCCGTGGAGATCGAGCGGGGAGACTTTGTCTTCCTCGTGGGCTCGTCCGGTTCGGGCAAGTCGACCTTCCTCAAGCTCATCCTGAGGGAGGAGCGTCCCACGCAGGGCGATATCTACGTCGCGGGACGGCACCTCAACCGCTTGAGCAGCTGGCGCGTGCCGCAGCTGCGTCGCGAAATCGGCGCGGTGTTCCAGGACTTCCGCCTGCTTCCCAACAAGACGGTCTACCAGAACGTCGCGTTTGCGCTGCAGGTGATTGGCAAGAAGCGACATGTCATCAACTCCGCCGTGCCGGAGATGCTTGAGCTCGTGGGTCTCGCGGGCAAGGAGAAGCGCCTCCCGCATGAGCTGTCAGGTGGCGAGCAGCAGCGCGTGGCGATCGCGCGCGCGTTCGTCAACCACCCGCCGATTCTGCTGTGCGACGAGCCCACCGGAAACCTCGACCCCGGCACGAGCGTGGGCATCATGCGACTGCTTGACCGCATCAACCGCACGGGCACCACGGTGCTCATGGCGACGCACGACGACGAGATCGTTGACCAGATGCGCAAGCGCGTCATCGAGCTCAAGGGCGGCCACCTGGTGCGTGACCAGGACCGCGGCGTGTACGGGCTGGAGCGCGTATGAGGCTGCGATTCATCCTTGCCGAGGTCGCGAACGGGCTGCGTCGCAACTCGACGATGGCGCTGTCCGTCGTGCTCGTCACCTTCGTGTCGCTCACGTTCGTTGGCGCTGCCGCGCTCATCCAGCTCCAGGTGCAGGACCTGAAGAGCGACTGGTACGGCAAGGTCGAGGTCTCAGTCTTCATGTGCCCCGCGAACTCGCTGTCTCAGGCGTGCGCGGCAGGCGAGGTGACTCCGGACCAGCAGGAGGCGATCCGCGCGGTGCTCGAGGAGGGTCCCGTCGCGGATCTCGTGGAGAAGGTCTACTACGAATCCAAGGAAGAGGCCTTCGAGAACTACAAGAGGCAGGACAACCAAGGAATCGCGGGCATGCTCACCGCGGACCAGATGCAGTCCAGTTATCGCGTCAAGCTCAGTGATCCTGAGCAATTCCAGGTAGTGGCCGACGCTGTGGCCGGCATGCCGGGCGTGGAGAACGTCAAGGACCAGCGCGAGATCTTCTCCCAGCTGTTCAAGTTCTTGAACGCGGCGACCCTCGTGGCTGCCGCGCTCGCCGCGGTCATGCTCCTTGCAGCGATGCTGCTCATCACCACCACGGTGCGCCTCAGTGCCCTGAGCCGCCGGCGCGAGACCACGATCATGCGCATGGTCGGTTCGTCGCGCACGCTGATTCAGGCACCGTTCATGCTTGAAGGCGCGGTCGCCGCGACCCTGGGTGCCGTGTTCGCTGTCGCCGCCCTCTACGCGTCCGTTCGCTACGTCGTTGGCGACTGGCTCAAGTCATCCGTGTCATGGGTGGCCTACGTGAACGAATCAGATGTGCTCGCTGTGGCGCCGTACCTCGTGGGCACCGCGGTGCTGCTCGCTGCCGTCGCCTCGCTCGTGACGCTGGGGAAGTACACGCGGGCATGATCGCGCGCAACCGGTTCTACATGGTGCTGGCAGCCCTGCTGGCAGTGGCTGTCGTGTCCGGGTGGGCCTTCTCTGCGGCGCTCGCCGCACCCCCTGCCAGCAGCCAGGTGTACGGCAAGTCCGATTACGACGACGAGATCGCGAAGGCCAACAAGAAGGCCAAGCAGATGGAGAAGGAGCTCGAGCAGCTCGAGCACGATCTCGAAGACACCGACGACGCCATCCTCGAGACCAACGCCAAGATCGTCCGCCTCGAGGCAAAGCTGCCCATCCTCGAGGCCGAAGCCAAGAAGGCCACCGAGCGCTACGACGCTGCGAAGGTGCAGCAGAAGATCGTCGCCGACAAGCTCAAGGCCGCGATCGCCCTCGACGAGGAGATTGCCCGCCAGATCCAGGAGGACGAGGCGCGCGTCGAAGAGCTCAAGATCACCCTTGGAGCTCTCGCCCGCGAGCAGTACATGGACGCGGGCGGATCCGACTCGCTCGCCTTGGTGTTCGGCGCCGAGTCGTCGAGCGACTTCGTCAATCGCTTTGCTGCCCAGAGTTCCGCCGCCCGCGTGCAGGCCAATGCCCTCGACGAGATCGAGGAGATCGCGGCGACCAACCGCAACCGTGGCGCGCGCCAGGAGGCGGTGCGCGAATACATCGAAGAACTCAAGGCGGAGGCCGACGCTCTGGTCAAGGAGGCCAGGGCAGCCAAGAAGGCCGCACAGGAGAAGAAGGACGCGGTGGACGCCGCGCTCAAGCAGCTCTCCGAACTTAAGGCCAAGCTCGCCAAGCAGCGCTCGGAGGCGATCGCCAAGCAGAAGGAGATTGAGCGCAAGCAGGAGAAGGTTCGCAAGAAGATCCTCGAGCTGGTCAAGAAGAAGCTCGCACAGGAGCGCGCCCTCAACCCCACGCCCATGGGCAAGGGCTACTTGAGCTTCCCCACGAAGGTTCCGTACATCACGTCGAACTACGGCAACAGGTATCACCCCGTCCTGCACTACTGGCGACTGCACGCAGGCACCGACTTCCGTGCGTACTGCGGAACTGCGATCTACTCGGCCGCTGAAGGTCGCGTCGAGTGGGCTCAGCCCATGGGCGGGTTCGGCAACCAGGTGATGCTCGACCACGGCATCGTCAAGGGAAACTCCGTGCTGACGAGCTACAACCACCTCTCGCGCTTCGCCGTGAAGAAGGGCCAGTACGTCACGAGGGGCCAGTTGGTCGGCTACTCGGGTTCCACGGGAACCTCCACGGCGTGCCACCTGCACTTCGAGGTGTACGTCAACGGCAAGACCGTCGACCCCATGAGCATCCTGGGTCCGATCCCCAAGTAGCGGGGGCAGGTAGACTCCTCATTCGGCCTTGCGCACGAGTGAAGGAGGTGAGCCATGGCCAAGAACGAATCGTTGAAGGTCGTGGCGACCAACCGAGCGGCGCGCCACGACTACTTCATCGACCAGACCTACGAGGCGGGAATCGTCCTCAGCGGCACCGAGGTCAAGGCGCTGCGCCAGGGTCGTGCGTCGATCACGGATGGCTACATCTCGATCGATCACAACGAGGCATGGCTCGAGAACGTCCACATTCCCGAGTACACGCAGGGGACCTGGACCAACCACGCTCCACGGCGCAAGCGCAAGCTGCTGCTGCACCACGAGGAGATCGACGAACTCCTGATCCGCACTCGCGAAAAGGGCCACACGATCGTGCCCTTGCGCCTGTATTTCGTGAACGGCCGCGCCAAGATCGAGATCGCTCTCGCGCGAGGCAAGAAGCTCTACGACAAGCGCCAGACGCTCAAGGAGAAGCAGGACGCCCGCGAGGCTGAGCGCGCCATGAACGCGCGCCGCTGACCTTCCCGGGCATGATGGGGGGCATGAAGTGGCTCTCCACACTCCTCCTGGCCTTTGTCTGCCTGCTGTTGCCAGCGTCGGGCGCTGGTGCCGACGACACGTTCCCGTCCACCACCACGACGCTCGGCAACCAGATCACCCGCTGGGACCAGACCTTCGATCTGCAGCCCGACGGCTCAGTCAAGGTCACGCTGGAGATCGACTTCGACTTCGGCAACGACCCAGGTCACGGTCCGTACTTCCTGTTCCCCACGCGCCAGGGCTATGACGGCACCTACAACCGCGTGTACGACATTCGCGATGTGGAGGCGTCGAGCTCCACGGGTGCGCCCGCCAAGGTGTACCTGACCCGCGGGGACTACTGGCTCGAGGTGCGAGTAGGCGACGAGAACATCGGCAACGTCTCCGGCGTGCAGACGTACACGCTGACGTACACCATCGGTCAGGTGATGAATGGGGTGGACGATGCTGTGCCGCCGGGCGAGAGCGAAGCCATCGAGGCAGACGAGTTCTATTGGAATGCGATCGGTGACCGATGGGTGATACCCATCTCCAATGTGCTCATCACGGTGACCTCTCCAGTCGACGCGATCGCGTCCCAGTGCTTCGCGGGAGCGACGGGTGCCGCGACGTCATGTGACTCGGCCAGCCACGAGGGAGCCCGCGCGAGTTTCGCCCACCGGTCGCTCACGCCGGGCGAGCCGCTCACCATCGACGTGCTGTACCCCTCTGGCAGCTTCAACACGACCCCCGAACTCGAGCTCGCGAGCGACGTGGCGCGCGCCTTCCGCCCAGCTCCCGGCTGGGGAATCGCTGGCCTCGTCATCCTGGTGGTTGGCGGGGCGGCCATCGGTCGCGCGCTGTGGCGGGCTACTAGGGACGAGTACTACGTGGGCCTCACTCCGGGATTGACGCCCACGTTCGCCGAGGCCAGCGCCACCCGCACTATGCGCCACGGTCCCGCGGTAGCCGTCCGGTTCGACCCGCCCAAGGGCGTGAGGCCGGGACTGATCGGCACGCTGTGGGATGAGAAGGCCGATGCTGAGGACGTGGCCGCGACAGTCGTTGATCTCGCGGTGCGCGGTTATCTGCGCATTGAGGCAGTGGCGACCGCGGACTACCGGCTGGTGAAGCTCAAGAACTCCGATTCCACGATGCTCAAGTACGAGGGCATGCTCTTCGACGGCATCTTCAAGGACCGTGACTCGGTGCGGCTCTCGACGCTCAGGACCACCTTCGCGTCCACGATGCAGGCAGTGTGCGTCCAGATGTATGAGGACACCGTGAGGTCCGGCTGGTATGCGAAGTCTCCCGCAGCGAGCCGGCTGTCGTGGGGATGCCTGGGCACTGGGCTCGCGGTCGTCGGCTTCTTCGGCTCGTTCTTTGTGGCCAGCATCGGCGGATCTGTGATTGCCACCATTCCACTGATCCTCCTGGGCACCGTGCTGATCGCGACCCACCGCGCGGCACCCGCCCGCAAGGCAGAAGGTTCACGCGTGCTCGCGGAGTCCAAGGGGTTCGAACTGTTCCTGCGCACCGCAGAGGCGAATCAGCTCCGCCTCAACGAGAAGGAGGACATCTTCTCTCGATACCTGCCGTACGCCATCGCGTTCGGCATCACGGAGGAGTGGACCAAGAAGTTCAAGAACTTCGCGGATCAGGGCTACCCCGTGCGCGATCCCGACTGGATGGTGGGCTTCACCACCGGCTCGTTCTGGTCCGCGGGGACCGGCCTCACGCGGTCGATTGCCGACTTCACGTCGCAGGCGGCCTCGGCGATGTCGGCCCCCACGCCCGGCTCCAGCGGCGACTCCGGCTTCAGCGGGGGAGGCGGGGGCGGAGGGGGCTTCTCCGGCGGCGGTGGCGGTGGCGGCGGTGGCGGCGGCTGGTAGGGCCCTATCGGCGCGCCCTCGCCCCAGGTACAATGGATACGCACAACTGCATAGGGGATGATCGGTTTCGACGCGTGTTTTTCATCGCAGGGGAAGCGGGCCAAGGATGCTGGGTTATCTTGTCAACGCCCCCAGCAAACCAATAGGTGCCGATTCCAAGCGCACCGACTTCGCCCTCGCTGCCTAAGCGAGCCCCGAAGTCCGTCAGCCTAGGTTCGTTCTCGACCTAGTTCCTGGCGTCATCTAGAGAACTTGCTGGCCGCCGGCGTCACGGCGGCGGCCGGGACTTCACACCGTGACTGGGCCCACTCCCAACTCGCCTGATAGCGGGGAGGGGCCGAGAAATACTTCTTCAGGCTGCGCCCGGAGAAGCCCTGCCATGGAACATGCGGACGCGGGTTCGATTCCCGCCATCTCCACCACCCTGTGGCCCCTGCCAGCTCGCTGGCAGGGGCTTTTTGCTTTCACGCCTCGAAGACCCCCGGGCAGCCCCGAGGACGAGACCTTCTTGGACGTGAGTCTCGAGTACGTGCGTCATCTAGGCGCATGCCGACCCGAGGAGTTGGTCAGGCGTGGGCGGTGTGCTCGCGGTCGGCGTGTCCGGGTGGTTCGAGCTGGAAAGTGGAGTGCTCGATGCTGACGTCGAAGTGTTCGGCCACGCAGTCCTGGAGGTGGGCCAACATCTCGGCGGCGTGACCGTCGGTGAAGCACGCCTCGTCCAGGACGACGTGAGCCGTCAGCACGGGTAGGCCGGTGGCGATGGTGGAGGCATGCAGGTCGTGTACGTCCTGCACGTGCCGCACCGCGAGCACGTGGGCGCGGACGTCGTCCAGGTTCAGCCCCTTGGGTGTGGACTCCAGCAGGATGTGGCCGGCCTCTCGCAGGATGGTGATGGCGCGGGGCACGATGAGGGCGGCAATGAGCATTCCGGTGATGGCGTCGATGCGGACCCACCCGGTGGTGGTGATGATGATCGCGCTGATGATGACGGCCACCGACCCCAGGGCGTCGTTGACGACCTCCAGGAACGCGGCGCGCATGTTGAGGTTGGCGACACGTCCGGAGCTGAGGACCAGCATGGAGACGATGTTTCCGGCGAGGCCGACGATACCGAAGATGAGCAAGCCGGTGGAGCTGACCTCGTGCGGTTCGTACAGGCGGCGGACGCCCTCGACGAAAGCGTAGAGCCCGACCCCGAGCAGCACAGTGGCCTGGGCTCCCGCGGCGAGTACCTCGGCCCGGCGGAACCCCCACGTCCGCTCGGGTGTTGGCGGGCGCAGGGCCAGCGACGCGGCGATCAGAGCCATGCCCAGCCCGGCGGCGTCGGTAAACATGTGCCCTGCGTCGACCAGCAGAGCCAGAGAGCCGGTCCACAACGCCCCGATGACCTCGGCGACCAAGATGGTCGAGGTGATCGCGAACGCGACCACCAGCGGGCCGCGGTGGGTGGTGACGCTTCCGTGGTTGTGGCCTGCGCTCATGCGCGAGCTCCTTCCAGGTGGGTACGGTCCTGCGCCGCGCCGGGGGCGGCGAGGTGTCTGCTGCGGCCGGCACGGACACCGTTGGCGATGACGAGGACCTCGGCCAGCTCGTGGACCAGGACGACCGCAGCCAGACCCAGAACGCCGAATAGGGCCAGCGGGATCAGGGCCGCGATCAGGGCGAGGGAGACCACGACGTTCTGCAGCATGATGGCGCGGGTGCGGTGGGCGTGCTCGAACGCGTACGGCAGCAGCCGCAGGTCATCACCCATGAGGGCGACGTCGGCGGTCTCGATCGCGACGTCGGTGCCCATCGCGCCCATCGCGACGCCGACGTCCGCGGTGGCCAACGCGGGTGCATCATTGACACCGTCGCCGACCATCGCGGTCGGCCCCTGGGTGCGCAGGCCGGTGACCACCTGGGACTTGTCTTCCGGGCGCAGGTCGGCGTGCACCTGCTCGATGCCGGCCTCGGCGGCCAGGGCCCGTGCGGTGACCTGGTTGTCCCCGGTCAGCATCACCACGGTGTAGCCGTGGTCGGCGAAGCGGGCGATGACCTCGGCGGCCTCGGGCCGCAGTTCGTCCCGGACCGCGATGGCGCCGGCCGGGTGGCCGTCGACCTCAACCACGACCGCGGTCGCGCCGGCCTGCTGCATGCGCGCCACATCACCTGCCAGGTCGCCGGGGGTGACCCAGCCGGGTCTGCCGAGCCGGACCCGCGCACCGTCGACGGTGCCGACCAGACCGGCGCCGACCACGGCCTGCACGTCCTTCGCGGCGGGCACCGTGGCGGTGGCGGCCAGGATGGCTGCGGCCAGCGGGTGCTCGCTGCGCGCCTCCAGGGCGGCCGCCCACCCCAGCACCTGGTCCCGGTTGTTCCCTGGTGCGGTAGCGACGTCGACGACGGCCGGCCGGTTACGGGTCAGCGTGCCGGTCTTGTCCAGGGCCACGGTGCGGACCCTGCCCAGTGCCTCCATCGCCGCACCGCCCTTGATCAGGATTCCGCGGCGGCTCGCCGCCCCGATTGAGGCCACCGCGGTGACCGGCACCGAGATCGCCAACGCGCACGGGGAGGCGGCCACGACCATGACCAGGGCCCGGTGCACCCAGACCGACGGGTCATCGAGGAGGGTGCCGAGCAGCGCGGTCAGGACGGCGGCGACGAGGATGCCAGGCACCAGCGGGCGGGCGATCCGGTCCGCGAGCCGCTGGGTGGCGCCGCGGCGGGACTGCTCGGTCTCGACCACGTGCACGATACGGGCCAGGGAGTTGTCCTGCGCGGTGGAGGTCACCTTGACCTCCAGGGCGCCGGTGCCGTTGATCGATCCGGCGAAGACCTCCTGACCGGGCCCGGTCTCCACCGGCATGGACTCCCCGGTGATGGCCGAGGTGTCCAGGCTGCTGCGGCCGCTGCGCACGGTCCCGTCGGTCGCCAGCCGCTCGCCCGGACGGACCACCATGACGTCCCCGGTCACCAGTTGGGCGGGGTCAAGGACGACCTCGTGGCTTCCGCGCAGCACCGTCGCCTCCTTGGGCACAAGGTCCAGCAGTGCCCTCAGGCCGTGCCGGGTCCGGGCCAGGGAGTATTCCTCCAGTCCCTCGCTGAGGGAGAACAGGAACGCCAGCGCGGCGGCCTCCTCCACCTGCCCCAGCAGGGTGGCGCCCACGGCGCCGATCGTCATCAGCAGGCCGACGCCGAGCTTGCCGCGCGCCAGCCTTCGCAGCGCACCGGGCACGAACGTGGACCCGCCCACCAGCAGCGCCGCTGCGGCCAGCACCAGCTCCACCGTCTCCCAGCCCCCGAGTCCGGCGAGGAACCCAACGCCGAGCAGGGCGCCGGAGAGCAGACCCAGCCGGATCTCCCGCACGTGCCAGAGCCGGGTGACCGGCTCCTCGACCTCGCCGCCGCCCGTGGAAGGCGGCGGCGTTCTCTCACACCCGCACGCGTCCACGAGCACCTCCCGCTGCGGGGTCTCCTCGCGGCTCACGCCCCCGCCTCCTGCCCGGCGTGGGTGCGTAGCTGGTCCGGGGCGGGGTTGCCCTCGGTCCCGACGCCGTAGTTCGGGCACAGCGCCACCGCATACCCCGAGGAGGCGAGTAGTCGCTCTGCGGCGTCCAGCACGCCCAGCAGCTTAGGCACGCTGGTGAGGGAGAACATCGAGGCCCGACCCTGCGGCCGGGACACCACCAGGCCACAGTCACGAAGGCACGCCAGGTGGGCGCTCACCGTCGACTGCGCCAACCCAAGGTGTTCCGTGAGGTCACGCACCCGGTGCTCGCCCAGGCTCAGGTGCTGCAAGATCGCCAACCGGGACGGGTCCGATAGGCCGTGGAACAGCGCAGCCGCCAAGGACAGTCCTGCATCGGGCTCCGGATCCCTATGGTCGCTCAGACTCTTCGCTAGCATCGTCATGTAGCGATGTTAGCGCACTCTCTGCATGCCGCGCGTCGCCAGGGTCAGGTGGACTTGCGGTACCGCGAACGGGCCGCGGCAGACCGGCCCTCTGTGTGTGCACACTCTTCTGCCGCGATGAGGGTGGGACCTGGACCAATCCCTGACCTGGGTCTTGTCCGGGTGATGCGGCGCGCTGTATCAGCATCAGGTGATTACTGAAGGCCAAGAGTTCGACACATGCCCCCCGAGCTCCACTTATGCCTTGCGGGCGGTCGCTGCGGCGGCCGCCCGTTTGTGTTGCCCGACGCTGTGGCTGGCTCACCCGTAGGCGCGGTATTTACGGTGCACCGTCTGTTTGGTGACGCCCAGCAAGGTGCCGATCTCGCCCCACTTGAGTCCGCGATTGCGGGCGCGGCGCACGGCAAGCTCCTCGCGCTTGGCGAGTTCTCGCTTGGCCTCCGCGATTGCGGCGAGCTCTGCGATGACGTTGTCGCCCTCGTACTCGGCGCCGTTCAACGTTTCCATTTGGTCAGCATATGCTGACGCCGCCCCAACGTGGCCGGGCTCCGCTCCGGGCGAAACGACTAGCCCTCTGCGCGCACCCTCACCTTCGACCCCCACGGGTCGGCAACGGTCAGCGTGCGGCCATCATCGGCGACCTGCGCACCGCGGAAGGCGAGGCGGTCGCGCAAGGCGCCAACATCGTCGGGCGTGGGAAGCACGATGTCCATTGTTCCCAGGCCAAGCGACGCCGCGCGCGGTCCCGCCCCCTGGGAGTTCCAGGTGTTGAGGCCAACGTGGTGGTGGTAGCCACCGGCGGAGATGAACAGTGCCGAGCCCATGTCGAACACCACCTCGAAGCCCAGCGTGCCCACGTAGAAGTCCTTGGCGGTGGGGATGTCGCCCACTTGCAGGTGGACGTGGCCAACGCTCGCGGCAGCGGAGGGCTTCACGAACTCGGACTCGGTGAGGTGCGTGCCAAGGAAGCCGTTCGCGTCGATGTACTCGGTGCCCATGATGGGGCGGCCGGCGGCGTCGCGCGGCCACTCCGCGCGCGGTCGGTCCCAGTACAGCTCCACCCCGTTGCCTTCGGGGTCGTCGAAGTAGAACGCCTGGCTCACGTAATGGTCCGCGGATCCCGTGTAGGCGCCAGGCGCGGCTTGGGCTACGCGAGCAACGGCCGACGCTAGGCCGGCTCGCGAGTCAAAGAGGACAGCCGTGTGGAACAGTCCGGCGCCCGAGCGGTTGAAGCGGGGAAGGCCCTTCGCGGGCGTGAGCGTCACCGTCTCGACCCCGCCGCGACCCAGCACGTGCGTCTCGCCGTCGACCCGCAGCAGGTCAAGGGCAAGGGTGTCGCGGTAGAACGCGAGCATCGTGTCGAGGTCGTCAACGAGGAGTTCAACGGCGCCCATGCGGGTGCCATCGGCGAGGGAGTCGGTCATGCAAGATTCAACGCGCATGACGCGCGGGAACTTCCCCGCTCAGCGACCCATCGCGACGCGCTCGGGGCAGTCGAAGGGATCGCGAGCCGCGAGGCCCACCTCGTTGAGGTAGCGGATCACGATCGCGTACGACTCGACGAGCGAGGTCTCGGTGTACTTGAGGCCGATGTTCTCGCAGTACTCCTTGACGATGGCGCGCGTGCGGCCAAGGCTGGGGCGGCTCATGTTGGGGAACAGGTGGTGTTCCACCTGGTAGTTCAGGCCGCCCATGAGGATCGACATGGCCCAGCCGCCGCGGATGTTGCGGCTCGTGAGCACCTGCTTGGACAGGAAGTCCACCTTGGTGCCGGGCTCGATGATCGCCATGCCCTTGTGGTTGGGGGCGAAGGATGCACCCATGTAGACGCCAAAGACGGCCATCTGCACGCCGACGAACGCAAACGCCATGCCCAGGGGCAGGAACAGGAATAGCGGCACCAGATACAGCGCGAAGTGGACCACGATCCACGTGAGCTCAAGCCACTTGGTGCGTCCCTTGGCATCGCGGAACAAGGACACGATCGACAGGCGGTGAAGGTTGATGCCCTCCATCGTGAGAAGAGGGAAGAACAGCCAGCCCTGGCGCGCGATGATCCAGCGCAGGATGCCCTTGGACTCCTTCGCGTCTTCCTCGAGGAAGACCACGGTGTCCGGCATGATGTCGGGATCCTTGCCAATGGTGTTGGGGTTGGCGTGGTGACGCGAGTGCTTGGTCATCCACCACTGGTTCGACAGGCCAACGACGATGCCGCTGATGAGCTTGCCCGCCAGGTCGTTAGCGGGTCCGGAGCGGAACACCGCGCGGTGCGCGAACTCGTGGCCAAGGAACGCGAACTGGGTGAAGATGACGCCAAGGGCGAGCGCCATGAGCAGTTGGAACCACGAGTCGCCAAGCAGGATCATTCCGGCGACGGTGCCGGCGAGACCCAGGACCAGCACCGAGGTGAAGACGGAGTAGAAGCCGTAATGACGGCGGAGCAGTCCCGCGTCGCGAATCGTCGCTGCCACTTCGGTGAAGGAGCGAGTGATGTGATTGACAGGGATGCGGGGTGCTGCGAGCTTCGGCTCGGTAGTTGTGATTGCCACGAGACTCCTTGGCTAGGTAATACGACTTCCCAGCCGAGGTCGAGCGGTGTTGCCCTTGCAGATGACCCAACCCTACGGCACCGTAGGTAAATCCGCACGCAACTCGCTGACTTAGCCTGTGGGTATGGACAATCGCACACTCCCTTACGCTCCGTTCGCTGTCTCTGCTATCGGACTTGGCTGCAACAACTTTGGGCGCACGGGGACGGCAAGCGAATTCCAAGACGGGACGACGGCCGTGGTCACCGCCGCGCTCGACGCTGGGGTGACGTTTTTCGACACCGCAGACATCTACGGCCACGAGCTGGGCCTGTCGGAGACTCTCCTGGGAGTCGCGCTGAAGGGCCGCCGCGATGAGGCGATCGTCGCCACCAAGTTTGGGCACAGCGAGGTGGCTACCCCGTACGACGCTGTGGGCGCGAAGGGTTCTCGCGCCTACCTTCGCGCGGCGTGCGAAGCGAGCCTCACCCGGCTCCAGATCGAGATCATCGACCTCTACCAGCTCCACACCCCTGACCCCTCGACGCCCATCGAGGAGACGCTGACCGCGCTCGCGGAACTCGTCGACGAGGGCAAGATCCGCGCCTACGGCGCCTCGCAGTTCACCGCGGACCAGCTGCGCGAGGCCAACGCGACCGCCGACGCGCTCGGCATCACCCGACTCGCCACAAGCCAGGATGAACTCAGCCTCATCGCTCGCGCCGTCGAGACCGATGGTCGCCTCGACGCGGCTCGCGAGGGTGGCCAAGGCTTCCTGCCGTTCTTCCCGCTCGCCAACGGGCTCTTCACCGGCAAGTTCACGCGCACCGAGCGGCCCGAGGGCACTCGCATCACGAACATCCGTCCCCACATCGCCGACAACGCCGATTGGGACGCAATGGAGGCCTACCAGGCGCTGTGTGACGAGTGGGGCGTCACCATGCTCGAGGCAACGTTTGGCTGGTTCCTTGCGAACCCGGCCATAGCGTCGGTCATTGCTGGGGCCACCCGACCCGAACAGGTGGCGGCGAATGGTGCGGCCGGCGCGGCGCGTCTGACTCCCGATCAGGTCGCGGCGATCGACGCGCTGTTTCCCGCGTAAACCGGCGTTACGCTGGCGCAATGACAGAGCCTGTCACCGTTCCAGCGATGTCGCTGCGGGGCCTCACCAAGGTCTACGGCTCGCTGCGCGCCGCCGACGCGATCGACCTCGACATCCCCACCGGCTCGTTCTACGGCGTAGTGGGCCCCAACGGCGCGGGAAAGACCACCACGCTGTCCATGGCGACGGGTCTGCTGCGCCCGGACGCGGGGACGGTGCACATCTGCGGCATCGACCTGTGGGCACAGCCCGACGCTGCCAAGCCTCTGCTTGGCGTCTTGCCTGACGGACTGCGCACCTTTGACCGGCTCACTGGGTCGGAGCTCATCTCCTACGCAGGCAGGCTGCGCGGGCTCGACCCCGCTGTGATCGAGCAGCGCCGCGACGACCTCATCGCGACGCTCGACCTCGCGGGAGCGGCACGGGTGCTTGTCATGGACTACAGCGCGGGCATGGCAAAGAAGATCGCGCTCGCCTGCGCGCTGGTCCACGCGCCTCGAGTGCTGGTCCTCGACGAGCCCTTCGAGGCCGTCGATCCCGTGAGTGCCACGGCGATCAGGAGGATCCTCATCGACTTTGTCGCTGGTGGTGGCACCGTGGTGATGTCGAGCCACGTGATGGCGCTCGTGGAGCGCCTCTGCACCCACGTGGCCGTCGTGGGTGCCGGTCGCGTTCTCACGGCAGGCACTCTCGATGAGGTGCGTGGAGACGGTGAGCTCGAAGAGCGTTTCGTGGAGCTCGTCGGCGACGAGCGAGAACACAGGGATCTGGCGTGGTTGCGACCATCCTGAGGCTTCGCTTCACCTCGATGCGCCACTTGCTGGCGCGAGAGAAGTGGCGGCAGATCATCCTTGGCGCGGCCGTGCTGTGGATGCTCACGCTCATTCCGCAGGTGGTGTGGGGCTACGGCGCCCTCACTCGCGCGGAGCCAACGGCGCGCAATGCGGCACTCGTGACGCTTGGCGTGTTTTTCGCGCTGGGCTGGGCGCTCGTCCCCGTGCTGATCGCCGGGGTGGACGACACCCTCGATCCGCGTCGCTTCGCGCCCATTGGCGTCAAGGCGGACCGCATCATGCCGGGGCTGCTCGTGGCAGCGCTCATCACGCTGCCTGCCCTGTTCTTCACGGCGCTGTGGCTTACGCTGAGCGCGAGCTGGTTCGCCTCGGGTCCGGTCACTGGGGCGATCGCCATTCTTGGTGCCCTCATCCAGACCGTCTCGCTGGTCGCGCTAGGCAGGCTGGGCGCCTCATGGGCGGAGCGCATCTTCGCCAACCGCCTTGCCCGCAATATCGCCTTCGCCGTCTCCTTCTTTGCGATCATCGCGTTCGCCTACTTCGCCTGGCAGACCCTTGCGCAGGGGCTCGAGTCGCTCTTCGAGGCCGACTTCGATATCGCGATCGGTGCGCTCGAGGACACTCCGCTGGTCTCCGCGCTCGCGGCTGCGCATGCTGCGGAGCAGGGCCACTGGGCGGTGGTCGCGTGGCGACTCGGGATCGCGCTCGTCTGGACGGGAGTGCTGCTGCTTGCGTGGAGAGCCAATGTGGTTCACGCCCTCGTCACCCCGCTCCATCGCTCGGGCGGCACGGGACCACGCACGGATACGGTGGTGCGCGCGGGCCGCCGCATGATCCTGCTGGCCCCCAGCGACCGCGTCGGCCCGGCCGGGGCAGTGTTTGCGCGGGCTGCTCGCGCCTGGCGCTCTGACCCCCGCTACATCACCGGCCTTACGGCCGTGGTGCTGCTCCCTGTCGTCTTCGTGACCGTGATCGTGCCGGTGTTCGACCTCGATCCGCGCTGGACCTTCGCGGCACCCTTCGTGCTCGCCACCTCCGTGGGCTGGGGGCGGCACAACGACGTCGCCTACGACTCGTCTGCCCTGTGGCTGGACATCGTTGCGGGCCGACGCGGCGGTGACGTCATGCGCGGACGCTTCGCCGCCGTACTGGCTTGGTCGCTCCCGCTCGTGGTGATCGGCTCGCTCGTGGTCGTGGGCTGGGCTGGCTATTGGTCGCTCGCTCCGGCTGTGGTGGGCACGGCGGTGGGCGCGCTCGGCACGTCGCTTGGCATCGCGGCGATCACCTCCGTGGTGCTCCCGTATCGCACACCCGCGCCGGGGGAGAACCCGTTTGGCGCGGAGGTGGGCTCGGTGGGCGCTGGACTGTTGGGCCAGATCGTCAGCTCTGTCGCCACGTTCGCGATCCTGCCGTTCGTGATCGTCCCCTGCGTGCTCGCCGTGGCCGTGGATGCGCGCTGGGGGATCGTGGCGGCGATCGGCGGCCTGGGGTTCGGTGTGGCCGGCTACATCTTTGGCCTGCTGTTCGCAGGTCGCCTGTACGACGCAAGAGCCGGAATGCTCCTCGCCGCCGTCAGGTGAGGCGCGGGTTAGGCTTTTCGCATGAGCGAGACCCTCGAACCCCAGCCGCTTCCCGAGTCCCAGCCCCAAGGCGGGACCACGACTATCGAGCGCGTCGAGACCCGCGAACTGATCGAGCCCGGCGACGCGGAGCGCTTCGCGCACTACGTGCGCAAGGAGAAGATCCTCGAGTCCGCCATGACCGGCGAGCCCGTCATCGCGCTGTGCGGCAAGGTGTGGGTGCCGGGGCGCGACCCCAACAAGTTCCCCGTGTGCCCCGCGTGCAAGGAGATCATCGACGGCCGCTTTGGTCCGGAGGACGGCGGCGAGTAGCACGTGCGGACGTCCCGCACCGGCCTAGGCTTGGACCGTGGGCATCGACGAGCAGCTTGAACGCGAAGGTGGCGTCGCCACCAGGCTCGACGACGTCTGGGTGACGATCGTCTGGAACGACCCCGTCAACCTCATGAGCTACGTCACCCAGGTGTTCCAGACCTACTTCCACCTCCCGCGTGAAGTCGCTGCGCAGCGCATGCGCGAGGTGCACGAGAACGGCCGCTCCGTGCTGTCCTCCGGTCCCAGGGAGAAGATGGAAGTCGACGTGCAGGCGATGCACTCGTACGGCCTGTGGGCCACGATGCAGAGGTCAGGAGAGTGAGGGGCTTCGAGGCTCGCGGCGGCGAAGCCGTCGCGACGCTTGACGATGAAGAGCGCCTGGTCATCGGCCGCATCGTCGCCGACGTTGCTGGCCTGCTGGGAGCCGAGCCGTTCGGTCTCGAGATCGAAGAGCACGGAACCACAGCGTCGGACATCGATGACCCGTTTGAGTACTTGAGGGGCCTCGAGGAGTCCATCAAGGAGCCGAGCGATCCGGCGATCCTGCGACTGCTGCCCAACGCCGCGCCCACCGACCGCGAGGTCTCTGACGAATTCCGGCGCCTCACCGACGGCGAGCTGCGCGCCACCAAGATCCGCCGCCTGCGGCGCATCTGGGAGGAGCTCAGCGGCACCACGGATGAATGGGTGGTCCCGGCCGACGAGGCGCTCGCCACCGCGGCCGCGCTCACCGATGTGCGGCTCGTCTTGGCATCCCGGCTGGGCCTCGCGACGGATGAGGACGCCGAGCGCCTGCACTCCGAGATCGACCTCGCGACGCATGCGCTTGAGACCGATGATGAGCACACCCTTCCCATCGACCCCGAGCGGGT
>CALALQ010000480.1 GCA_937925595.1 uncultured Demequina sp. | reverse complement strand
TCCACAGGTTGTTGTGGGCGTCGAGCGAGTACACGACGGTGACGGGCACCGTGCCCGGGAAGCCCGTCGAGCAGGCCGGCGAGCTGGGGCGGCCGGCCGTGCACCCTTCGCCGGCGGGCGAGGTGTAGGTGAGCTTGACGCCGACCGAGTCCGCGGTCTCGATCGGCGTGGCCTCCCAGATCTTGGTGTGGAAGCCGCTGTAGCCGCCGTGGAGGGTGTTGGGGTTGTTGTTGATGTCCAGCGAGTACTGCGTGCCGTCGAGCGTGAAGCGGCCGCGGGCGATGCGGTTGCTGTAGCGGCCGATGATCGCGCCCCGGAAATCGCCACTCCTCGTGTAGCTGGCGACGTCGTTGTAGCCGAGCGTGACGTTGGCCTGCTGCCCGTTGCGGTCAGGCACCCTGACCTCCTGCACGATCCCGCCGTAGGTGATGATCGAGACCGACATGTTCTGGTTGGCGAGCGTGTAGCGGTCTACGGGCTGACCGCTGACCGCGCCGAAACTCGACTTCGTGATCGACAACCCTTCCGCCCCAGGATCTTGGGCCGCCGCAGGCGCGGCCATCACCCCTGTGAGCAGCAGGGCGGTCACGCCCCACCTCAATCCACGCATCATTTCTCCTCTCACCCAACGAAACCGAACTGGAAGCCTTGTCGCTACGCGCGCCGCTGTCAAGGGCTGCAGTTCCCCCGCGCTTGGGGTTAGTTGGGTTGTCGGTCCTTTTTGAGTCCGCGAGACCCTGCGCTGTAGTCCGAAATGCGGTCCGCAGCGCGCTGCGTCGACGGGTCGGATCAAGTCGCGCTGCGGTCTTGACGATGAGGGCGTATGAGCACGCCAAACGGTGCGAAGGTCCGCAAGCTGCAACGCGCGGTCACAGCCTCCGCGCTGATCCTCGCCCTCGCCGTCGTCGCCCTCTACGCGTACCGCAGCACACAGGCGTGGGAGCGCGACGTGGATCGCTCGATGCAGAGCATCCAACGGACGCGTTGAACCCGTGCGCGCCTTCTGATGACCTCGCGCGGCTGCGGACGAGTCGCGCCGGCGACACCGTGTTTGATGACGATCTCGCCAGTTCACCGGCCACGGCACGCTGCCGTGTTGCATGGAAGGCGCGCGCGGGCAGAGCCATGGTTGTCCGGCACGCGAGCGTCGAGTTTTCAACCTATGGCGTGGGTTTCTCGACGCTCGCGCAGCTGACTGACGCGTCCCACGCTCAGGAGGCGTCGCTGCCGCATCGGACGAAGAGGTGTTGCGCGCCGTCGCGCCGCCGCTTGTCAAGCGTGAGCCGGCGGGAGTCGCACGGCAGATGCCGCGTGGCCTCGTTCAGTGTCCCGTGCCTACGGCGCGTTGTTCTGGTCGTGCCGGTGCGATGATCGAGGCGATGGGGCGCGTGGCGGGGCCGTGGTCGACCACGCCCAGGACCTGGCAGCGTTGCTCGCCGAAGCGATGCCACAACGCTGCAGTCCACGCGCAGATCGCAGCGTCAAGGAGGTCCTCGCGGCGCTTGTAGTCCGCGGCGACTGTCGGAGAAGGCATCTCGACAAGCGCGGCGGTCTCGGGGTACGAGAGCAAGTCGATTGGGACCTCGGCGTCGACGAGAGTCGCGACGCGCCGGATGAGCTCATCGCACGCCGCGACGCGCACGGGCCACGCATCCGCCGCCTTCGTTCCTTTCTTCGCGCGCTTATACGCGGGGCGCTTGTCGTGATAGCCGAGTTCGGGTGCCCCGACGATCGCCGTGTATGGGTAGCGCTCGCTGAGCACCTGGCCGTCGTGCGGTGGTCCGGAGACTCCGTCGTCGTAACGCCAGCCACGGCTTTCCAGTCGCTGGCGCAGGTGCACGCCGGCTTGCCGCGGCGAGTTTACGTTGGTCGAGTTGGCAGATACCCACCATCTGCCGTAGCGCTGGCCTACCTGTCGCTCGGCGACGCGCTGCCCGCTGTCGTTCTCTACGAGCAGCGGCGCATCCACGAACAAGAGCGTGTCCGTCGCCGCATGGGCCTCGATCCACTCAACCGTCTGATCCAGGCCAATCGTCCAGCCAGCAGCGACGACGCGCCCGTTGGGCTCAAGTGCCACGACGCCGCTCCGATTCGCCGGCTTCGCAAGCGAACCCTCACCCCACGCCAGGTCAATCCCCAGGCACCGCAAGGAGCGGACTATCGCATCCAAGGCAAGGTGCGGGGCGTGAAGGACCGGCGCGCGAGGCGTGTGGCGCGAAGCGGCGTCGGACGCCCGCCCGCGCGGCGGTCTCCCGGAGTTGGCTTCGCGCGGCGGCCGTAGACCACGCCCGTCCGCGAGTCGGCCCGGTGATGACGCAGAACAGCGGTCCCACTGGCATGTCGAGGCGGGCATCGAGCCAGGGCTGAAGTTGTTCCCAGGCCCAGTCGTCCATCCCGACGTGTCGGCGGCGGTCGCCTTTGCCGCGGCGTACGAGCACGGCTCCGCGCCGTGCGTCGAGGTCGGCTTCGCTGAGCGCAAGTGCTTCGTGAATCCGCAAGCCTGCGCGCCACAGCACGACGATCAGCCCACGAAGCCGACGGCCGTGCGGATCATCGCCTGCTTGGCGCATCACAGCGACGATCTCGCTAACGGTCGGTGGATCGGCCGGATAGCGGCGGCCCTTGTTTCGCGGCGGACGGCCCGCGTGGAACCCGGGCATCGTCGCGGGCGACCGGCGACGACCAGCGGCATCGAGCAGCACCTCGACATGACACGCTCCTTGAGATCGGGAGCGACCAGCATGCGCCTTCCGCGTCGTCGGAGCGCATGGAAGGCGCGCGCGGGCAGAGCCCATGGTTGTCCGGCACGCGAGCGTCGAGTTTTCCACCTATAGCGTGGGTTTCTCGACGCTCGCGCAGTTGACTGACGCGTCCCGCGCTCAGGAAGCGTCGCGGCCGCATCGGACGAGAAGCAAAGTCTGGTTTTCGGCGCAAGGATCCTTCCAGAGCGGTGGCGCAAGGCGGGACAGCCGGTCGCCAGGAGATGGGATCTTGGTGGAGCGACCGACTGCGGCACACTTCAGATGACGGCGAGTCGTTGCGACCGGGCTTCGGCGAAGCGCGGTCGAAGTGAGTGCGGTGACTCCGTGGTCAGCGAAGGCGTGGGGTGTGGCCGGCGCGCTCACGGGTTCCCATCGGCGGCGCCGAGGCACCCGGCATCGTCAGCACCCAGACGCCCGACACGCGTATGGGGATGAACGCTGCCCCCCGCGGCGCCTGGGGCCGTTGTCCTGGTTCTGCCCAGACCCCCTCTCGACCTTTACAAAGTGCTCAGGACAGGCCATTGTGAGCGCGCGCATCGCGTTGAGTCACATCGACAGAAAGCAGGACTCGCATGCCTGGTCCGATGTCCGGGGAGAGCGCTTTCGGGGCCGTGAGCCTGGCGGAGGCAATCGGTGAGCTGCGGCGAGAGCTCACTGCGTCCGTGGCGAGTGGCCAGGATCAGGAGATCGGCTTCGAGGTCGGTGAGGTCCTCGTCGAGTTGAGCTTGGCGATGGAGCGCGAGGTGGGCGGCAAGGGTGGCGTCAAGTTCTGGGTCGTGAACGCGGAGGGCAGCGCGAGGACGGGTCGCGCGGTCACGCATCGGCTGACCGTGCCGCTGACACCGCGGCGGAAGACCGGCGGCCCCGTGGTCACCGGGCGGGATTGACCGTTGTGTCCTGGTCTGGAGCTCGCTTTGACGCCGATCGGGCCGTTGCCGTGCATCAAGATGGCAAGCAGCAGGCCAGCGGCTACGTCGTCGCGTCGGGGCTGGTCCTCACCTGCGAGCACTTCCTCAAGCACGGCCCGCTCGCCGTTCGGCACCGTCTGTCCTCGGCTCAGGTGCCCGCGGAGCTGATCGGGCGGTCCGAGGCGGCCGACGTCGCTTTGCGGCGCTGCAACGGTTGGGCGAACATCGCTCCCGTCACGATCGGAGCCATCGAAGGCGGCGCCCGCGAGTACATGCCCTTCGACATGTACGGCTGGCCGCTGTGGTCGACGGAAGTCGTCGACGACGAACTGCTCGAAGCCGGGCGTACGGTCCGTGGCGTCTTCGAGCCGTGGGACACCTCACCGGACGGCAACCTCGTGTTGCAGCCCACTCGGTGGGGCGGCGACATCCCGGCGGGCTGGGGCGGGATGTCTGGCGCGGCTGTGTTCAGCCTGGACCGGCTGGTCGGCGTCCAGCGCCGGCTGTTGAACCCACAGGACGCGACGTCGATCGAGGCACGTCCGCTCGCGCCTCTCATGCAAGACGAGGCGTTCGAGCCGGTGCTCACGGAGGCGGGCGTCGCCCTCGAACGCCGCTGGGCGCCGCGGAGCACCGACCAGCCGTCACGGTCACGCCTCGAGCTTCACGGGCCGACCCGTGTGCCCCTGCTGTCGCCGGTGCGGTTTCACGTGCGGGTCGACGGGTGGACATCCGTGCATCACGTGTTCGCGGGCGTGCGAAGCGGATTGCCGGCACGCGACGCCGTCGAAATCACGCCGCTGATCGATCTCCCGTTCATAGCGATCGATCCGCGCGACGTCGGACGGTCCGGAACGCTGATCGTGGACGCGACCGGCGAGAAACTCGACGACGAGCGAATCGAGCATGCCTTCACGATCGACGAGCCCGATGATGCAGACCTCGCGTTCGCGTTCGAGACCGCGATCGAACTCCTCGAAACCGTCCGTGGGGGAGGGAGCCCGAGCGCTGGGCTCCGCGCGGCGGAACTGTGCGCCGTCGCGCTCGACCGCCTCCGGGCCGCCGCCGAGATCGCTCGGTCTTCGCGGGTGGCAGCGATCATCGTGTCGGGCGTCTCGGGCGCGTCCGAGAGCCTCGCGGTGGAACGCTCCAGGTGGCGCAACCGGCTCGCCGATCAGGACGCCGAGCCGTCGACGGAGGCCCGGGAAATTTCCAAGTACGCGTTTCACCGAGCGTACGTGGCGCGCGAGGAGCTTCGGCGGCGAGGCGCCGCGGCCCCGGCCGCGCGTCGCAGTGCGCAGGAACGAAGCGCCGCCACCGCGCTACTCGGATTCCACGATCCGAAGGCACTGAAGGAGCATCTGCATCCGAGCCTCGAGACGCTGCTGGCCGATCCAAGGTTCTTCACGCAGAGCTTCATCCGGATGATGCTCGCGGGCGACGTCAACCTACGTCATGCGGACTTCCTCACCGCCGCACCCGAGGTGCAGGCCCAGACCTACGACTTGGTGAACGCGTTGATCACGGAGGGCTGGGCGCGCTGGGTGGAGGGGTTCGATCTCACGTTGACGCAACTCGGGCGTGCGGGGCTCGCCGCACGACCAAGCGTCGCGCCGTAGACGCGCACCCGCCCTAGCCGCGTGAGGACCGCCGTCACGCGTCGAACGCGTCACGCGCCGCGTGGATCTGCTCGATGTGCTGCTCGGCCCAGTCCTTGATCGCGCGCACGAGCGGCAGCAGGTCGCGGCCCAGCGCGGTCAGTTCGTAGTCGACGCGCACCGGCACCTGCAGCGTGACCCGGCGCGTAACGAGCCCGTCGCGCTCGAGCGTGCGCAGCGTCTGGGTGAGCATCTTCGGGCTGATACCCGCGACCGTCCGGCCGAGGTCGCTGTAGCGCCGGGGTCCGTCGGCGAGCGCGTTGAGCAGCAGCGTCACCCACTTGTCGCTGAGCCGCTGCAACACCTCGCGCGCAGGGCACTCCGCGAGGTAGGCGTCGTACTGCGTGCGCGCTGCTTCGCGGCGCTGGCGGGCGGTCATCGTCGGCACGGGAACGCTCCTTACGCACTTTCGAGTACCTACTTCCTGAACGATAGTTCCTTTCCTAGCGTGAGCACCATGCGCTCCGTGATCCTCCGCCGCTACGGCGGCCCCGAAGTGCTCGAGCTCGCCGACCTGCCGCTGCCCGAGCCCGGACCGGGCCAGGTCCGCATCCGCGTCGAGGCCGCGGCCGTCAACCCCGTCGACCTCGCGACGCGCGGCGGCGCCCTCGAAGCCGCCGGGCTGATGCGGGCGGGCCCGTTCGTGACGCTCGGCTGGGACGTCGCCGGCACGGTCGACGCCCTGGGTGAGGGCGTGACGCGCTTCGCGCCCGACGAGGCCGTCATCGGCCTGCGCGACCGGCTGCACGCCGCTCACGGCGCCCAGGCCGAGGCGGTGATCCTCGACGCGACCGCCGTGGCGCGCGCCCCGAGCGGCTGGGACGCGGCGCAGAGCGCGACCCTGCCGCTCAACGGCCTGACCGCCTTCCAAGCGCTCGACCAGCTCGGCGTCACCGCGGGGGAGACGCTGCTGGTCACGGGCGCGGCCGGTGCGCTCGGCGCTTTCGCCGTCGCGCTCGCGCACCTGCGCGCCGCGCGCGTGATCGCGCTCGTCCGCACGCCCGCGGACGCGCCGTGGCTGCACGAGCTGGGGGCGGAGCACGTGCTGGCGGTCGAGCCGGCCGAGCTCGGCCACACCGTCCGCGGCCTACACCCGGGAGGGGCTGACGCGGCCCTCGACGCGGCACTGCTCGGCGTCTCCGCGCTCGACGCGGTGCGCAACCAAGGGCGCTTCGCGGCCGTGGCCGCGGGCGCGGCGCCGCCCGCGCTGCGCGGCATCGAGGTGCGCAACGTCTGGATCCGCGCCGACGGCACGCAGCTCGAGCTGCTCTCGGGGCTCGCCGCCAACGGCCGCCTGCGCCCGCGCGTCGCCGACGTGCTGGAGCTCGCGGCGGTGGCCTGCGCGCACGAGCGGCTCGCCGCAGGCGGTCTCCGCGGGCGCCTCGTGCTCACGCCGCTCAGCGGATGAGCTGGGTCGCCCTG
>CALALQ010000479.1 GCA_937925595.1 uncultured Demequina sp. | reverse complement strand
GGCGAACGCTACGGCCGCGACGGCTGCCGCGAGCCGATTCCCTGGACCGCCGCCGGGCACGCCAGCGACTTCGGCGACGGTGCAGAACCTTGGCTCCCCCAACCCTCCGACTGGTCATCGTTCGCGCGAGACGTGCAGGTGGTCGACACAGATTCGACCCTTACGCTCTACCGCCTCCTGCTGCGCGAACGCCGCAACTTCGGACTTGGCAGAGAAGAGCTGCGCTGGGCCGACACCGGGTCAGAGGACGTCCTGGCATTCACGAACGACCACGTCACAGTCGTCGCGAACTTCGGGCCCACCAGCGTGCATCTGTCAAAGAACGACCCCCTCATCATCCGGTCCGCTGGCGCAGGGCAGGAGCCGGTCGGTCCGGACACCACAGTGTGGCTGCGCAGCAACGCGTAAGCGCCGACCTACGCGTGCGGCCCCGCGGCCACACGCCGCGACCATGACATAACCGCGGTCAGCAGCCGGATCACCTCGAGCGCGCCCTCTGTATTGCGCGCGAGACGGTCGAGCGCGGGGACGACGAACGTGTCCGCCTCTCGTGCCGCCGCGAAAGCGTTGTCCAGCCGGGTTCGCGTCATCCTCCCGCCGCTGAAACCGACCCACCGAGGAGCCATCCACCCATCACGCTCGGACAGGTAGCAAGAGCCGCGAAAGCGGCATCCACATCGTCGGATCCCGTGCGCTGCGGCTCGCGGTCGAAGACGCGGGCAGCGAGCTGGGGTCCCCCGCGGCGGAGTGTCGACGTGTAATCATCCAGGGTCTGCGAGATCTCAAAGCGCCAGCTGTCCGCGGCGTCTTCACCCGCCGCGATGAGTTCCGAGCAGCGAGCAGCGTTGTCTGCGGCGCTATGCGGCAGCCCGACACTGGCGGCAGGGGTAGGGGCAGGATCGGTCTCGGTCTGAAAACGCTCGATCAGCGCGCCTACCGAAAGAATCACTCCTTGAAAGGCCATCTCCGTGCGTCTCATTCTCTTAGCGCAACGGCGAAGTCTCCAGGCCTCGCTGTGAGGCGAACTAACTGTTGATGACCAGCGTCTGCAGCGCCCGAAAGCCGACTTGGTTCACGCAGTCCGTTGCCACGTCTCGCACTGTTGCCCGGAAGTCGTCGTCGGAGGACGATGGGTCCACTGTGGCGGCGACTGGCCGAAAGCCGGCCCCCAATGGTCCTCTCCTGTGTGCGCCCGCGTATCCGTCATCGCGCATGAACTCAAGCCGGTGGTTGAACACCAGACTAGGCACCCACTCGACGCCGATTTGAACGTCCATGTCGCCGAGCGGTTGCGCCTGGGCGATGCTGCGCACCAAGGCGAAGGTGGAAGCAGCAAATCCCTCCAGCGCCCTTACCGAGACCTGCCACGGCTGCAGATGCTCACCTTGCGCACCAAACCGATGTCCCCCCGCGCGCCAAGCCAGGCTCACCGAGCCGTCATCGGAAACCGCCGCCCGAGCGTCCCGCCAGGGAGCGCCTTGGGATCGCGCCACCCAGCTACGGAGACCTGGACGGCTTTCGAAAGGCGAGAGGTCCTCCAGTGGGTGATAGCCCGCCCCCTCCCGCAACCATCCGTCCGCGATCTCTTTGGCATTGCTCATGATGATCGCGGCGTCCATCATCAATCGCCGCTTGGGGCTGGGCGTTGTTGAACGCGGCCGTGCGACGGCAACGAAGACGGCACATTCGTCGGCGTCGAACGCCTGAGTCATCTCGTCGTATTGGAGAGCGAGTTCGCGCTGGGCTCGTTGGGCGGCGGCAAATCGACTTCGGTACGCGGCCTCAATCTCGCGCTCTCTCATCCAGTGTGTATCGGCACCCACGCGCACGGGGGCGCCGAAGTTCTCGCCCTTATAGATCAGGTGCGGCCCGTCGATGCTCGGCGGGACCACGATGGCAACGGCTCTGGTGGGTTTCACCCCCACCCGATGAACGGTCACGCCGAACACGGGGGGCGTGATCGCGGTCATGCATGTCTGCTGGATTGTGCGCTCGTAGTTCTCATCACAGTCGCCAGCATCAGATCGGGAGGTCGCTCGCGCCTGAGTGTCGATGACCCCGAAGACGAGGATTCCACCTCCCGCGTTCGAGAACGCCGCGATGTCCTTCACATGATCGCTGAGCTTGAAAGCTCGCTGCTCGGGCAGGCGGGCCTTCCAGTCCAGTTCGGAGGACTCTTCGATGCCCTGCTCTATGGCCGCGTCGATCATTGTCTCGGACAGCGGCCCCGGGGGTTCGCCGAGAATGCGGTGGAGGGGCGTGTAGAGCATGCGGCAACCTTACGGCCACTGACCGACCGGCATCTCTTCGCACAGAACGTGGCGGAGCCGGGGAGATCGCATTCGGTCGGGGACCGTCCTCGTATCTACTGTGGGCGAGTGAACCATATTCCCGCGCACTTCACTCACAGCATCGGACGAATCGTCTTTGCCGCGGGATATGTGGAGTTCTTGCTCGGACGGATGCTGCCAGACGGGCCTCAGGGCTCGAGTGGGCGGGCGTTGATCAAAGCTGTCCGAGTCGTGGATCACGACCTCGTCCAGGAGGTGGTCGACGGATACGAGAGACTGCTGGAGGAGCGAAACCATCTCATCCATGGCACCTATCAGGTTTCCGAGGCGGTTCTTGTCGCCTGGCATCTTCATCCCGGCGGCAAGGCGCTCACGAGCCACCCGTACACAGTGGAGGCACTCGAAAGGCTCGCTGCAAGCTGGGAGAACCTTGCCGACGCTGCGCATCGCGTCCTGCATGTCCTGATGGACGCGAACTAGGCCGCCCTCGTTCTAACTGACGGCTGGCGTCGGGGAAGCCAGGGCTTCGACATCCCTCCCCATGGGCTTTTCCGGTGCTCCGTCTGATCGCCTCCGACGCGCGGGGCGACGCGATCATCCCTCCAGCACGGCGAGCACGTTGCCGGCCGGGTCGCGGAACCACGCGATGAGCGGACCCCCCTCGCGCATGATTCCGCGCGAATCGGTGG
>CALALQ010000478.1 GCA_937925595.1 uncultured Demequina sp. | reverse complement strand
CCCTCACAAATCCCGCGAGCCGCGAGCGCACCGCAGCCGGCTTGGCTCTGAGGGCCTCCTCCATCGGCTGGATGCCGGAGCGGAGTTCATTCCGGTCGAAGAACAGCGAGACCGTGGCGATGCGCTCGTGCCCATCGTCGCGGAGCCTGCGGACAATCGCACTGATCGCCTCGGAGTCCTCAAGCAGCATCGCGACATCGTCTTCAGAGTTCCCATCGAGCTGGAGGGTGGGCACGCCGCGCGACTCGAGAATCTCGTTGGTCTCGTAGTGGTGAGAGCGACGGCGGATGCAGATGGCGCCGTCGTAGGCAAGGTCGCGCAACAGCGCCGCGCTCTGCTCCGAACTCGCGGGAGGCACCACGAGCGCGCCATACCCCAGGTTCGCGAGCTCTCGCATGAGGCCCTCGAGCACCTGCAGCGAGAAGCGGTCGTCGCTCGCGGGATCGGTGAGCATCGCGGTGACCACGGCGATGACATGGGATCGTCCCGAGGCCAGCTGCCTGCCGAGTCCAGACGGTCCCGTGAAGCCCAGCTTCTGCGCGGCGTCGAGCACTCGCTCGAGGGACGCGGAACTGAGGCGCGACGGCTGGGAGTACGCGTAGGACGCTGTCGACTTGGACACCCCCGCGAGCCGTGCAACGTCAGCGAGCGTGGGTCGTGGCTGCCGTCCTTCGCTCTCCGTCATGCCGCCTAGCGTGCCACTATCAGGCACAATCGCGCGACTGCCTAGAACATCACGGTCGAGAACAATCCCACCTGCTCGAAGCCGATCGCCTCGTACGCGGCCAATGCAGGCGTATTGAAGTCGTTGACATACAGCGAGACAGTGGGCGCAAGTGTGGCCCGCGTACCGGCGACCACGGCGGCAAGGCCCGCCCTCGCGAGCCCTCGCCCGCGCAGCGCTGGATGCACCCACACTCCCTGCAGCTGGGCCACTCCCCCGCCTACCGCGCCCACTTCTGTCTTGAAGACCACGGCCCGACGCCGCTCAACAGTTCCGTACTGAAGGAAGGCTCTGCCTCCGCGCACCAATCGACGCAAGCGGTCCTCGTACGCGACCCGGCCGTGGCGCATGGGGTCGTAGCCCACCTCGCCGATGAACATGTGGACGCATGCGGGAAGCAGGTCGTCGTAGTCGTCGAGCGTCGCGCGCCGCACTGCGTCGAGTTCAAGGTCAGCGGCGTCGAGCGGCTTCACGTGGAGCGCCGGCCCATTGAGCGCCATCGACACCTGGCGGGGACGGAACTCGCGAGCGGGCCCCCACCACGGTTCGACCCTTCCCCACAGGTCGAGCGTGACCTCTGACGGCCCCACCATTGCGGCCGGGCGGGCCAGGCGGGAGATGGCAGCCGACGCTATGTCCGCCAGCTGCGCGTCGCGAGCGATCTCATCGGGCTCAGGGGGAAGCACGGCGGTGAAGTTCGCGGCATTCCACACCAGTCCGCTGAGTTCGCGGCCCAGGCCGGCTCGCTTGCGAACAGCCCACAGGCCAGCAGAGACATGGCCGGAGTGGAGCGCCGCCTCGAGATGCATCGTGGGCACCACCGAGGCGATGGGATCCATGGCGCACAGCTCAAGTGCGGCCTCGATCTCGCGCCGCTGCAGGGGCGCCAGCACATACTGAGCGCGCCTGAGCAGCGAATCGGTCATGGCGCCGAGATCACCTGCGGACTCGCCCCCTCGACGGGCTCCATGGTCTCCGCAAGTTTCATCGCCTCTTCGATGAGGGTCTCGACGATGTCCTTCTCTGCGACCGTCTTGATGACCTCGCCCTTGACGAAGATCTGGCCCTTGCCATTTCCGGAGGCGACGCCAAGGTCGGCCTCGCGCGCCTCACCGGGGCCGTTCACGACGCATCCCATGACGGCGACGCGAAGCGGCACCTCCATACCCTCGAGGCCAGCGGTGACCTTCTCGGCGAGTTCGTAGACATCCACCTGGGCGCGACCGCAGGACGGGCACGAGACGATCTCGAGCTTGCGGGGTCGCAGGTTGAGGCTCTGCAGAATCTGAATGCCCACCTTCACCTCCTCGACGGGAGGTGCGGAAAGCGACACGCGGATCGTGTCACCGATGCCCTGGCTCAGCAGGGCGCCGAAGGCGGTGGCCGACTTGATGGTGCCCTGGAAGGCTGGACCGGCCTCGGTGACGCCAAGGTGCAGCGGCCAGTCGCCGCGCTCCGAGAGCATCTCGTAGGCGCGCACCATGACCACGGGGTCGTTGTGCTTCACGGAGATCTTGAAGTCGTGGAAGTCGTGCTCCTCGAAAAGGCTCGCCTCCCACACGGCGGACTCGACGAGGGCCTCAGGGGTGGCCTTCCCGTACTTGGCGAGGAGTCGGGGGTCGAGGGAACCGGCGTTGACGCCGATGCGGATCGAGGTGCCGTGGTCCTTCGCGGCCTGCGCGATCTCCTTGACCTGATCGTCGAACTTCTTGATGTTTCCGGGGTTCACGCGAACGGCGGCGCAGCCGGCCTCGATCGCGGCGAACACGTACTTGGGCTGGAAGTGGATGTCAGCGATGACGGGGATGTTGGACTTCTTCGCGATCGCGGGAAGAGCGTTGGCGTCGTCCTGAGTGGGGCACGCGACGCGCACGATGTCGCAGCCAGCCGCGGTGAGCTCGGCGATCTGCTGGAGCGTGGAGTTGATGTCCTCGGTCTTGGTGGTGCACATCGACTGGACGCTGACGGGTGCGTCTCCTCCCACGTACACCGACCCCACCTTGATCTTGCGGGTGGGCTTGCGGGGAGCAAGCGTTGGTGCGGGAAGTGCGGGCATGCCCAAAGCGATGGAAGTCACGGTTCCAGTATCTCCCACGCTCACTAGGACACGCTCACAGGTGCCACGATGTCCGCCACGATCAGCACGACGCCCATGAGGATCAGGAGCCCAAACACGCCATATGCCAGGGGCATCATCCGGGCGACGTCCACGGGAGAGGGCTTTGGCAGTCGGCGAACACGCGCCCAGCCGTTCTTGATCCCCTGCCACAGCGCGGAAGCGATGTGCCCGCCGTCGAGCGGCACGAGCGGAATCATGTTGAAGGCGAAGAGCGCGAGGTTGAGACCGGCGAGCAGGTTCAGCATGTCGGCGGTCTTGAGCTTCGCGTCGTAGCCCTCGATGTCGGAGGCGACGATTTCGCCCGAGATGCGGCCAACGCCAACGATGCCGATCACGGAGTCGGCGCTGCGCTCCTCGACACCCACGGCGGCGAGTGCCGCGTGATACACGTGCTGGGGCAGGGTCGCGATCACGGAGGCGACAGCGCCCGTGAGTTCCGCGGTGCGCGTCACGCCAGAGAGGGGTCCCTGCGTCACGAGTTCGCTCGTGGGAATGACGCCCAGGTAGCCGACCTCCTTGCCGTCTCGCGTCGCGCTCGCGAGGGTCACGGTGAGCTCGACGTTCTCGCCGTCGCGAGCGACAACGACGGGCACGGTCGCGTCGGGATTGGCTGCGATGACGGCGGTGGTCTCCTCCCACGAGGCAACCGGAGTGCCATCGACAGAGACGAACACGTCGCCCTCTTGCAGCCCCGCCTGGGATGCCGGCGACGCGGGGTCCGCAGCGGTGCACTCAGCCGTCACCTGGCTCGGCACGCACTTGGCGACGGCGCCCACCGTCGTGGTGGGCTCAAACGAGCCGACTCCCATTCCCACGATCGTGAACAGCACCACCGCGATGATGAGGTTCACCACCGGGCCGCCGAACATCACAATGACCTTTCGCCACCACGTGAGGTGATAGAACGCGCGGTGGTCCTCGCCCTCGCGGATCTCCTCGACGGCCGCGGCGCGAGTGTCCGCGATCAGTCGTGCAATGCGCCCGTGGCCGCGCACCGGCTTGACCGCCTCTTCTGGCGGCATCATCCCGACGAGCTTCACGTAGCCGCCAAGCGGGATGGCCTTGATGCCGTACTCGGTCTCTTTGCCCTGTCGCGACCACAGCGTGGGCCCAAAGCCCACGAAGTACTCGCTCACGCGCACACCGAACTTCTTGGCGGGCACCATGTGTCCCACCTCGTGGAGCGCGATCGACGCGAGCAGTCCCACGATGAACAGGACAATCCCCAGCAGTACCAGCATCTTCCTACCCTACGTGCGAGCGGCGATGAGGGCGGCGGCGCGCTCTCGCGCCCATGCCTCAGCGTCTTCAACGGCTTCTACGGAGTCCGCGGTAGCGGGCTCGTACGCCTCGACAACGCTCCGGACCGTCTCCACGATCCCGAGGAACGGCAGCTGCCCTCTCGCGAACGCGGCGACGCACTCCTCGTTGGCCGCGTTGAACACGGCGGGATGGAGCTCCGAGGCAGCCAGCGCGGCCCTCGCCACCTGGATTGCGGGGAAGGTCTCCTCGTCGAGCGGCTCGAACGTCCAAGCCTGCGGAACGCTCCAGTCCGGCGGCTGCGCCACGTTCTCCAGCCGATGCGGCCACGACAGTCCCAGCGCGATCGGCAGCCGCATGTCCGGCGGCGAGGCCTGCGCGATCGTCGAGCCGTCGACGAACTCCACCATCGAGTGGATCACCGACTGCGGGTGCACCACCACGTGAATGCACTCCGCGGGAATGTCGAACAGCAGGTGTGCCTCGATCACCTCGAGGGCCTTGTTGACGAGGCTCGCAGAGTTCACGGTGACCACGGGACCCATGTCCCACGTGGGGTGCTTGAGCGCGTCCGCGTAGGTGACCTCGGCAAGGTCGGCTCTGGTGCGGCCTCGGAAGGCACCGCCCGACGCTGTGACGACCAGTCGCTTCACCTCGCCGTGTGTACCGGACCGGAGGGCCTGGGCGAGAGCAGAGTGCTCGGAATCCACGGGAACGATCTGATCGGGATCCCGCATCGCCCTCTTGACGAGCGCTCCGCCCGCGACGAGGGACTCCTTGTTGGCGAGCGCAAGCGTGGAACCGGCCTCAAGCGCAGCGATGGTGGGCCGCAGTCCAACCGATCCCGTCACTCCGTTGAGCACGACGTCGGCGCCGATGCGCGCGGCCTCAGCCACAGCGTCGGGCCCAGCGACAACCTCGATGCCTGGAAGAGCGTCGCGAACGGTCTCGAAAGCGCGAATGTCGGCAATGGCGACCAGTCGCGGGCTGAACTCGCGCGCTTGCGCGATGACGTCGTCGGGATTGGCCCCTCCTGCCGCGAGGGCGACGACCTCAAAGGCGTCGCGATGGCGCGCGATGACCTCGAGCGCCTGGGTGCCGATGGATCCCGTGGAGCCCAGCAGGGAGACGGTGCGCGTCATCCCTCGCCAACGCCGAGCAGGATGTCGACCGTGCGGGCGAGGTAGGCGTCAACCGTCGCCTCGTCGTAGGCGCGCTTTCCCGTCGCCTGGTTGAAGGACACGAGGCGCACCTGCTGAGCCGTGAGCGGCTCGCCGCGGTCAAAGAACGCGGTGATGCGCGCCATCACCTTGTCCACCTCGCGAGCGTCGTAG
>CALALQ010000477.1 GCA_937925595.1 uncultured Demequina sp. | reverse complement strand
CACGTCGGCAGCATTCACCGTCCACGCCCGCTCAAGACGGTTATGCACGTCATAGCCATAACACTGCGCAACATCACGCTCTCCATATGAACCCTCCTCAGCGCGCCGAGTTGGCCAGTGCGACTGCACACACCTTGGCTACTGAACTGACTGCGGCCCGCAGACACGCCAGCGCCCGCATCCAGCACGCTACGAGAAGCAACGCTCGTGGAGGAGGCTCCGCGTGGGCCTAATTGAGGCACGTTGCGCCTACCGCAGCGCGCGCAACACTCGCATCGACTTCCTTGACGGTGTTTTCGCCAAAGTGACCTGGCGCGTGGGTGACGAGCCACGGGCCAGCGGCGTCTCCGAAGTCGCGGGGATCGACCTGCGCGATATGTCCACTCGTGTGGATCGATACGAGCGTCAAGTCGCCAACGCGTGGCACTGGTAGTGTCGCCCATTCTTTCAGCAAAGGTAATGAAGGAATCATCTCTCCGGAGGAGAGCGTCGCGTCGCTGAGAACCATCGTCAGATCGCTGGCATCCGCGACGGGCACCTTTGGGTCTCCCTGCACGAGGGTCTGCGATCCTCCTCTCGTCTTTGCCTCAACGCCCGCCGCGGTAAGTGCTTCCCCCGGGCAAACACGGAATGTGATCGCGAAGCTGCCGTCGACCCGCCTCTCCACCATCAGTGGTAGTGGCTCGTCCGCAGGCAACGACGTGTAGCAACCAGCAGTAATGGCTACGACCACGAGTGAAACGAAGCCGCATAACCCCGCAGTGCGAATGCGACGACCGGAACTTAGCAACTGTAGTAACCTCCCGCCTTGTAGTCGGCCATGCGCTCGACCGTATTGCAGTGCGGATTGAAGTTGCCGCCGGTGAGCAGGGACTCGGCCCACTGTCCGGCAACGCTCACACCCATTATTGCGAGCGTGCCCACTGTTCCAGTAGTCGCTTGCAAGTCGCTGTGTTTGGCTTCGTGGGGCATGGTATCGCGGGGTTGGATGGGATCGCTGTCCAACGCGGCCACTGCGGATTTTGAGTGCTTCGTGACAAACACCGAACCGAACGTGGTTCCGCCACTATTAGGGATGTACCCAGCACCAGCGCTATAACACGCCCACATCAACTGGTCAGTATCAAACTCGCAACTTCCGCCGGATAGTCGCGCATCGAGGTGCGCGATGCCACCTACCACACTGTTCACGGGCTGCGCTGCGTTCAGCAAGTATCGGATTGCTTGCCAGGTTTTCTTGCCCGCGTCTTTCAGTCTTGAGCTGCCGTCGCCATCTGCGTCAAGACCCATGCACTGGCGCAAGTTCAAGCTACACGACGTCTCGGCGGTCCTTACCCCCTTCGGGTGGGCCGCATGCGGGCGACTTGGCGACTTGGCCTTCTTGGTTGCACCGGGCGCGTCCTTCGTGGAGTGGGTCTTTGTGCTGCCGTTCTTTGCCGCGTTGTGGTTGAGCTTCTGGACCGCAGTGTCTTTGACTTTCGCTGCCGCGCCGCTCTTCTGCGCACTTGCGTACTTCGCATAGCAGGCGGCTTGCTTTGCGCCAGTCAAGCCTCCACAGGCAGGGCTCAAGCCTGAGGCATCGGTGTACAGGATCGGGTTGTTGTCGGCGTACCGGTACGGGTCCAGGGTGCGTGGGTCGGTGGGGTCCA
>CALALQ010000476.1 GCA_937925595.1 uncultured Demequina sp. | reverse complement strand
ACGCGGAAAGTGCCGAGGCCCCGGCGAGGGTTACATCGACGACACCTCCGATCACGTCCGCCCCGTCGCCGGCGAAAGTGATCTTCCGGTACGAGCGGTTGTTGCCGCGATGTCCGTCGGCCGCGTCGCCGGGCGCCAGCGCGACACACTCGATGTAGTAGGTCGCGCCGGGATTGAAGGACGGCGCCGCGTCCGCCACGGCGAACTGGAGGCGACGTTCCAACTGGCTCGGTCTCGCGATGGGTGTGGGGAGCGATGCGACGCCTGTCACCGGGTTGACTTCGCTGCGCGGTGTCAGGAGCGTCTGGAAACCAATGATCGACGCACTGTCCACGGTCGCGCAACCGGCGTTGAGCTTGAGCACATCGCCCGACGCCATGCAGGTGCAACCGGTGGCGGGCGTGCTGAGGGCGGCGTAGAGATGGAAGACCCAGCTCATGCCGATCTGCTCAAACCGACCCTCGTGGAGGCGGTAGAGGTTCTGCGCAAGGAGGATCGTATCGGTCGACTCCACCTGGACCGGAATCGGCGTGTCGCCGAAGTTGCTGGTCGTGGCGCCCGCGACAAGCGCATCGATCCCGTCAACGGCGACATAGTTCGCAGTGCGGTTGATGCTGCCGACGGCCACGTCCTGGCCGGAGACGCCACAGTCGAACCCCTCGGCCGAAGCGAACGAGACGACCGAGGCGAGCGATGCACCGAGTGTCAGGAGGACGCCGCCGGTGAGCACCATCCCGCCACGGGGTGAGCCAAACACGCGGTTCGTCGGAGCGATCCGTACACGATCAATCATGTCATGCTCCCTTCCAGTTCCCTTGATGGCGACAGCAGCCCCCGATGGTCTGCGTACAGCGATTCCAGCCGATCTCGGAACGGGGCGACCGTGGCTGAATCCAGCTGCTCCGCCGTCACCAGCAGCATACCGACGAGGCCATGAAAGTCCTCGACCGAAATGAACTCCGGACCCACCTTCGCGGGCCGGGATCCGGCGAGGACCCCGTCGATATCCGTCATGTTGTGGTAGTTGCCCAGCGGAAGGCAGAGACAGGTGCTGGCATAGCCGTACTCGGCGAAGGCCGAGGCCTCGCATGCCCCGCCCGCCATGAGCTTGCGCTGAAAGGCGAATGAGGGGTTCTGCTTCTGGTGCTCGCTGTAGATGTGTCCGAGCCGATTCGTCAGCTCGGGCGAAAAGACGGTCAACCGGTCGCCCACGCGCAGGATCGGTCCGGCGGCGATCGGGCTCTCGGCGAAGCTGCGCGAGTTCTCGAGACACACCAGGCGCGAGGAGTGCGGCACGCTCCCACCGCGCGCCGCGGCGATCGCGCCGATGAAGCCGACCTCTTCAGCGAG
>CALALQ010000475.1 GCA_937925595.1 uncultured Demequina sp. | reverse complement strand
GCCCCGCCGACAGGCCGTGCCCCGCCGACAGGCCGTGCCCCGCCGACAGGCCGTGGGGCCGCGCGCAGGCCGTGCCGTGCCGTTTTGCCGTGCGGACGCAGGCCGTGCCGTGCCGTTTTGCCGTGCGGACGCAGGCCCTGCCCGGTCAGTCCTCGCGGCCAAGCAGCTTGCGGATCTGGGCCCGACGCTCACTCAACGTGCGCTCGAAGCCATGGTCCGTAGGCGTGTAGTAGACGGTGCCTTCGACGGAGTCCGGCAGATACTGCTGACTCGCGACGCCATGAGGGGCGTCGTGCGCGTAGAGATACCCCTTGCCATGGCCGATGCGCTCCGCCCCGGCATAGTGCGCGTCGCGCAGGTGCTGCGGCACAACGCCAGCCTTGCCAGCGCGCACGTCGGCGATCGCGGCGTCGAGCGCCTTGTAGCTGCGATTGGACTTGGGAGCGAGCGCGAGGTAGGCGGTGGCCTCCGCAAGCACGATCCGGCCCTCCGGCATGCCGATGAAGCTCACGGCATCCGCCGCAGCCTGCGCCACGACCAATCCCTGCGGGTCCGCGAGGCCGATGTCCTCCGCCGCAAGGATCACCAGCCGGCGAGCGATGAAGCGCGGGTCCTCCCCCGCCACAACCATGCGCGCCAAGTAATGCAGCGCCGCGTCGACGTCGCTTCCCCTCACGGACTTGATGAACGCGCTGATCACGTCGTAGTGCTGATCGCCCGACTTGTCGTAGGCCACAAGCGCCGCATCCATCGACTTCTCGGCCAGTACAGCGGTCACAAGGCCCGACGCTGGGGCGGCATCCGCTATCGCCTCCAGCAGGGTGAGGGCCTTGCGGGCATCCGCTCCCGCGACACGCACGATGTGGTCCCTGGCGTCCTCCTCGACCGTGAGTTTGCCAGCGAGCCCGCGCTCATCCTCGATAGCTCGATCCACGAGCGCGCGCACGTCTTCTGCTGCGAGCGGCTTGAGCGTGAGCAGCAGGCTGCGGGACAGGAGCGGCCCAACAACGGAGAAGCTGGGGTTCTCTGTCGTGGCGCCGATGAGCGTCACCCACCGGTTCTCTACGGCGGGTAGCAGCGCGTCTTGCTGAGTGCGCGTGAAGCGGTGGATCTCGTCGATGAACAGGACCGTCTCGCGCTCCCCCGTCGAGATCCGGCGCTTCGAGTCGTCGATGACGGCCCGCACGTCCTTGATGCCGGCCGTGACGGCACTGAGCTCCACGAAGCGGCGACTGCCTGCAACGAGGTAGGCGAGCGTCGTCTTGCCGGTGCCAGGAGGACCCCACAGGATGATGGAAGCCGCCGCAGCGTCGGGCCCAATGAGGCGAACGAGCGGCGATCCCTCCGCGAGCAGGTGACCCTGGCCCACCACCTCCTCGATAGAACGTGGGCGCATCCGCACCGCGAGAGGCGCGTTGGGAGCCGGCTCTGGGACGCCGGAGGCAGTCGTTGCCTGTGCGTCGAAGAGGTCCATCAGGCAAGCCTATGACGCGCCAAAGGCGTCGATTCACGCGACGCCATGTTTGGGGAGTAGTGTCACCTCGGATAGACGGAGGGGTGATGAAGTTTCGTATCGGAATGCCTGAGGTCAGCGAGGACGATCAGGGGTACTTCGTCGAGTCTGCGTTGGTTGTCGGCGAGACCAGCCCGTCGCTGTGGTTCCGCACTCCTTCGCACCTCAAGCCCGACGAGACAACACTTGGCGACGCATTCCTTGCGTCGATGCTTCCCATGGCGATGGCACGCGGCGAGGACATCGTGATCGACGCGCCAGTGAGCGCCCGGCTCCTCGAAAGTCTCGACGAGATCCAGAAGATCTATGCGGGCTGGTACCCGGACGTGTTGCAGCAGGTCGAGATCGAGGCGAGCGCCACCAACACCGCCCCAGTCACGGGCAAGGGCACCCTCTCCACGTTCACCGGCGGCGTGGACTCCTTCTACACCCTCGTCAAGCACAAGGACGAGATCACGTCTGTGCTCTACGTTGAAGGCTTCGACGTGCCGATCACGAACGCGGTGCTCGCTCGCTCCGTGAGGAAGACGGTGAGTTCCGTCGCTGAAGCCTACGGCGTTCAGGCGACGTTCCTGCAGAGCAATCTCAAGTCCTTCACCGACAGGGTCACCGACTGGGGCCTCATCGCCCACGGCCCTGCGCTCGCGAGCGTTGGTCTGCTGCTGCAGGGCCACTTCGACACGATGTACATCCCCTCGACCCACTCGCTGAAGCAGATGTTCCCGTGGGGCTCTCACGTTCTCGTGGATCACCTGTGGTCCACTGAGCGCCTGACCTTCATCCACGACGGCGCCGACGCATCGCGCGTCACGAAGACGAAGACGATCGCGCAAGAGAAGCCGGTGCAGGAGTATCTGCGGGTGTGTTGGCAGAACCGCGGTCCCTACAACTGTGGACGCTGCGAGAAGTGTCTGCGCACCATGACCGCTCTTGAACTCATGGGGACCCTCGACAAGTTCGAGGTGTTTCCCTCAATCGACCTGCCGGAGGCAGTGCGCACTCTGGAGATATCGAACCAGAACGGTCTCGGGTTCCAGATCGAGAATCTTGAGTACGCCCAAGAGATGGGGAGCACCTCTCCTCTCGTCGCCGCGCTTCAGGAGTCGATCGATGCCTACAGGGAGCGCAATCGTGACGCTCCCAGCACGAAGCCCCCGTACGTTGGCAGCAGGGCGGCACGCGAACAGCGAATCCGCGCAGAAGTCGTAGAGCTGCGCAAGGAGGTCAAGGAACTGCGTCGGGCGAATGCTGCGCTGCAGGCGCAGTTGTCCGGTGCGGAGCGTCGCGGACCCAGACGCGTGCGTCGGGCGCTCGGCCGCGTGGTCCGCAAGGTCATCCCCCGCCGCGGATAAGGGAAAGCCGCCCTCCGCAGCGCGAAGGACGGCTCCACCTGGTTACGCCTCTTCCGCCTCCGGCACAAAGTCCACACCGGCCTCGGCGCGCTGCTCCGGCGTGATCGGCGCGGGCGCCTCGGTCAGGGGATCGTAGCCGCCACCGGACTTGGGGAACGCGATCACGTCGCGAATCGACTCGCCCTTGCCGAGCAGGAGCACCACGCGGTCCCAGCCGAACGCGATGCCGCCGTGAGGGGGAGCACCGTACTGGAACGCGTCCAAGAGGAAGCCGAACTTCTCCTGCGCCTCCTCTTCGCCGATGCCCATGACGTTGAACACGCGCTGCTGGATGTCGCGGCGGTGGATACGAATCGAGCCGCCGCCGATCTCGTTGCCGTTGCACACGATGTCGTAGGCGTAGGCGTTCGCGGAGCCGGGGTCGGTGTCGAAGGTGTCGAGGAACTCGGCCTTGGGACTCGTGAAGGCGTGGTGCACCGCGGTCCACTGCGAGGTACCGAGCGCGACGTCATCGTCATCGGCGTCCACCGCCTTGAACAGGGGCGCGTCGACCACCCACACGAACTCGTAACGGTCCTCATCGATGAGGCCAACGCGGCGAGCGATCTCGTTGCGCGCGGCACCCAGGAGGGCTCGCGACGGCCCGACGCTGCCGGCAGCGAAGAAGATGCAGTCACCTGGGTTGGCACCCACCTTCTCGGCAAGCCCGGCAAGCTCGGACTCTGAGAGGTTCTTGGCGACAGGACCGCCGAGCGTGCCGTCCTCGTTCACGAGCACGTAGGCGAGGCCGCGCGCACCGCGCTGCTTTGCCCATTCCTGCCACGCGTCGAGCGTCTTTCGCGGCTGCGAGGCGCCGCCAGGCATCACGACCGCGCCCACGTATTCCGCCTGGAACACGCGGAACGGCGTGTCCTTGAAGTATTCGGTGAGTTCGGTGAGCTCGAGGCCGAAGCGGAGGTCGGGCTTGTCCGTGCCGTACTTCGCCATCGACTCGGCGTAGGTGATGCGCGGGATGGGCAGCGACACCTCGTAGCCGATGAGCGACCACAGTTCCTTGACGATCTCCTCACCCAGCGCGATGACGTCGTCCTGGTCCACGAAGGACATCTCGATGTCGAGCTGCGTGAACTCCGGCTGGCGGTCCGCGCGGAAGTCCTCATCACGGTAGCAGCGGGCGATCTGGTAGTAGCGCTCCATGCCAGCGACCATGAGCAGCTGCTTGAACAGCTGCGGGGACTGCGGCAGCGCGTACCACGAGCCAGGGCGCAGGCGGGCGGGAACGAGGAAGTCGCGCGCACCTTCAGGCGTCGAGCGCGTCAGCGTGGGCGTCTCGATCTCAAGGAAGTCGTGGCGGTCGAGCACGCGGCGGGCGGCCTTGTTCGCCTGCGAACGCAGCTCAATGAGCGATCGCGGCTTGGGGCGACGCAGGTCGAGGTAGCGGTGCTTGAGGCGCGCCTCTTCGCCCACCGTGACGTGGTCGTCGATCGCGAACGGCGTGGGCGCGGAGGTGTTGAGGATCTCCACCTCGGTGCCATCGATCTCGATCTCGCCAGAGGGCAGGTTGGGGTTCGCGGAGCCTTCAGGACGCAGTCGCACCTGACCGGTGACCTTGATGACGTACTCGTTGCGGAGTTCGTGCGCGATCTCCTCGCGGAGGACCACCTGGGCGTAGCCAGAGGCGTCGCGCAGGTCGATGAAGGCGACACCGCCGTGATCGCGGCGACGACCAACCCACCCGGCGAGGGTGACGGTGGTGCCGGCGTCGGCGGCGCGAAGGGAACCTGCAAGATGAGTGCGGAGCACGGGAATTGCCTTTCACATGTGCGCGGAATCGTGCGCGAGGACTGGGAGCAAGTCTAGCGGCGAAGAACTTTGGGCCAGTTGCCGTCAGCTGCTGACGATGCGAGGCCGCCTGTCCTCCGCCGGCGGATTCCACGTGGCCGGATCGGCGGGCTCCTGCGCACCCGAACGGATGTCTTTGACCTCGCCCGCATCGGGGAACCATACGAACGGGATGCCGCGGCGCTCCGCGTGCTGGATCTGCTTTCCGAACTTCGCAGCGCTCGGTGCCACTTCAGTGGGGATGCCCCGCTCGCGCAGGGCGTCGGCAATACGGTCCGACGCTGGTCGAGAGTCCTCGTCAGTCACCGCCACGAGCACAGCGGAGGGAACGGCGCGGGTCGCGGTCGCGAGGCCAGCGCTCAGCACGCGGCTCACGAGCCGCGAGACGCCGATCGACATGCCGACGCCGGGGAAGCCTCCGCCGGCAACGAGCGAGTCGTAGCGGCCGCCAGAGCAGATCGAGCCGAGGTCCTCGTGACCGTCGAGGAAGGTTTCGTACACGGCGCCCGTGTAGTAGTCGAGGCCACGAGCGATGCGCAGGTCCGCGACGGCGGTGCCGGGAACCGCGGCGTTCACCGCATTGACGAGCGCGGCGAGCTCAGCGACACCGTCTGCGAACAGCTTCTCCGCGTCAGAGTCACCGGTGGTGAAGGTGGTGGTCCACAGGTCTTCGATCGCTGAAACGAACGACGAGTCGCTCGAGTGGATCTTCGCGAGTTCCAGCACCGCGTCCTGGGCGGTGTCGCTCACCCCCTTGCCAGCGAGCTCCGCACGAACGCCATCGGGGCCGATCTTGTCGAGCTTGTCCACGGAGCGCAGCGCCCCCGCAACGTCCTCGATGCCCACGGACCGATAGAAGCCCTCAACGAGGCGACGGTTGTTGATGTGCATCGTCGCCTTGGGCACAGGCAGCGCGGCAAGCGCTCGGGCCATGACGATCGCCACCTCCGCC
Source organism: uncultured Demequina sp. (assembly GCA_937925595.1). Next base: position 6,218 of record CALALQ010000475.1, on the reverse strand, counting down.
TCGAGATGAGACGGGAGGACGTCGCGGCCAACGATGTCGATGTCCGCCTGATAGAACTCGCGGTAGCGGCCTACTTGCGGCCGCTCCCCTCTCCACACCTTCTGGATCTGGTAGCGGCGGAACGGGAAGGCGAGGTGCGGCGCGAACTCCTCGACATACCGAGCGAACGGCACGGTGAGGTCGAAGTGCAGACCAAGCCGAGCGTCGGCCTTCTCCTCCTCGTTCAGGCGAGACAGAGCGTAGATCTCTTTGGCGGCGTCGGAGTCGCCTGCGAGGCGCTCCACTGGCTCGACGGCGCGCGTCTCGATCTCTGCAAATCCATGCAGGGAGAACACCTCCCGAAGGGTCGCGAGGATCGAGGCCTCAACGACACGCTCGGAGGGGCTCCATTCGGGGAATCCGGAAAGCGGCTTGACGCGCGACATGCCAACCATTCTTTCAGACCTGCTCTCGTGCGCATGCCCCGCGGATGGGCGCGTACGCGCGAGTTGGCTATTGTTGAGGGCGTTGCCCACGCTGGGGGCCCGTGAGGGACCGCCAGTCATCCCTCAATCATCACGAGGTGTCCATCCCATGAGCTCGCCCCAGACCGAAGAGAACGAGCCCCAGAACGCTGAGGCCGAGGCCGCAACCGAGACCGCGCCCAAGGCGGAGAAGAAGCCGCGCCCCGTGCCCAAGCCGGGCTCCTTCAAGGTGCCCACCCCTGCGGCTGTGGCAGCTCACGTGAGTCACCCCGTACTGGTCCCCGTGACGAGCGATGTGAGCGACGAGGATCTCGCCGCCGCAGCGCAGTTCGGAAGCGTCGATGGCGACGTTGTGAAGGTCACCGATGGCGACACTACCCACGAGGTGGGCGAGGCGAAGGGCGACGACCCCATCGCGCATTACGCACGCGCGTACTTCGAGCTCAAGGCGAGCATCGACCGCTTCCATGCGCGTCTGCAGGCCGCGGAGCTGTCGCCCAAGGACATCGACGATTCCCTCGGCAGCCTGCGCTCCGCGCTCGCTGAGCCCAAGGTCGTTGGCGACCTTGCCGCGCTGCGTGACGCGTTTGCTCCCGTTGAGCAGGAGGCCATCGCCCACCGCGAGGCCATCGCTGAGGCGCGTCGCAAGGCTCGCGAGGAGGCCATCGCCGCTCGCGAGGCCATCGTCGCCCGCGCGGAGGCTATCGCTGGCGCTCCTGTCGAGAAGGTGCACTGGAAGAACGACACCGCGGAGCTGCGCTCGCTGCTCGACTCCTGGAAGGAGGCGCAGCGCTCTGGCGCCCGCATTCCCAAGGACATCGAGAGGGAGATGTGGAAGCGCTTCACGCACGCTCGCACCGCCTTCGAGAAGGCGCGCAAGCACCACTTCGCAGAAGTCGACGGGGCTAACGCCGCCGTGGCTCAGCGCAAGGAGGCCCTCGTGGCCCGCGCGGAGGCGATTCAGGCCTCCGGTGACTTCGAGCGAGGTGCCCGCGAGTTCCGCGACCTCATGAACGAGTGGCGCAACGCAGGCCGTGGCCGACGCAGCGTCGACGATGCCTTGTGGAAGCGGTTCCAGGCCGCCCAGGACGCCTTCTTCGAGGCCCGACGCGCATCTGCTGAAGCCGAAGAGAGCGCCCTCGCCCCGAACGTGGACGCCGCAGAGGCAGCCGTCAAGGACGCAGAGGCGATCCTGCCCATCAAGGACCTCAACGCCGCCAAGCAGTCGCTGCGCGCCGCTCAGGACCGCTTTGAGGCGGCCGGCCGGCTCCCCCGCGCTCAGTCGCAAGCCCTCGCCAAGCGACTTGGCGTGGTCGAGCGTGCCGTCCGCGAAGCCGAGGCGGAGGCCTGGGAGAAGAGCAATCCAGAGGTCGAGCGCCGCGCTTCCGGCATGGCAGCCCAGCTCCACGAGGCCATTGCCGATCTCGAGGCCAAGTTCGCTGCCGCAAAGACCCCTGCCGAGAAGAAGTCGATTCAGGAGTCCCTCGACGCGCGCAAGGCGTGGCTCAAGCAGATCGAGGGCGCCCTCTAGGCGCTGTCCACAGGCGCCCCGGCGCCTTCGCGGCCTGGCGACGATACTTGGCGCCATGCTCACGGTCTCTCGCGACGACATCGGCGGCACCGCCTTCGATCGCCTCGTGCGCGAAGGGCTTCTTCACGACGTCATGGGCGCGAGCGCGCTGCCAGCGGACATCCGCAGCACCAGGGCGCTCAGAGAGCACCTGCTGAGGCCGCTCGTGCCCGGGCATGCCTGGGTCACCGGGCTCGCGGCGCTGTGGCTCTACGGCTTCGCTCCCCCGCCCCCGCGCATCGACCTCGCGGGGCCGCGCAGCGTGCACCATCCGCTCGCAGCGCTCGACAATCCCCTTCTCGTCTATCACGGCGGCTCTCTTGACGGCCTCCCGCCCGACGCTGCCTTCCCTCGAGCTGCAACGGTCACCAGAGCGTGCCTTGACGCCTTGGCACACAACCCGCCGTCGGCGGCCCTGCCAGCCACAGCGTCGGCCCTGCGACGCCGAGCGACGAGCATCCGTGACCTGCGACGCATGGTGGCGCGGATGAATGCGCGCAAGAAGGGCCGCAACCGAGTGATGGGACTCGTGGAGGCACTCGCCGAGCTTTAGTGGCGCTTGCTGTTGGTGACGCGGCGAGCGTCGTAGACACCGTCGATGCGGCGCACGGCGGCGAGCACGGCGCCCAGGTGCGAAGGATCTGCCATCTCGAACGAGAAGCTCGAGCGCGCGACGCGGTCGCGAGTGGTCGCCACCTGGGCGCTGAGGATGTTGACGTGGTAGTCCGAGAGCACCTTGGTGACGTCGCTGAGCAGGCGGTTGCGGTCGAGTGCCTCGACCTCGATCTGGACCAGGTAGGCGGTCTCAGCCTGGCCCGTCCACTGAACGTCGATGAGGCGCTCGCTCTGGCCTTCCCTGAGCAGCGCGAGGTTCTCGCAGTCTGTGCGGTGGACGCTCACGCCGGAACCGCGCGTCACGAAGCCCTGGATGGGGTCGCCGGGAACTGGGGTGCAGCAGCGCGCGAGCTTCACCACGACGTCGGTGAGGCCGTGGACGGAGACACCCGGGTCGCCTCTGCGCGACCGCTGCGGGGTGCCCGGTCGAGTGATCTCGGTGACGTCCTCGTCGGCACCCTCCTCGCCGCCCACTGCCTCGGTCATCCGAGCGACGACGTCTGAAGCCTGCTCCTTGTGCTCGCCGATCGCGGCGTAGAGCGCGTCGACGTCGTCGTAGTGCATCTCCTTGGCCAACGCGAGGAGCGTCGACTTGGACATGAGGCGCTGAAGCGGCAGGTGCTGGCGGCGAATCGCGCGAGCAAGCATGTCGCGACCGGTCTCGATGGACTCCTCGCGCCGCTCTCGCGTGAACCACTGGCGAATCTTGTTGCGCGCCCTCGTGGACTGCACGAACTCAAGCCAGTCACGCTTGGGGTGCGCATTCTCGTCGGAGCTCGTGAGCACCTCGACGGTGTCGCCGTTGTCGAGCTTCGAGTCGAGCGGAACGAGCCGACCGTTGACCTTGGCGCCGATGGTCTTGTGGCCCACCTCGGTGTGCACCGCGTAGGCAAAGTCCACGGGAGTGGCGCCCTGCGGCAGGGCGAGGAGCTTGCCGGCCGGGGTGAACACGTAGACCTCGGCGCGGGAGATCTCGCCGCGCAGCGAGTCAAGGAACTCGCTGGGGTCAGCGGTCTCCTGCTGCCAGTCGGCGATCTGACGCAGCCAGCCCATGTCGCTGGGGTTCTCCGCTACGGAGACGCCGCGAGCATTCTCCTTGTAGCGCCAGTGCGCCGCGAGGCCGTATTCGGCACGGCGGTGCATGTCCCACGTGCGGATCTGCAGCTCCACTGGTTTTCCCGTGGGCCCGATCACCGTGGTGTGCAGCGACTGGTACAGGTTGAACTTGGGCATCGCGATGTAGTCCTTGAACCGGCCGGGAACCGGCTGGTAGCGCGCGTGCATGGCGCCAAGGACGGCGTAGCAGTCGCGAACGGACTCGACGAGGATGCGAATGCCCACGAGGTCGTAGATGTCGTTGAGGTCGCGGCCGCGCACGATCATCTTCTGATAGACCGAGTAGTAGTGCTTGGGTCGACCCGTGATCTCGGCCTTGATCTTCATGGCCTTGAGATCCTTGTCGATCTCCGCGCGCACCTGCGCGAGGTACTTCTCGCGCTCTGGTGCGCGTTCGGTGACCACCTCGACGATTTCTTGGTAGATCTTGGGATACAGCGTCTTGAAGCTCAGGTCTTCAAGCTCCCACTTGATCGCATTGAGACCCATGCGGTGCGCAAGCGGCGCGTAGATCTCAAGAGTCTCTTGAGCCTTCCTGCGGGCGCTGTCCGGACTCACGAACTCCCATGTGCGCGCGTTGTGCAGGCGGTCGCACAGCTTGAGGAGCAGCACACGGATGTCCTTGGCCATCGCCACAACCATCTTGCGGACGGTCTCAGCCTGGGCCGCGTCGCCGTACTTGACCTTGTCGAGCTTGGTGACGCCGTCGACGATCATCGCGACCTCATCACCGAACTGCGCCTGAATGCGCTCAAGCGGATACTCGGTGTCCTCGACCACATCGTGAAGCAGCGCAGCCGCGATGACGGACTCGGGCAGGCCGAGGTCTGCGATGATCTGCGCCACCGCGATGGGGTGGGTGATGTACGGCTCGCCGCTCTTGCGCAGCTGACCCGCGTGAGCCTCATCCGCGACGGTGTAGGCGCGCTCGATGAGCGACGTCTTCGCCTTGGGGTACATCTTGCGGAACGTGGCGAGCACACCGTCGATCGCGGTCTGCTCGCGCACGGGGCGCCGCAGGAAACTGCGTCCAGGCGGGCTTGAGGGGCGAATGTCAGTCATCGCAGCCTCCTCACGCCTGGCAGAACCTCAAGTCTACTTGCGTCGCTTGCGCTTGGGCTGCGCGGCGGTGCCAAGGTGCGTTCCGGGCTGGAGTGCTCCCACCCTGACGTGGCCCGCATCGTCGACCACGACGTCGGACTTGCCGGACGCGCGCATCTCGAGCACCTCGTTGGTATGCGTGACGATGCGCTCCTCGCGGCCACGGAAGGTGACCTCAAGCGGTGTGGCAAGGAACAGCGACGAGTAGGCGCCAACGGCCATACCCACGAACAGCGCCAGAGCCAGATCCTCGAGAGTGCCAGCCCCTAGCAGCATGGTGCCGACGAACAGGATCGCGCCCACGGGAAGGAGCGCCACGACGGTCGTGTTGATCGAGCGCACGAGCGTCTGGTTGAGCGCGAGGTTCGCGAGCTCCAGGTAGGTGAAGCGGTGCTGCGACGTGAGGTTCGCGGTGTTCTCGCGGACCTTGTCGAAGACCACGACTGTGTCATACAGCGAGTAGCCGAGGATCGTCAGGAAGCCGATGACCGATGCTGGGGTCACCTCGAAGCCAACGAGGGCGTAGATGCCCACCGTGAAGACCAGGTCGTGCAGCAGGGCGATGATGCTCGCCAGCGCCATGCGCCACGCGCGGAAGTACAGCGTCATGACGATCGACACGAGCAGGAGGAAGACGATCAGCGACTGGATCGCCTTCTTGCCGACCTCTGAACCGAACGTAGGGCCGATCTGCGAGGAGCTGATGTTGTCGGTCGAGACGCCGAACGCCTCGGCAAGCGCCTCCTCGATCGCATTCGCTGTCTCGAGTTCGACGACGCCGATCTCAACCCATACGCCGTCCTGACCGATGACGCGCGGCTCGGCCTCGTGGTCGGGGGCGAGCTCGTCGATGACCTGCGTCGCGATCGCGGGGTCCGGGTTCGAGGTCTTGGAGACCTGGAAGACCGTTCCACCGGTGAAGTCGACGCCGAAGTTCAGCCCGCGCACGAGCAGGACGAGGACGCACAGCGCAATGAGGACGACGGAGATGGCGATCCACATGCGACGCTTCTGGACGATGGGGTACGTGCGCTCTCCTGTGTGGAGCTTGTTGCCCCACTCGGCAAGACTCATCTTCACTTGCCCTCTCCCTTCGCCGCGGCGGCCTTGCGCTCGGCAAGGGTCATCTCTGACGGTTCACGCTTGGTGGTGGCCGCCTTGTCGCCGACAGCGCGGCCACGCCCCTTGTAGATCGCCTCCCTGCCCAACTGGCGCGGGTCGAGGCCGGACCACTTGTGGCCCTCGCCAAAGAACTTGGTCTTGGCAAGCAGCACCAGGATCGGGTGAGTGAACGCGATCACGACAAGCAGGTCGATGAGGGTCGTCAGACCCAAGGTGAAGGCGAAGCCACG
>CALALQ010000474.1 GCA_937925595.1 uncultured Demequina sp. | reverse complement strand
AGTTGGTAGAGCGTCGCTCTTGCAAAGCGAAGGCCGTCGGTTCGATCCCGACTGGCTCCACGCGCGGCCGCCAGGCCGCTGCCCGGATGTAGCTCAGTTGGGAGAGCGCCCGCTTTGGGAGCGGGAGGTTTCGCGAGTTCGAGCCTCGCCATCCGGACAGAGCGCGAGCTGGTATCCCAGATGCCGGCGGACGCGAACGGGCCGTCACGACGGTCGGGGGAACGCAGCTCGGCTGCACCCGCCGTCCTCTCACGGTCCGCCGCCTCACGGCGGGAACGCCCCGACCGGCCTCGATCACCGCGCCGGGGAAGCGCGACCTACGCCAAGTGGGAAGCGCACCTGGTCCTGTAGCTCAGCGGTAGAGCACCTGCATGACGCGCAGGAGGCCCGAGGGTCAGCACCTCGCAGGACCACCAGAGGCGGTCAGCTCGCTGGACGCCGAGTGCCGTGTGACCACCGTTTCCGGCCCTGACCGCGCATGGAGGGGAGGGTAGCGTCACCGCCACCGCCCACTTCACCCCGCGACTCAGGAGAACACCATGACCGACGCCCACAAGTTCCTCGAAGCCATCATGGACATGGCGACCGGCTTGCTCCGCCAGCACGGCCACTTCGACGCCGAGACGAACGCCATTCACGGCCCCCTCGACCACATCAGTCTCTCCGGAGCCGCCCTCGACCACGAGTACCGGGAGAAGATCCTCGGCGTGCTCGCGCCCGTGACCCGCGACGACTTCGTGGAGCACGTCAGGGCACACGACGAGGAAGGCGTCTCGATGAACCTGTCCCTGGACGGGGACGACATGGTGGACATCTTCGTCCCGCTCACCGCGTCCGTCGTGGAGGCGCACAGCATCGTCAAGAAGGCGGTCGACGAGTACGTCGAGGCGCACTTCGGCTGAACACGCGAAGACCGCGAACACGGTCTTCGTACGCACTGGTAGCTCAGTTGGTAGAGCAGCGGGCTTACATCCCGTTGGCCGCGGGTTCGAGCCCTGCCCGGTGCACCATCATCGCTCGGACGAGCGAAGACACCCCCGCTGGAAGGCGGGGACCCCTCGGCGGCGCGCCGCTTGGGGGATACCCGGACGGTCGAGCATGGGCTGCCGGGGAAGGCGGGATCGGCCCCTCGGGGTTCTCATGCAGCGCGAAGCCCATCGCGACCCGCGTCACGGGCACTCGAGCTCGGTGTCGGCACACCGTCGACACCGAGCTCGTCATGGAGAGGTGGCCGAGTGGTAAGGCAGCGGCTTGCTAAGCCGTCGAGGTGAAAGTCTCACGCAGGTTCGATCCCTGTCCTCTCCGCCAAGCCCCCGTGGTGGAACGGCAGACACGCACCGCTCAAACCGGTGTGCTCGCAAGAGCGTCCGGGGTCGAGACCCGGTGGGGGCACAGACCGTGGTCACACGCAGGCGCCGCGGATAGATGAACGTGAAGGCACGAGCAGCAGACATGCTGTGCTCCCTTCGAGGAAGTGACACCAGTGCCGAAGTCCCATGGTGGGGTGGTATGGGCTGGCCCTAAGCCGGACGAGGATGCTCCGAAGGTATGGGTCGGTTTGGGTACATACGGAGGCTGCTGCGGTGACGGGGAAACCCGAGCATGCGGCGAACCTGGCGGGTTCGATTCCCGTCGGCACGGTGCCACTGACTTCCGCGGCTACGGCCGCGCCGCCGTCGAGGCTCAGTCTCCGGCGACCACGCCCGTCTGGCGGAATGGCAGACGCGCCAGCTTGAGGTGCTGGTGTCCCGTACGGGACGTCCCGGTTCAAGTCCGGGGGCGGGCACAACGGCAACGCGGAGCCGCAATCCGTTACGGCGAGATAGCTCAGTTGGCCAGAGCGCGGAACTCATAACTCCGAGGTCGCGGGATCAAGACCCGCTCTCGCTACTTCGCGTCCACGACGCGACCTGGCCCGGATGGGCTATTCCCGGGTGGTCTGTTGGCAGGGCCGGCCTGACTCTGGATCAGGTGGTTCGCGTGAGCGAGCTCGCAGGTTCGATTCCTGCCTCGGGAGCAATGTGCAACGGCTCGTTGCGCAACATGGTGGGTGTAGCTCAGCTGGTAGAGCGCTGGACCGTGACTCCAGATGTCGCCGGTTCGACCCCGGTCACTCACCCGAAAGCCTCGGCAGCGGGCTTCGTACGCTGCCTACGGCCAGGTTGCTCTGTCGGTAATGGGCGACCACTCTCTCACAGTGGGAACACGCGGGTTCAACTCCCGTCCTGGTCACCACCTCGCCACAACGGCGACATCACGGCCCCATCGTTTAGCGGCCAAGGACGCTGCCCTTTCACGGCAGAGACACGGGTTCGAATCCCGTTGGGGTCACTTGCTCGCGAACGCGAGCTGGCGCGGAGTGGGGCAGCTTGGTAGCCCGCTGGGCTCATATCCCAGAGTGCGTCGGTTCGAATCCGGCCTCCGCAACGAAGAGGGTCTGCCCGGCCCTCGTCATCATCGCAACCACTCACGGAAGGGAGTGAATCATGGGCACCGTCATCACCCTGTCGCGGGACTTTGTCAGCCGCTCCACAGCGCGCCGACTGACCGCAGGCATCACCGGCACGGACGTCGTCATCGACGCCGGCGCTGTCACCCGGCACAACACGGCCGCCGTCGACGAGCTCGTGAAGCAGCTCCTCGCCGCCGACGTGGACCGGGTCGTCCTGGTCAACGCGACCGCCGTGTTCGGTCGCGCGCTGCACACCATCCACCGTGCGCGCACCCGCCCGGAGCGGACGTTCCTGCTCCTGGACCGCAACGTCCCGCAGGAAGCGCTCCTGCGGGCTGTCTGAGACATGTCCCAGGGGGACCGCGAGAGGCGTGCCCCCTGGGATCTCGGCACCGTAGCTCAGTTGGCAGAGCGCTCGACTGAAAATCGAGAGGCCACCGGTTCAA
>CALALQ010000473.1 GCA_937925595.1 uncultured Demequina sp. | reverse complement strand
TCGCTTGGCTCGTTGCGCGACGGGTGCCCACGACACGTGCTCGCGTGCTTGCGGTGGTGTTCACGGCGATCATCGCCGTCGCGCTTTTCGCGATCTACGGGATCGCGTAGCGGTCAGGCGAGCGTCCTCACGAAGTCGCGGCAGCGCCGCACCCACTGCGCGAGGCCCTCGTCGTCGTCGATCACCTCTGGTGCCACTCGCAGCCAGCCCGTCATTGGCCGTCCACCCATCTCCATCTGCTCCACGCCCGTGCCGACGAGCCTCGGCGCCGCATCCCTGCCCACTCGCGCGAGCAGCCAGCCGCGGTTCATCACCGCGACCGTGAGCTTCCCCTCGACCATGAATGCGATGCCGCCGAACATTGCCTTGTCCTCAAGGGTCGGCTCGCTCGCAAGCAGCGCGTGCACGCGCACGACGAGTTCCGGGTCGTAGGCCATGGCGCCACCATATCCAAGCCGCCCGACGCGGTGGCGAGGGGCGCTCCTGGCTTGCCCCAGCGTCGGGCATGTAAAGAATTCTTGACACGACCCGACAACCGGGCCTACCCTCCCAATGTCAACAATTTTTGACATTGGAGCGACTATGACCTTCACGGAGCGTTACACGGCCGTTGGCCTGGTGATCAGCCTCGCCACGTTCGTGACCTATTGGGCGCTGATCATCTTCCGCGCGCTCACCGATGGCCTGCCCCTTGTGGAAGTCGCGTGGCACGGGCCGCTGCTGTGGACGCTGATCATCGGCGGCGGTCTGTATGGACTGGTCTACCTGGCCCTATGGCTGCGCGTGCGCCGCGAACAGCACACCGACGCTCGCGACCGCGAGATCGCGCGGTACGCGGAGACGGCCGGCGCCGGGCTCACCGGTGTGGCCGTGCTCGCGACCCTCCTCATGCTTGCGCTCGACGCGCCCACCTTCTGGACCGTGACCGTCCTGTTCACCGGCTCATTCCTCGGCTCGCTCGCGAGCGCCGGGGTGACCATGGCCGCCTACCGCGAAGGGATGCCGTCATGACCGCCGACGACACCCGCGTCCCCATGGCCGGCGACGAGAAGGTCGCCTGGGTCTACGGCAGCACCGTGCTCGTGACCTCCGGGGCGTACTTCGTGTGGCTCGCCATCCAGCTCGCCAACCACGCGCCGGAGGACATCTTTTGGATCCTGCCCATGGGCATCGCCATCGCTGCAAGCATGGCGCTGGTGATCGTGGTGACGATCCTCGCGTCGATCGGCGCGGCCGTATGGTCCGCCGTGCGCGGGCGCTTCCAAGAGCCCGACTTTGCTTCCGACGAGCGCGACCGCGCCATCAAGCAGCTGGGCGACCGGAGCCTGCTCAGCGCGCTGAGCATCGCCACCGCCGGCGCACTGATCCTCGCGATGTTCGATGCGAGCGGCTTCTGGATCGGCAACTACATCTTCCTGGTGTGCTCCGTGGGCGCACTTGCCGAAGCCGGCACCAAGATCCGCGCCTATCGCAGGGGACTGTGATGGGAGGACCAAAGCCCACTCGCGTCTCGAACCGCATCCGCGACCTGCGGACGGAAAAGGACCTCACTCAGGCCGACCTTGCGAGCCGGCTTGGCGTCACGCGCCAGACGATCATCGCCATCGAGCAGGGGAAGTACTCCCCCTCGCTCGAGATGGCCTTCCAGATCGCGGCGGTGCTCGAGGCTCCGCTCGACGACGTGTTCAGCTACAAGGGGGACGATGCCGACTGACCTGACGCGCGCTTAGCGCCCACCCACCACCTTCCAAGGACCGTGCCACTGGCACAGGACCTCTGCCTTTCACACCCTCTTGGAGAATGCAATGACCAACGAAATCAGAACGGCCCGCACAACGGGGGCCTGGTATCTGGCGCTAGGAATCGTGGGGATGCTGGGCTTCCTCGTGCTGCGACCCCAGCTGTACATCGAGGGCGACCCTGCCCAGACACTCACCAATCTGACCACCAGCAGCGGCCTCGCCGGACTCAGCGTGGGCCTGGAACTGGCGCTCGTCGCCGCCCAGGCACTCGCCGCAGTGTGGTTCTTCAAACTGTTCGCCTCGCGCAATCGCGTGGCTGCCGTCGCCGTTATGGCGTTCGGCCTCATGAACTCGGCGGCGATCATGGCAAGCGCGACCTTCATGGCGACGGCCGTCAATGTCGCCGGCGACTCCGCACTCGCCCCCGGCGGTGACGCGGTCGCGACGGTTGCCCTGCTTGCCACTCTCAGCACCAACTCCTGGGCCGTAGGCTCCCTGTTCTTTGGGCTGTGGCTTGTCCCCATGGGCTGGGCAGTCCTCACCTCCGGCGCCATGCCGCGAGTGCTGGGCTGGCTGCTCATCGTGGGTGGCGCGGGCTACGTGCTGTCCGCGTTTGTGGGGCTCGCGGCCACAAGCGCTCCGGCCGCGGTAGCCGAGTCCCTCAGCCTGCTGGCCACCGTTGGCGAGTTCTGGATGATCGGCTACCTGCTTATCAAGGGGATCAGGCCCGATGCCCGGGCTCAGCAGGCAACCCCCCTCGCCCCCGCGACGGCAGGTGTCTGATGCGCTCCTTGCTCCACACCCAGTACGGCGAAGCAAGCGAACTGCTCGTTGGCACCACCCACACCCCAACCCCCGGCAAGGGCGAGGTGCTTATCCAGGTCGCAGCAGCGTCGGTCAATGCCGCCGACGTGTTCTCGATGCGCGGAGTGCCGCGACCCATCCGCACCGGCCGGGGTCTCATGCGGCCCAAGGTCAACGCGCTGGGACTTGATGTTGCCGGCACGGTGGTCTCGCTGGGTCCGGACGTGACTCAGTGGGCCATTGGAGACAGAGTCTTTGGGCAGGGCTTTGGGACCTTTGCAGAGCACGCGGTGGCGTCAGCGGACACACTGGCGCGGGTGCCTGATGGCGTGAGCGCCGAACATGCGGCGACCCTGCCGGTGGCGGGGATCACGGCGCTGCGCGGCCTTCGGCTGGCTCAGGTGAGCGCTGGTCAACGCGTGGTGGTCACCGGCGCCGCGGGGGGCGTGGGTCAGTTCGCTGCCCAGCTTGCCGCGCTCGAAGGCGCGCAGGTGATAGCGGTGTGCTCCGGTCGCAACGTGGAGCGCGTGCGCGCGCTGGGCATCGACACAGTGCTCGACTACGAGACGCAGGACGTGCTCGCCACGGACCAGCCGTATGACGTGGTCTTTGACAACGCCGGCGCGATCAGCATTCGTGATTGGCGCCGAGTGGTGCGGCGCGGAGGGACCATCCTCCCCAACTCCGGCGTCAAGGGGCCAGATGGCGGTGCTCTCATGCGCGTGGCCAAAGCCCAGTGGCATCGGCTGTTGGCACCTCAGCGGGTGCGGACGTTCATGGCGAACGTGACTCGAGCGGAACTTGAGGAGCTGGGCGCGCACCTCGCGGCCGGTCGCATCACACCGCTGATCGACACCATGTTCACCCTGGACCACGCGCCCGAGGCGCTGGCACGGGTCGCTACCCACCACGCTCGCGGCAAAGTTCTGGTCACTATGGCCTAAGCGGAACAAACCGGGCAGGCGTACGGTTGCACCTAACGCATGCAGACCTTCGCTTCCTTCCGCTTCTTCAACTATCGCCTGTGGTTCGCCGGCGCGATTGTGTCGAACGTGGGAACGTGGATGCAGCGCATCGCCCAGGACTGGCTGGTGCTGACGGTCCTCACTCACAACTCTGGTGTGCAAGTGGGAATCGTGACGGCACTGCAGTTTGCGCCGTTCCTGCTGCTGGCGCCCTACGCGGGCGTTGTCGCGGATCGCTTTAACTCCCGAAAGCTCCTGCTCATCACCCAGGTGGTCGCTGGCCTGCTGGGCGTTGGCCTTGGCGTGCTGGTGCTGAGCGGCACGGCCACGTTGTGGCACGTGTACCTGTTCGCGACCGCGCTTGGCGTGGTCTCTGCGTTCGATAACCCGGTGCGACAGACCTTTGTCACCGAACTGGTGCCCACCACCAACCTGCCCAATGCGGTGGGACTGAACTCCGCAAGCTTCAACGCCGCACGGCTCATCGGTCCCGGCCTGGCAGGCGTGCTCATCGCCTGGATCGGCGTGGGCTGGGTGTTCATCATCAACGGCCTGACCTTCGCGGCGACCATTGTGGCGCTCCTTGCGATGCGCATCGGCGAGCTGAACGAGCACGAGCGGGCACCAAAGAAGAAGGGCCAGGTTCGTGAGGGCGTGAGGTACGTCCGGCGGCGCGCGGACATCCTCGTGATCATGGCGATCATGACCGTCGTCTCCGCGCTGGGACTGAACTTCCAACTTACGAGCGCGCTCATGGCGCGCGTCGAGTTCGACAAGGGAGCCGGCGAGTACGGCATGTTGGGTTCGATCATGGCGATCGGGTCGCTTGCCGGTGCACTGCTGGTCGCCCGTCGCGCCCGGCCACGGCTGCGGATCATCGTGGGAGCGGCCGGCATGTTCGGCCTCATGATGGTGGTCCAGGCCCTCATGCCCACCTATCGCCTCTACGCGATCATGTGCATCCCCGTGGGGTTCTTCGCGCTGGCGCTGCTCGCCACCGCAAACGCATGGGTGCAGTCAACGACCACCCCCAGCATGCGAGGGCGCGCCATGTCGCTGTACATGATGGTGCTGATGGGTGCCACGCCCGTGGGTTCACCCGTCGTGGGGTGGATCGGCGAGGCGTGGGGTCCGCGCTGGGCGATCGCGGTGGGCGGTCTTGCGAGCCTCGCGATCGCGGTGGCCGCCGCTGCCTGGTCCAAGAAGTACTGGAACCTCGAACTCAGCTATGCGCTGCATCGGCCATTTGTGAGTGTGGCCTACGGAAGGACCACGAGCGAAGCTGCGCGCGCCCAACGAGAAGCTGCCAAGCTGAGGGTGTCTGAGCAGCAGATCGAGGACGCGCGCAGCTAGCGGGGAATCAAGCCGTGGGCTCGATGCGGTGCTCGTCGACGTGCTGGTCGACGACGTGTGTGGTCTTGCGGTTCTGCGCGTTGTACGCGAAAGAGACGATGATCGCGATGAAGCCCGCAACCATGCAGATGTAGCCGACCATCGTGAGGTCGACCGCGTCGATGCTGTCCCTGACCGCGAACGCCATGATCGCGCCGATCACCAGCAGGAAGATGCCAGATCCGAGTGCCATGAGGGTTTCCCTTCACTCAAGCACGGCCGTTGGCGCCCTGTAAGGCGTGCCCCGAGCGGAGCGTCGGCCGGTTGCCAGGGAACTACCCGCATACCGGCACCCTTATGCGCGGTCAATCACCCCACCCCTCGCCGTCCAAGATGGTGGATCCGGTCCCACGCCCTCCCGCTCGAGATGGTGGATCCTGCCCGGTTCCCCCGCCTTCCCGCTCAAGATGGTGGATTCTGCACGGTTAAGGGCGCACAAGTCGGCAGCATCCACCATCTCAAGGAGCGGGGCGCCAACACCGGGCAGAATCCACCAGCAGGGTGCGCGGAAGCACGCCACAGGGCCCGACGCTACGCGGACTTGCGCTCGAACGGATAGGCCACATCGACTACCGGCGCGTCCATGGGCTGCTTGAGGACATCCGCGAAGTACACCTCGCGCGACGGAAGCGACTCGATCATCGAGCCGTTCTCGATGACCCACATGGCTACGGCGTCATACGCGGCGAGGATGTGAGGGAACTCCATGCCCTCTCGCGTGAGAGTCGTGTAGGCCTCTTCGTGGGCGGGCTCTCGCTTGAGCACGATGCGACCCTCGGGCTCCGCGGGACCGTCAATCACGATGCACACCTCGACGAGCGCGCTCGCGTCCGGCGTGACGGGACCGTGAAAAATGACGTACGTGGGGTCCTCTGGGGTGGTGTCGAGCGCGCGCAGCCCGGGATTGCGCTCCGCCCACGAGAACAGCTCGTGGAAGGCCCCCATGATGAACTCGGTGAGCTGCGGCTGGAACAGTTCCTTGGAGATGACTGCGAGCTTGCGCTCGGGCACAGTGCGGGTCTTGATGTCCATGGGCGGCTGCCCCTCTCTGCGCAATCGCGCCTTGATGTAGTGACCCAGTCCGCGTCTCGCGACATGGCGCTCCTCTTCCGCGATCCACCACTCCTGGAAGGTCGCGAGCGCGTCTTCGCCATCGAGGATCCGCGCGATGAGGGCAAGCGGCACATCAACGCGCCTGAGGTCTCCGATGAGGATCGCCCGGTTGCGCTGATTGCGCCGGTAGTAGCGGTAGCCAGAGGCCGGATCAACATGCGCGGGGGTGAGCAGTCCGTGCTCGTCGTAGTGGCGCAGCGCCTTGATCGACAGTCGCGTCGTCGCCGCGAACTCGCCGATGCTGAGCAGCTCTTCCTCGTGCATGACAGCCACACTGGAGTCTCCCGCAGGGGGAGGGTCAAGCGCCAATACTTAAGTATTCACTTGACTATTGCCCGACGCTGTGCGCACCATTGCCTCATGGGCACCTCATCTGGCACTAGCCAACTGGACCGCACCTTTGCGGCGCTCGCCGATCCCGGTCGCCGGGCGATGCTGTCGCGCCTCAGCGCCGGGCCGGCGAGCGTCTCCGAGCTCGCGGAGCCACTCCACATGACGCTCAGCGCGGTGTTGCAGCACGTGAACTACCTCGAGGACACCGGGCTCGTCACCACGCGCAAGGAGGGTCGCACTCGCATCGTGGAGCCGTCCCCCGCCGCGCTCGCGGATGCTCGTGACTGGATCGCCGCCCACGAGGCCGCATGGCATGAGCGCTTCGATCGCCTGGGCGCCGCCCTCGACGCTCTCCACCCCGCCAGCCACGCCCCGGAAGGGAACTGACATGACCATCGCGCATCACGACTTCACCATCGCCCGCACCTACGCACACTCGCCACAGAAGGTCTTCGAGATGTTCGCCGACCCTGAGAAGAAGGCGCTGTGGTTCGGCAACGTGCGCGGCATCGTCTCCGAGACTCAGGCCTGGGACTTCCGCGTTGGGGGCCGCGAGCTCGCGTCGAGCGTGCACCCCAATGGCGTCACGACGACGTTCGACGCGACCTACGCGGACATCGTCCCTGGTGAGCGCATCGTCTACACGTACACCATGACGCTCAACGACGCCCCCCTTTCCGGCTCGGCAACCGCGATCACCTTCGAGGCGGTCGAGGGCGGCACGCTCATGACGTTCACCGAGCACGGCATCCACCTTGACGGCATCGAGGGCGGACACGCTCGCGAAGGCGGCACCAGGCTGCTGCTGGGGCAGATCGACGAGGCGCTGGCCTCGCTCTAGGTCAGCGAGAGGTGGGCTTGGTGACGGGCTCCGCGCCGTTGTCGAGCGGCAGCGCGTCCGATCCCGTTGGCCGCGGCACCTCCGGCACCGGCTGAATGGTGGTCGAGTCGTCGATCGACTCGTGTGGCTTTTCCTCTGTCATGGGATCCCCTGACGTGGTTGGCGTCTGTCCACCATAAGCACAGTCACCGACATGCCGCACCCCTCGGACAGCGAGCGTGCGACAGAATGTGTCCATGACGCAGGTGCTCGAGATCGCGAATGACCACTGGCAGGTTGGCCTGCTCCCCACCACGGGAGGCTCCGTTGCGTACGGCCGCTTCCGCGTCGGAGGCGCGTGGCACGACGTGCTGCGCCCCACCCCCAAGGAGTCGCTCAGCATCGTCCCCGAAACCGCGTCGTATCCGCTGGTCCCGTGGTCCAACCGCATCGCCGAAGGCAAGCTGCGCTGGGCGGGCCGCACCTACCAGCTGCGCGTGAACTTCCCTGACGGGACGGCCATCCACGGCACCGCGTCCGAGTACCCGTGGCAGGTTGTCGAGTCGAGCCCCACGCACGCCGTGCTCGAGTTCGCGTCGCGGGACTACTACGGAGTGAACTTCCCCTGGACGTTCACCGCTCGCTTCACCTACCGCCTCGAGGGCGACAAGTTCATCTGGACGTACGGCATCACCAACTCGGACCACGAGACGTTCCCCGCCGGCTTTGGCCACCACCCCTACTTCGAGCGCTCGGTGGCCGGTTCCCGCACCGCCGAGCTGCAGCTCAACTGCGAGCAGGCATACGAGGCCGAGGTGTGCATCCCGTTCGGCGAGGCGGGCCCCATCCGGCCCGACGCTGACTTCCGGGCCTCTCGCGTCATCGGCGGGGCCTTCGTCGACGACTGCTACACCGGCCGCACCTCACCCACGCTCGCGACGATCACCTGGCCGGACACCCTCGCCCTCGACATCGACGCCGACGACCTGCTGTCGCACGCGGTCGTCTACATTCCCGAGGGCGAGCCGTTCTTCGCGGTGGAGCCAGTGAGCAACGCGAACGACCCCTTCAACCTCGCAGAGCGCGGAATTGCGTCGCACAACCTGATCCTGGTGCAGCCGGGACAGCACGTCAGCGCGTCGTTCTCGCTTACCGGGCGTCCGCTCTAGGGGCGGCCGCGGCGCCGGGTCAGCGCCGCGACTGGCTAATATGGAGCGCACACCGCGGGTGTAGTTCAATGGCAGAACCTCAGCTTCCCAAGCTGATAGCGCGGGTTCGATTCCCGTCACCCGCTCCACGTTTGACCTGACTATTCGCCGTGCACCTTGTTGTGCAGCTTCTCCATCTGCACATCGAGCGCCGCCGCAGTGGTCGCCGCCTCACACAGTTCGTCGAGGATCTCCTGCGGGGCTTCGCCCTGGTACTTGTAGTGAATCTTGTGCTCGAGGCTCGCCCAGAAGTCCATGGCGATCGTGCGGAACTGGATCTCGACTGGCACCTCAATGGGTCCGCTCGACAGGTGCACTGGCGTGGTGATGATCGCGTGCAGGCTGCGGTAGCCGTTGGGTTTGGGTGAGCGGATGTAGTCCTTGGTCTCGACCACGGTGACGTCCGGCTGATCCGTGAGCAGCGTGTACAGCCGGTAGACGTCGCGAGTGAAGCTGCACGTGAGGCGCAGGCCCGCGATGTCGAGGATCTCCTCGCGCAGCGACTCGAGGTCCAGCGCCACTCCCTTGCGCTGTGCCTTCGCGACAATCGAATCGAAGGTCTTCACACGGCTCGAGACGTGCTCGATGGGGTTGTAGTCGTGAACGTGCGTGAACTCGTCCTGGAGGATTGAGATCTTGGTCTCCATCTCTCGCAGCGCGAACTGGTACTCCAGCTCAAAGCGCTCAAGATCCCTGCGCAGCGTGCGCAGATCCTCCGCGGTGATGGTGCGTTCGCCTTGGGGCCCTTCGATGATGGCGCGAGTGCCATCAGGCCAGATGTCGGTCATTGTGCTCCGTTCAGGAGTCCTCGGCTCCCTCGCCATTGTCTCTTGTGGGAGCGCTGCCTATCCGGGCCGTTCCTCCTAGCCACACCGCGATCCACACCCCCACAACGATCAGCACGTCGCCAATGGAGAACGTGTTCGCGAGCGGCATAGGGGAGGGCCACGCGAAGACGTCGCCCAAGGGCAGCAGGATGGGGTCGTCGAGGACCGCAGAGTTCGCGAAGCCGCCGTCGCGCGTGAGGCCAGCCCGTTCCACGGCGGCGACCGAGGCAGGCAGCGTCCCACCGTTGAGCGCAATCACCACGCCGTTGAGCGCGGCGCCCGCTCCCACCACCAGCACGCCGGCGAAGGTGCGGTTGAACCACAGGAAAGCGATCGCCGCCACGTACGTCGCGATGTGCAGCGTCGCCGCGAGTCCCGACGGGATCTTCGCCACCAGCGCCACGGTCTGCACGATGAGTGCCGCCCAGATCAGCAGCGGCAGCCTCCAGTTGTGCAGCAGCACCCCCGACGGCCAGCGCCACACAAGGAACGGCGAGACGAACGCGACCGCGCACAGCACCAGAACAAGCACGCGGCTACCTCAAAGGCCCGACGCTGCGGCCGACTTGGTCGCGGACAGCAGCTCATCGATCTCCTTGGCGGAGACGGGCCGGCCAAGGTGGTAGCCCTGGCCAATGGGGCAGCCCAGTTCGCGCAGCGCGTCCGTGGTCTCCTGATCCTCGATGCCCTCCGCGACAACACGCAGGCCGAGCGCCCTCGCGAGCGAGATTGTCGAGCGGACGATGATCAGGTCGTTCTCATCGGTGCCGATGCTGCCGACGAACGACTTGTCGATCTTGAGCTCGTCGATCTCGAGCTTCTTCAGATAGTTGAGCGACGCGTTGCCGGTGCCGTAATCGTCGATCGCGATGGCCACCCCAAGCCCGCGCAGGCCGTGGACCACAGCGTCGGCCCGCACAGCGTCGGCGAGGATGCCGGTCTCCGTGACCTCAAGCACCAGCGAACTCGCCGGAACCTTATGCGACTTGAGCGCGGACGCCACCTGAGACGGCAGGGCAAGGTCGCTGAGCAGGCGGGCGGAGAGGTTGACCGCCATGCGGAAGTCGTAGCCCTGTTTGCGCCAGCGCGCGATGTCCGCGAGGGCCGTGTCGAGCACGAAGGAGGTGAGCGGCGCGACCAGGCCAGAGCTCTCTGCAAGCGCGATGAACTCGTCGGCGCGCACCTGTCCCCGGCGGGAATGCTCCCACCGCACGAGCGCCTCCACGCCCACGATGGAGCCATCGTTGAGGTCCACTTGCGGCTGGTAGGACACGCACAGCTGGCCCTGGTCGATCGCGGTGCGCAGGTCTGCGAGCGTCTGCAGGCGCTCGAGGGTGTTGATGTCGAAGTCCGGCGAGTACATGCTGATGCGGTCGCGCTCGAGCTTCGCGTGATAGAGCGCGATGTCGACGTTCTTCATGAGCGTCTCTTCATCGGTGCCGTGCGCCGGAGCCACTGCGATGCCCGCGCTCGCTCGGACCAGCAGCTCAAGACCCTCGACATGCATGGGGTCGTCGAGCGAGGCGAGCAGCTTGCGGGCGCCCTCCTCGGCCTGCTCCTCGTTGCCATGGAGCACCACCGCGAACTCGTCGCCGCCAAGGCGGTGTGCCGACGCCCCCTCGGGAGCGGCCTCAACCAGTTGCGAGGCGACCTTGCGCAGGATCTGATCGCCGAACGGGTGGCCGAGCGTGTCGTTGAAGTCCTTGAAGTGATCAAGGTCAATGAGGACCAAGGCGGGGCCGGAGGTCTTGGCGCGGGCAGCGTCGGCCAATCCCTTCTCCAACTCGTGATTGAGGGCGCTGCGGTTGCCCAGCCCCGTGAGGGTGTCGTGAGTGGCCTCATAGGCGTGGCGCGCGGCTTGGGCGGCGAACAGGTGAGCGGCGACCACGGGCGCCGCCAGCAGCGCGAGCGCGATAGGACCGTCGATCGCGATGAGCGAAGCGATGCCGCCGATGCTGAGCAGGACCAGGTTGGTGACGAGGAAGTTGCGGACGTCGTCACGGAGCACGGCAAACACCGTCTGGCTCATCACCAGCGCGACCACGCCTGCGACGAGCACCCAGTTCACGACGAACATCGCGAGACCGCCGAGCAGCAGCGGGCCAACGTCGCCTGCCTCGACGCTCACAGGCACGGAGAAGATGTCGCGACCGGTGAGCGAGCCGTAGATCGCTCCAGCGGTGAGCACCGCGAGCGTGTACTGCGATGTGTTGAACAGCGACTTCTTGGGGGCCCGCCTGCGCAGGGCGTCATCAGTCATGCTCGCGATGATCTGCACGGCAACCGCGGCGGTGACGCCGGCGACGGCGACGAGCGCGAGCACGAAGGGCGCCGAGGTCGACAGGGATCGCGCGCCACCGCCCGGGCGGGGCAGCACGATGGGCCGCACCTCACCGATGATCGCGGCGGCCGCGAGGAAGGCCGTTGACCACAGCGGAACGGCGCTGAACTCACGCTTCCAGTCGGTGCCAGCGAGGATGATGACTAGCGCGGCCGCACCAAGAAGACAGACGATCCCGACGTAGATGTTGAGACGCACGGGCGGCGTCAGGAAAGGCTTCCTGACGCCACCCTCGTGCTTCTGGTCTTCTAGTACCACTTCCACCCTGCCCCAGCGATCGCCGCGACCGCGACGAGCGTTGAGGCGGAAGCAGTGACACGAACGACCTTGCTGTTGCTGAAGATAGTCCACTTGTCCATGGGAATGCTTCCTTTTGTGACGAAATCGCGGCGACTAGGCGCAGTGGCGGCCTAGTACCACTTCCAGCCGGCGCCGGCGATCGTCGCGACCGCAATGACGGTGCTGGCAGAAGCGGCGACACGAACGACCTTGCTGTTGCTGAAGATGGTCCACTTGTCCATGACGGTTACTCCTTGAAAGTTGTGAAAGCTTGAATGGATTGATCGGGTCAGTTGCTGGTGCGGGGCCCGCGTGACGCCGCGGCCTAGTACCACTTCCAGCCGGCGCCGGCGATGGTCGCAACGGCGACAACGGTGCTGGCGGAGACGGCGATACGAACGACCTTGCTGTTGCTGAAGATGGTCCACTTGTCCATGACGGTTACTCCTTGAAAGATGTTGACGCTTGAATGGATTGATCGAATGACGTGATGGGTGGTGAGTTGCGGTCCGCGGCCTAGTACCACTTCCAGCCGGCGCCGGCGATGGTCGCAACGGCGACGACGGTGCTCGCCGAGGCGGCGATTCGAACGGTCTTCGAGTTAGTGAAGATGGTCCACTTGTCCATGATTGTCTTCTCTCTTTGTGGGACGGCGTCCGCCAATCCACCCGCCCACGCATTCCGAACGCTGAGGATGCTCGGACTGCTCGGATGGCGACCGTCGTCGTATTGCTGGGGTTGCCGGTCGCAACCTGGCACCATCCTCCCGCTGTCAGGGCCGACACGCTAGAGAAGAATGTTTCCAATTTGCCCCACAAAGGCCGAAATACGGCCTGAATGGCCTGTTGGGGCACTTGCTAGGCTCGTTCACATGAGTGCCGCCGGTCTTGAACAAGCCCAAGAGAAGATGCGTGCGGCCGGGGTGAGTGACGCTGCGATCGACGTCTTCGCCCACTACTACGGCGAGCTCGAGGCTGGCGCAACCGGCCTCATCCGCGAAGACTCGATCGAGCCGCTGCTGAACCCGGACACCCTTGAGGGCGTCGACGTCAGCAACGAGCAGGCACGCGAGGCCTTCGCCAAGACCGCGATCATCAAGCTCAACGGCGGCCTCGGCACATCAATGGGCATGGACCGCGCCAAGTCCCTGCTGCAGGTGCGCGACGGCAGATCCTTCCTGGATCTCATCGTCGAACAGGTGCGTCAAGCGAGGGCTGCCACTGGCGCTCGCGTTCCGCTCATCCTCATGAACAGCTTCCGCACTCGCGATGACTCACTTGCGGCGCTCGCCGAACATCCGGACATCGCGGTGGACGGGCTGCCGCTGGACTTCCTCCAAAATGCAGAGCCCAAGATTCGCGTCGACGACCTCAGCCCCGTCTCCTGGCCAGCCGATCCCACCCTCGAGTGGTGCCCACCGGGCCACGGCGACATCTACACGGCCCTGCTCGGCTCCGGGGTTCTCGAGCAGCTCCTCGACGCGGGGTTCAAGTACGCGTCCGCCTCGAACTCCGACAATCTTGGGGCGGTGCCAAGCCCGCGCATCGCCGGCTGGTTCGCAGCGTCGGGCGCCCCCTATGCCGCAGAGCTGTGCCCGCGCACCGCAGCCGACCGCAAGGGCGGCCATCTCGCCATCCGCAAGTCCGACGGGCGGCTGATCCTGCGCGACACCGCGCAGACCGCGCCCGAGGAGATGCACTTCTTCACCGACGAGTTCGTGCATCCGTTCTTCCACACGAACAACCTGTGGTTCGACCTCGAGAGGCTCTACGCGGCGCTGACCGAGCGCGGCGCAGTGCTTGGCCTGCCGCTCATCCGCAACATCAAGAACGTGGATCCCACGGATCCCACAAGCCCCGAGGTGTTCCAGATCGAGACGGCCATGGGCGCGGCGATCGAGGTGTTCGAGGGAGCGACGGCGATCGTCGTGGGACGCGACCGGTTCCTGCCGGTCAAGACCACCAATGACCTGCTGCTGCTGCGCTCCGATGCGTATGAACTCGAGGAGGACGGCGCGCTGCGACTCGCCGTGGACGCGGCGCCCCTCGTCGACCTCGACTCGAAGCATTACAAGACGATGGCCTCATTCGAGGAGCACTTCCCGTTCGGCGCGCCCTCGCTGCGCGAGGCGACGTCGCTCACGGTGCACGGCGACTGGACCTTTGGCGAAGACGTGCGCGTCGTTGGCGATGTGACCCTCGCCGACGCGGGCTCACCGCAGCTCGTCCCCGACGGCAGCGTCCTGGGAGAGTAGCGGCACGCTGCCCCGAGCGCCCTGCGTCCGCACGGCAAATCGGCCTTCGGTCTCGGATTCCGCCCTCTTCCACGCACGCGCACCCAGATCCGTCCAGGATTCGTCGTGCGGACGCAGGCGGTGGGCGCTGCGGAGTGGGCGCTGCGGCGCGGACGCGGGCGCACGCACTGCGCCTCCTGCGGCGCGCCTCACGGGCGCGCGCGCTTACGCACCATAGGTTGACTGTTGGCGGCACATGCTGCCGCTGGCAAGGCGAAGGCCCCCCGAAGTAGGTGTCCGGGGGGCCTTGCCATGACCTCGAGTTTTCGCCACCGCCGGAATGACCCGGCGGCGCGACGGCCGCGATTGACGATGCGGCTTCACCCCTTGCGGAGTGACCTCTCGGTCGATGCCACGGGCCGTTCGTCCCTGTGCCGTCACCCACAGTTCTCAGCTGCAGCCCTTGCGGGCGCCGCCTCGACTTGGACGGACGTTGTCCGAAGCATCCGATCGGTTCTCGCACCACTGCTCACGCGGTAAGCCAACGACCCGGTGAGATCTGGCCGGTGGCCCCCGGAGGGGCCCCGGTCGATCCCGCTCGGCTCGGCGTTCGCTTCACTCGCGGGGCGTGAGCCCCACGACCTCTGCGTCACCGGTCCGCCATCCGCTCGCAGCCCATGCGGGCCACGTGCTCCGGCATCCCGTGGGATCACCAGCACTCGCAGCCCCCAGAGGGCGCCGCGGTCACCGGCAATCCCGCGCCGAACCACCCAGGCACCAAACGTGCTGGTAAACCAGCACATCCTGGCTCGCCCTTCCCCGCGGTCTCCCGCGGTTCCGAGCTGCTCGCGGTGCCAGTTGCCCGGCCCCGCAAGCCCCGTGTGGGCTTTGGTCGCCTCTCCTAGGTCAGCGACCGAGGGATCGGCCTGCCTTCTGTGAGCCTTGCGGCCAACTTCCGGCAGCGCCCCCAAACTCCGAAGAGCTCAGGAGCCTCAGACCACCGTCCTCGACGGCCCGAAGGCCACCGATTCCGGCCCTCCCCAAGACCCTTGCGGACCTCGGTTCGGATCCTCAACCCGGGCCGCTAAGCCCCGGTCTCGGCACCCTCCCCGCCGGCCTTGCGACCTGCGGTTCCGGCTGATCCGGTCCCTCATCGATTGGTGTTTGTCCCTCTCGATGTCCTTAGGTCTACTCGCCCCCGGAAGGCCCCGCAAGGCGAAATCAAGGGTTTTTTTCATCCACTTTTTCCTCACATGGATATGCACAGAATTCAGACTGGAAAACCGTTTCGTACACATGCCTGTGGACGAAATTTGTGGATGGTTGGGCTTGCTTTGGCCCGACGCTGGGGCCAGGTGAGAGGGTCTAGAGACCCTTCTCGCGGTCGGCTTGTGCGACGTTGGCGAGCATCTCGTTGTAGGCCTTGAGGTCCGCGTCGCCGTCCCGATCGGCCTTGCGGTCGAGTCGCTTGGCGTCGCGCAGGTCGCTCCGACGCCAGTTGACGACCACCAGCACCGCAAGCACGACGACCGGCAGCTCGCCCATTCCCCAGGAGATGGCGCCGCCGTACTGCTGGTCGGCGATAGCGTCGGGCCCCCAGTCGCGGCCCATGAGGCCATACCAGGTGGGCGCGAGCAGCACGTCCGAGGTGGTGAGCACCACGCCAAAGAACGCGTGGGCGGCCATGGTGGCGAACAGCAGCACGATGCGCATGGGGAAGCGCGGTCGCGAGGGTCCCGGATCGATGCCGATGAGCGCGTTGACGAACAGGTAGCCCACGATCGCGAAGTGGAACAGCATCCACAGGTGCCCTGCGTGGTTGCGCAGGGTGAACTCGAAGACCGGGGTGAAGTAGAAGACGATGAGCGCGGCGGCGAAGCCGGAGGCCGCGACCACCGGGTGCGAGATGAACGCCATGAAGCGCGACTCCACGAAGCCCCGCAGCCATTCGCGAGCGCCGCGCGAGCCGTCGGTGCGGACGGGCAGCGCTCGCAGGGCAAGGGTGATGGGAGCGGCGAGCGCCACGAAGATCGGCGCGACCGTGACGAGGAGCATGTGCTCCACCATGTGGCCGCTGAAGACCACCATGCCGTAGACGGCGGGGCCGCCTTGGCTGATCCAGATGAACAGCAGCATGCCGATGGTGAACAGGACGGGCCGCAGCACGGGCCACTCATCGCCGCGGCGGCGCAGGCGGCGGTACCAGCGCAGGTACACCACGAGCGCTGCAAGGAAGACGAAGGCCGAGATGATCTCAAGTCGCCATAGGCCGATCCAGTTCCAGAAGGTCGGCGCGGGCGGCAGTTCGTAGCCGGTGAGGAAGTAGGCGGGGCTGGGGTCGGTGACAGGCAGCGCCACCTTGGGCGGGGCGAGCGTCGACAGGACGGCCGCGATCCCCATGATGACCACCAGGGCGACCACATCGAAGGAGAGAACGCGCCAGAACCTGGCGGCAGCGTCGGCCTCCGTGAGGCGAGGCAGGGAGCGCGAGCGGTGCCACACCGCGAGCGCAATGGCGCCGCCCATGAGCACCACCTTGGCGAGGACCAGCGCTCCATAGGTGGTGGTGAACAGGTCTCCCGGGCTGTCCATCCGCAGCCAGGCGTTGGCGGCGCCGGACACCGTCACGAGGATCGCTCCCCAGATCGCGATGCGGGACGTGCGCGTGATCGCATCCTTGGCGCCCGTGCCGAGCGGACGGCGCAGCAGGGCCACCACCGCGATGACACCCACCCACACGGTCGCGCCAACGAGGTGCAGGAACATGGCCGAAACGGCGAGGTGGTGGTCGGTCGCGCCCGCGGCATGCCCCGTCAGCGACTGCCACCCCACGGCCCACGCGACGGGCACGAGCGACCAGCCCGCGATGAGCGGCCCGCGCACGAACGCCGCCATGATCGAGGTCGCGAACGCGGCCGCGATGACCCACAGGTACGCCTGCAGCAGCTCCACCGACAGCGAGTACGTCCACCACTCCTCGAGGAAGCGGTTGGCATCGACGGCCGCATCGCGGATTTCGGCATAGCTCGCAAGGCTGTAGCCAAGGGCCGACGCTGCCCACAGTGCGGAGCAGACGCGGGCTGTGGTGGCGGCCCGGTTGGCGGAGGGGCTGGCCTTGGGAAGGACGGCGGCTACCAGGAGCAGCGCACCCACCGTGCCCGCGAGGGAGACGTCACGAACGATGCCGAAGATGGCAACGTACGTGCTTGCGGACATGCTGAAAAGCCTACGCGCGCTGAGGTGGGGCTACGGCCGGTCGATCCACGCGCCATGGTGGTGTCCGCTCGCGAGCGCGGGAGCGTCGTAGGGCCTCGCGCCCATGTGGATGAGCGGGAAGGCGGAGCCTGGTCTCGGCTCGAAGGACACGCGAGCGAGCGGTCGCTCGGCGGCGAGTGCGGCCACGATGTCGTCGAGCTCGAGCCGCAAGCGCTCCGGGAGCTGATACAGCGCAATGGTGTGGAACAGCAGCACCGGCCCGGATGGCAGGTCGCGCACCACGTGAGGCAGCGTTTCGAGGGCGTCCCCGGCGACCATCGTCACCGGAGTCTGCCGGCGAATCGCGATCGCGGAGCGCAGTCGCTCAAGCCGCTCCGTGTGCTCGGGCCACACCAGCGCCTCGAGCCACGCGACCGCGTCCGGGTCGTCAATGTCGACGGGCGCCAAGTCCAAGCCGGTGCGGCTCGCGAAGGTGGGCACGGCGTCGGGCAGGGCGAAGCCGCCCCTGTTCTCGCACGTCAGCGTGAGCGGCCCCTCCCCAAGGCGAGCGTCGCCGTAGTCATAGGCGAAGCGATCGAGGCACAGGTTGATCCCGGCGGAGGCGCCGATGTCGATCGCGTGCGCGGGACCGCCGCCCAACTCAGCCACCGCTTGGGCGACGAAGGGGAGGATGACGGCGCAGCGTCGGACCTCGTTGGTCTGGGTGCGGCGAGTCGAGCCGATCTCCACGATCCGCTCGGCATTGTCGAGCGCGAACTCCCTGAACTGCGCGTACGGGAGGTCAGGGAGGGGGCCGCCGCGCAGCAGCTGCACCGCCCCAAATAGGAGGTTCATGGGCGGCACGTTCTCGATGCGCGCGATGAGGTCGAGCATGGGCTCGTCGTCCATCGCCTCCGTCGCAAGGCGCGTATAGATGGCGGAGTCGCTGGCAGCGCGCAGCCAGCCGCGGATCTCGTGGGCGACGCCTTCGCGCGTGGTGCGGTCGGCGGTCGAATGCGCCCAATCGCTCATGGTCCGACCGTAGGCGATGTGGGCGGCCGGGCGTAGTGTCACGGCTATGGCGACTGGCACCAAGAATCTGTCCGACGCTGACGTCCGGCGGGCAAGGTTGCGCTCACTTCTGCTGGCTAAGGGTGAGCAGAGGTCCGTGCTGGAGGTCGCTGAGTGGTTTGGCGCGATGCAGGCGCAGGATCTCGCGAGTGGGTCGTGGTCGTTCGGCGTGCGGTGCGCCGGGATCACCGAGGAGGATGTGCAGGCCGCGCAGGAGCGACGTGAGGTGCTCAGGACCTGGCCCATGCGCGGGACTGTGCACTTTGTGCCGGCGCGCGATGCGGCGTGGATGGTGTCACTGATGTCCGCGAAACCGCTCGCGGGCGGGGCCGCGAGGCGCGACCACCTGGGCATCACGCTTGAACTTGTTGACCGCTCGACGGAAGTGTTGGCCGGGGCACTCGCCGGTGGGAAGGTGCTCACGCGCGACGAATGTGTCGCTGCTCTCGAGGACGCAGGCATCTCCACGGCCGGCCAGGTCAGCTATCACCTGCTGTGGTACGCGTGCCAGTTGGGCGTGCTGTGCCAAGGACCGCCCCAGGGAAAGAGCCACACCTTCACCCTGCTGTCCGAGTGGGTGCCGGATCCCGCAACGCCATCGCGCGAGGAGGGGCTGGCGATCATGGCGCGTCGCTTCTTCCAATCGCACGGCCCGGCGAGCGAGAAGGACTTCTCGCGGTGGACGGGGCTGTCGCTGCGCGAGTGCCGCGAGGGCATCGCGGGCGCGGCACATAACTTGGTGTGGGTTGAGACAAGCGCAGGGCCGATGCTCGCGGCGGCTACCGTGCTCGACAACGATGTGGCTGTGCGTCGACACCTGGTGCTGCCCGGTTTCGACGAGTACATGCTGGGCTACGGGGACCGCTCACTGCTGATGGAGCCGGAGCACCTCAAGGCGGTGGTGCCCGGCAACAATGGCGTGTTCCAAGCAACGCTCGTGCGCGACGGCCGGGTGGTGGGGATCTGGAAGCGGACCCTCAAGACCAAGACCGTCGACATCACGGTGACGACGCTGGGGTCGCTGAGCGCGACCGACATTCGCGCGTTCGAGCGCGAGTTCGCGGCCTACGGGAGGTTCGTAGGCCGCGAGCCTCGCGTCACCTGGGGCTAGATCGCACCCCGCTGGCCAAAGCGCCTCACGGCAATCAGCATCACGACTCCGGCGGCCAGGATCGCGAGCGCGAGCCCACCCTGGATCGCCAGCTCCGCGCCGGTACCGGAAAGCTCATCTGCGGCAAGCACGGTGACCTGAGCGGAGCCGGTCGCGCCGGTGGCGCCAATCACCACCAGGTCGTGTGCACCGGCAGCGGTACTCGCGGGAACGGTAACCTTGAGGTCCACCCTGCCGGCAGAGTCGGCCGTCACGTTGGCGAGCAGCACCGGCGTCGAGTGCAGTTCGATCCGCACATTCTCCCCGGACTGGAAGCCGTCCGCCTCAATGCCCACGGTGTCGCCCGCCGTCACGGTTCCCGCAGACAGGGTGACGTCGATCTGGGGAAGGTCAACGGTGAGCGTGAAGGACTCCGTCGCGTCGGTCCCGATGCCGTTGGTCGCGGTGACCTCGATGGTCGAGGTGCCCGCCACCGTAGGCGAGCCGACGACGTGGCCGCCGCCAGCACCGGGCTGGAAGGTCAGTCCGTCTGGAAGGCCTGTGACCGTCACGGTGGGTGCCGGGTAGCCCGTAGCGACGATCTCGATGTCGAGCGCGTCGCCGAGCACTCCGGTCGCGTCGGTGGGGACTGACAACGCTGCGGGCTCGTTCACGACCACCGTCCACGGGACGTCGAGGTCGGGGCCCGAGCCGTTCGCGAGCGTCACGGTGATCGCGTGGGTCCCTGAGTCGCTGGTGGAGCCTGTGAGCGTGAGCACGCCTTCCACCAGGCTCAGCGCGAGCCCGCTGGGCACGCCCGTGGCCGTCACGGTGGGCTCCGGGTAACCGGTCACCGCGGTGAGGCTCTCGTTGACCATCTCGCCTGCGAGCACGGTCACCGTGCCGCCCGACGCTGCCACGGCAGGCGGGGAGGTCACCTCCAGCGTAACGTCGATCTGGGTGACGCCGGCGACAGAGGTCGCAGTGACCGTCACTGTGCCGCCAGGCCCGCTGTCTCCCACTGCGGGGTTCGCCGAGAACACACCGGTAATGGCGTCAAAGGTGAGCCACGCCGGCAGCGCGGACGTGGTGAGCACCGGCGCCGGGTAGCCCGTGATCGGGAGCGCCAGCGTGGTGGTCTCGCCCGCGGGGAAGCCAGCGTCGATGTCCGCGCCCAAACTGGGCTCGGAGCGCACCTGGATGGTGGTGGGCGCCGTCGCGGCCGTGCCCACGCCGTTCGTGGCGGTGAGCAGCACGGCGTATTCGCCGTCTTCCGTGGGGGTGCCGACGATGCGGGTGCCGGCGATGTCGCTCACCAGCTCGAGGCCGTCTGGGAGGCCGCTCGCCGTGACGGTGGGCGCGGGGTAGCCGCCGGTGGTCACCGGGATGGCGGTGATCGGCTCCCCCAGGTCGACGGTCGCGGTGGGTGCCACGGACACCTGGGCGGGGTCCTCGACGGTGATGTTCCATGTGTGCTGGGCGGAGCCTGCGGCGTTGGTCACGGTCACGGTGACCGCGAAGACGCCCGTCTCCGTGGGCGTGCCCTCCAGCGACACGGCGCCACTCGCCTCGGCGATGGACAGGCCAGCCGGGAGGCCGGTGGCACTCGCGGTGGGCGCTGGGAAGCCGCCCACGCCGAACGCGGGCGACCCCACAAGCTCTCCAAGACGCAGGGTCAGGTCGCTCGGTGCGGGGCCAAAGACCGGTAGGGACGCGACGGTGATCTCCACCACCACCGGCGCGGGCGCTGGGCCGGCTCCACCGTTCGCCGAGAGCGTCACCGAGTAGATGCCAGTGGCTGTCGGCACGCCGGAAATGATCCCTGTAGCAGGGTCAATAGCAAGGCCCGCCGGCAATCCAGTGGCGGACACCGTGGGAAGCGGGTAGCCACCAATGGTGGGTGTGACCGCACCGGTTTGGCCAACGAGCAAGATCGCCGTAGTCGGCACCGCGAGCGTCGCCGGAGCCTGCACGGTGAGGGTGAGGGTACGCGTCACAGGTTCGCCAATGCCGTTGTCAGCTGTGACCTCCACGGTGTACTCGCCAGTCGGTGCCGTCGTCTGCCCTTCAATTTCCAGACCGAACGGCCCGCTAAAGGCAGTCAGGCCCGCGGGGAGCCCCTCCACCGTCACCTGGGGATGTGGGATGCCGCTCGCATCGCCGTAGCTCTGACTGAAGTACACACCCTGCAGCACGGCCATCGATGTGGTGTGCAGCGTCAGGTTGGGAGGCGTGGTGACCTTGAATCGCACGTTGATGGTGGCGGTGCCGCCCAGGTTGGTCGCCTGCACACGGAACGGTCCCCAGTCACCGCTCACCGATGCTGCTGGAGAGGCTGTGAACTCACCGGTCGAGGCATCGAAGGTCAGCCACGGTGGCAGCGCGGACTGCAGGGTGAGCGTGGGCTTGGGGTACCCCTCCGGGCTCACGTCGAACACCTCGGTTGTTCCCTGAAGTATCAAGAACTCGGGCGCCGTGTTGGCGAAGACCGGTGCCGCAGTGACGGTGATCGCGATCGAGTGGCTGTACGTGATGCCCGTCACGCCGTTGAACGCATCGATGCGGATCGCCTGGGAGCCCACGGCCGTGGGCGTGCCGGTGATGCGGACCTCGTTAGGGGTGCTCGTGTCGATGCTGAGTCCCTGGGGCAACAGGCCGTCGTCACCACCCAGGTCGTGAATCGTGATCGTAGAGGTGGGGTACGAGTCCACCGCAATGACTACCGGCGTGATGGCCGCCCCAAGCGGCGCCACCAGGCTTGTGGGCCCACTGAACTGAGGCGCTGACTTGACGGTCCAAGCGACCTGCTTGGATTGCGAGCCAAAGTCGTTGGTGACGGTGACAGTTGCGGTGCCCGACGCTGCGGCCGGGCTCGCGGGGCGGGTTGGGGTTCCCACCAGCTTGGCCACGCCGCCGGAGAACTGCGCGGAGACGCCCGCGGGCAGGTCCGTCGCGGTGAACGTGGTGGGCACGCCCGTCACGGGGAGGGTCTCGTCGAGCGCCGTGCCCGCAATGAGATCGAGGGTGCTTGGCGCGGTGACGGTGGGGGCGTCGCCCACGTTGATGGTGAAGGTCTTGGTGTCGGCGCCAAAACTGTTGGTTGCTTGCACCGAGACAACGGTGGTCGAGGTGGTGGTTGGCGTTCCCGAGATGACGCCGTTCGTAGCCGTGAGGCCGGCCGGCAGGTTGGTGATGGCGATGCTGGGTTCCGGGTAGCCGCTGGCGTTGACCTTCAATGGCACGATCGCAGAGCCGCGCAAGAACGCCTGCGTGCCCACCGTGTCGATAGCGGGCACCTGGCCCACGACGATGGTGCGCGAGAACGGCGCGGTGCGGAAGTCGTTGCCCACGGTCGCGGCCACGCTGAAGGTGCCCGGAGTGGTGGGAGTGCCGTTGAGCACGATGTTGGTGCCCGACACGCCCAGGCTCGTGCCCGGTGGCAAGCCGGTGGCGCCGGTCACGGAGGTGGGCGACGGGATCGCAGTGGCCGTGCCCACGACGATCGGGCCGGCTGTGCCGACGGTCGTGTTCGTCGCGTTGGCGGTGACAGTGACGGGTGACGGGACAACGATCCTGACCGCAGCGTCGGCCGTGAGAGAGCTCGCGACGTTGGCGTGGAACGAGATGTTCGAGTCCGAGTACGCGGTGCCGGGGTTGCCGGTCATGGTGACCTGGCGGCCGCCGCTCGTGGTGCTGGTGGTGATCGTCATCCAGCTGGGCTTGCCGGTCCACGAGACATCTGGTGCCGGGTTGCCCGTGACGGTGAAGGTTTTGGTGGTGGACGTGTTCTCAGGGAACTCGTAGAACGCGGCGGAGCCGAACGACGGCGCAACGTACGACGGCTCGCCCACGTTGGTGCCGATGCCCTCGAAGGTGACGGCGATGTTCTGGTTGTTGGTGGTCGCGGCGATGTAGAGCGCGACGGACTTCACGTGGCCCTTGTCGAAGCCGCCCTGGAAGCTGAGCACGGACACGTCGCCTACGTACTCCGGCACGTAGCGGATGGTGAGCCAGTTGCCGGCGGCGCCGCCGTTGCGAGTGAGGCCGCCCACCGTTGCGGTGCGGCCGTTGACGTCCACCAGGCGCAGACCGAACGTGACCGCACTGGGCTGGTTGGGGAAGACGTCGCGGTACTTGAGGATGATGCGATCCGCGCCGTTTTGCTCAATGTTCACGGAGGTATCCGCCGTCCAGATCACCCCCGAACTGGCGTACCGGCAGCCCCTGGAGTCCGGAACGTCGATGTTTACGCGCATCGTTCCCGTGCCCATGGTCAGCGACGTCTTGTCGGTGACGTCGCAGTTAAGGCCGCTCGCGGGGATGGCACTGCGCGTGCCCATCGCATTCCCGGCAAAGTCGTCGACGCTGAACCCGTCTGCGGCTTGGGCCGGGGCCGGGGCCACAACCGTGACCCCTGCGACAAATAGTGCGGTGAGTAGCGTGGCCGCTGTGCGGCGTAGCCAGTTGGCAGTGCGCATGAGATCCCTCACTCCATGTGGGCGGTCCGCTCCCCACAGCGTGCCTCGCCAGCCTAGTTCGCTGCCGCGCGGGGCGGTACGAAAACTCGCGCGGCGTGGCGAAGTCCACACGAGGGGGTGAACCCTGTCAAGGTCCACACGCGGCTAGCTCGCGACGTCGATGTCCTTGACCAAGTCCGTGACCGTGCATCGCAACGCCGACGCCAGATCCACCAACGTGGTCAGTGTGGGATTCGCCGGAGTTCGGGGCTTGACCCTTGATCTTGGACACGCTCAATCCAGCACCCTGCTGGGGGAAGCGAGAATCCAAGGATGGCCAGGAAGAACTACACGGACGAGTTCCGTCGCCGGGCGGTGGATTTGTATGAGTCGACGCCGGGCGCGACGCTCAAGGGGATCGCTGCGGATCTTGGGGTGTCCCGGGGTGCGTTGAAGGAGTGGGTCGCGGGGCTCGGCTCCGGGACCACGACGCCCGACACGGACGCGCCCGAGCAGCCGCCGGCACGGCCGGAGTCGCAGGCGCCGAGGATCGCCCGACTGGAGGCGGAGAACGCGGTATTGCGGGCCGGGCAGGCCCGCACGCAGGCCGAGGTCCGCAAGCTCGCGGAGGAGCGGGACATCCTCCGTCAGGCGGCGAAGTATTTCGCCGGGGAGACGAACTGGTGAACCGCTTCCAGTTCGTCGAGGACCACAAGGACGCCTACGGCGTGAAGCGGTTGTGTGAGGTGATCGAGGTGGCGAGGTCGTCGTTCTACGCGTGGCTGGCCGCCGCGCCCGGACGAGCCGCGCGAGCGGCGGCAGACGCGGCGCTGGCGGCGCGGATCCGGCAGGTGCAGGATCCCGAGCAGGGCGGGGACCGCGCCTACGGCGCACCCCGGGTGACCGCCGAGCTGAACGACGGCGCCGCCCCCGAGCGGCGGGTGAACCGCAAGCGCGTCGCCCGGGTGATGCGCGAGCACCGCCTCGCTGGGATCCGGTTGCGCAAGCGCGTGAAGACCACGATCCCGGATCAGTCCGGCCGCCGCTTCCCCGACCTGCTCGGCCGTGACTTCTCCATCGGGGAGCCGGGTCGCCGCTACGTCGGAGACATCACCTACCTGCCCGTCGCGGACGGCACGAACCTCTACCTCGCGTCCTGCATCGACCTCGGCTCTCGCAAGCTGACCCGAGGACGCGCTGAAAGCCGCGTGGCAGGGGCGCGGCAGCCTGCGCGGGGCGGTGTTCCACTCGGACCACGGGTCCGTCTACACCTCGAAGTCCTACACCGGCCTCTGCGAGGACCTGGGTGTGATCCAGTCGATGGGCCAGGTCGGCTCGTCCGCCGACAACGCCCTCGCGGAGTCGTTCAACGCGGCGCTCAAACGCGAGCTCCTCGAGGGGCGTCCCGCGTTCCCCGACGCGCCCACGGCCTACCGGGCCGTGTTCCGGTGGGCGAACCGCTACAACACCCGCCGCAGGCACTCCGCGATCGGCAACATGAGCCCGGACGCCTACGAGACCGCGCTCTCCGCTACGCTCGCGGAAGCGGCATAACCGAAATGACACCGTGTCCACGATCCGGGGTCAAGGCCCAACATCGTGAGCGATACAAAGCGACATGGACGCGTCACGATAACTCCCCCTCGCCGCCTGATCCGACCCTAGGCAGTTAACCCCAGACGAGCCCGTGCGCGGGGTCATTCATGACCCGCGCGACATCGGCAAGCACCCGCGCGCCCAGCTCGCCGTCAACCAGCCGGTGGTCGAACGACAGCGCCAGCTGCGTCACCCACCGCACCGCAATCTCACCCTCGTGCACCCACGGCTGCTGACGGATCGCGCCAAAGGCGAGAATCGCCGCCTCACCCGGGTTGAGGATCGGGGTGCCGGTGTCGATGCCGAGCGCTCCCACGTTCGTGATGGTGATGGTGCCGTCAGACAGAGCCGCGGGCGACGTCTTGCCGGCCCGAGCGTCGGCCGTGAGCTCCTGAATCTTCACCGCGAGGGCGTGGAGCGGGAGGCGGTGCGCGTCCTTGATGTTGGGCACCACGAGTCCGCGCGGCGTCGAGGCCGCGATACCGAGGTTCACGTAGTGCTTGTAGACGATCTCCTGCGCCTCCTCATCCCACGAGGCGTTGATCTCGGGGTGCCGGCGCGCGGCGAGCAGCAGCGCCTTCGCGACGATGAGCAGCGGCGTGACGCGGACGTCGGCGAACTCGCGATCGGCCTTGAGTTTGGCGACGAGGTTCATCGTCTCCGTGACATCCACGGTGTGGAACACGGTGACGTGCGGCGCGGTGAACGCCGAGCGCACCATCGCCTCCGCAGTGCGCTTGCGCACGGACTTCACGGGTACGCGGGTCGCGCGGCCGTCCGGCGTCGAGACCCCGGAAGCGAGCCATGGCTGGTCGTCTGCCTCGTACGTCGCGAGCGCTCGAGCCGATGTCGCCTTCGCGTGCTGCTCCACGTCCTCGCGGGTCACGATGCCGCCAGGTCCGGAAGGGGTCACGGTGGTGAGGTCGATGCCAAGGTCAGCCGCGAGCTTGCGCACCGGAGGCTTCGCGAGCACGGGGAACGAGTCGTCCTCCTCGCCGCCGATCGGCTCAAGCGAATCGGGCTTGCGCTCGCGGCGCTTCACACTTCCGGTCTTCACGCCGTAGCCAACGAGCACAGCGCCCGACGCTGACTCACCTTCGCTTGCTGCCCCACCCGATGAGGTGGCCTGGTTCGAAGACTCGGCTGCACCCGCCCCCTCAGCGTCAGAGGGGGAAGTGTCTGCGAGGTCCTCGTGACCGGAGGCGGAGCCGGAGGGAGCAGGTTGGACCGAAGCGGACACTTCCTCCTCGGGCGCGAACTCATCACCCTCGACGTCGAACTCGACGATGGGCGCACCCACGTCAACCGTCTCGCCCTCGGCAACGAGCAGCTTCTTGACCACGCCGTCGTAAGGCGACGGCAGTTCAACCAGCGACTTCGCGGTCTCGATCTCGCAGATGGGCTGATTCACCTCGACGGTGTCGCCCTCCTTGACGAGCCACGTGATGATGTCGGCTTCGGTCAGGCCTTCGCCAGCGTCGGGAAGGTTGAAGATTCGGCTCACCGCTGCTCCTTAGTGGGCAACCACGCGGTCCACCGCGTCGAGGACGCGGTCGACGTTGGGCAGGTAGTCGTGCTCGTACTTTGCTCCAGGGTAGGGCGCATAGAAGCCGCCCACGCGGAGCACTGGCGCGTGCAGGTGGAAAAAGGCCTGCTCGGAGACGCGGGCGGCGATCTCGGCGCCCGCGCCGTAGGTGCTGACGGCCTCGTGGATGACCACCGCGCGACCGGTCTTCTTCACGGATCGGACAACGGCGTCGGAGTCGAGCGGCGACAGCGAGCGCAGGTCGATG
This sequence comes from uncultured Demequina sp., assembly GCA_937925595.1. The sequence goes on along the minus strand of CALALQ010000473.1, from coordinate 26,012 downwards.
ACCTCGGCGCTCACACCCGATTCCTCGGCAAGGGCGGCAGCCTGCAGAGCCAGCCGCACCGTCGGGCCGTACGAAACCAGGGTGACGTCGGCGCCTTCGCGAGCGATGCGCGCAAGTCCCAGTTCGGCCGTGGCCGCGAGGGCGCCGTCGGGGGCGGACAGCTGCGCGTCAACGCGGTCGCGCACCACGTCTCCCTTGTCCCAGTAGCGGGCCTTGGGCTCGAAGAACAGGTACGGGTCCGGCGAAGCGATGGCCTGCTGGATCATGTCGTAGCCGTCTTGCGGAGTGGCCGGCGTGCAGACGCGCAGGCCGGGCGTGTGGGCGAAGAGCGTCTCGGGGCTTTCCGAGTGGTGCTCGATCGCGCCGATGTTGCCCGCGTAAGGGATCCGGATCACGACAGGGACGGTGAGGGTGCCGCCGGAGCGCGCATGCAGCTTGGCGAGCGACGTGGTGATCTGGTCGAAGGCGGGGAACACGAAGCCGTCGAACTGGATCTCCACCACCGGCCGATAGCCGCGCAGCGCGAGTCCGATGGCCGTGCCCACGATGCCTGACTCCGCGAGCGGGCTGTCCATGACGCGCTGGTCGCCGAAGTCCTTGTGCAGGCCGTCGGTCACTCGGAACACGCCGCCGAGCTTGCCGACGTCCTCTCCCATGAGGACCACCTTGTGGTCGCGCTCCATTGCGGCGCGCAGGCCGGCGTTGATCGCGCCGGCGAGGGTCATCTTCTCGGTCGTGGTCATCAGTGGGCCTCAACAAAGGACTGCTCGTAGCGCTCGAACCACTCGCGCTCCGCGTCGACGGTCGCGTGGGGAGCGGCATAGATGTGGTCAAACATCCCGACGCTGGGGCCGGGCTTCCACGAGCGCACCAGTTCGCGTGTGCGGCGGGTCAGCTCCTTGGCCTCCTCGTCGACCGACTCAACGAACTCATCGGGCAGCTCGTCGATGGCCTTGAGGTAGGTCACGAGACGTGCGATGGGGTCGCGCTGCGCCCAGTACTCCTCGTCCGCCTTGGTGCGGTAGCGAGTGGGGTCATCTGAGGTGGTGTGAGCACCCATGCGGTACGTGAACGCCTCGACGAACACGGGGCCGGCGCCGGAGCGCGCGTATTGCATGGCCCAGTTGGTGACCGCGTAGCAGGCGATGACGTCGTTGCCGTCGACGCGCACGGAAGGCATGCCGTGGCCCTTGCCGCGGTCCGCGATCGGCACCTTCGACTGGCGGGTGGTGGGCTCGGAGATCGCGAACTGGTTGTTCTGGCAGAAAAACACGACGGGCGCGTTGTAGACCGACGCGAACACGAGGGCCTCGTTGACGTCGCCCTGGGCCGTGGCTCCGTCGCCGAAGTAGGTGATGACGGCCCCGTCGCGCGCGGGGTCGCCGCTGGCGACGAGGCCGTCAAGCTCCATACCCATGGCATAGCCGGTTGCATGCAGGGTATGGGCGCCAATGACCAGCGTGTAGAGGTGGAAGTTGTGGTCCTCCGGGTTCCACGCTCCGTGCTGGAGTCCTCTGAAGATCTTGAGCATCTGCGGCAGGTCTACGCCGCGCTGGAAAGCCACCGCGTGCTCGCGGTAGCTGGGGAAGACGAAGTCGGGCTCGCGCACCACGGCACCCGAACCGACCTGGGCGGCCTCTTGTCCCCAGGACTGCACCCACAGGCCGAGCTCACCTTGACGCTGCAGGCTTGTCGCCTCGAAGTCGAAGGCGCGGGTGATGGTCATGGCGCGGTAGAAGCCGCGCAGGTCCTCGGGGGTGAGGTCCTTGGCGTAGGGCGAGAAGAACTCGTGTTCCGTGCGCTCACCGGTGTGGTTCAGCAGACCTACGAGGCCGTCGTCTGAGAGCGGACCGACAGCGTCCATGAGTGCCTCCAGGGTGCGGGATGGGGACTCCCCCTTCAAATACCTACGCAAGCGTAGGCTACGGCACCGTAGGTTGCAAGCACTACGACAGCGCGGCGGCGATCTCCTCGGCGACGCTTGCCGCGAAGATGGTGGTCAGATGCTCTTGGTCTCGATAGACGCTCGCACCATTGATGATGACCCTGCACGTGTCGGCAGTGCAGAACACCTCCGTCAGATCCACCAGGCGCACGCGCGGCTCACCTAGCGTCGCCGCAACTGCCAACGGATCCGGAAGCAGCGCCTCGGACCTCGACAACTCGCACTGGGGGGCACCCTGCGCCAACTGTTTGTCCGTCGCGGTGTGCAGACAGTCCAGGAGGTCGGTGCGCGGCCGGGGGAGGTCACGCAGCACCACGATCGACGTCACCGTGTCCGGGAGTCTCTCCCAAGCCACTCGGGCCCCCTCGATCCCGGCCGCGAGCGACTCGATCGACGTGCCGCGAGATGCAGGGAAGGCCTCCTTCGCGGCCTCAGCAGCATCCCAGTCATCCTCGGTCACGTCGAGACCGGGACGAGCCTCGATGTCGCCGATCGACGTCGCCGAGGTGATGACCATCGAAATCTCGGGATGCTCGGCGATGTACTCCTGAACTCGCTTGTTCCAGTCGGTGCAGCTGTCCATGGTGGCCGATCCGTGGATGTCCCTCAGAGCACTCGAAAAGGGGCAGCTCGCCTTGAGCATGAACACCAGGTGCCAGTTGCGCTGGTTGGCCACCTCGATGAGGGCCGGAGCCCATTGACGGGCGTGAGAGTCGCCGATCACAGCCACCGTGAACTCCGCATCGGCTGCCGGCACACCCTCGTCGCAGGTGACCAGTCCGAACTCCGTCTCGCCCTGTTGGCAGACGGTGGTGCCGTGGTCCAGGTCCACCTGTGGGTCCGGGACCACCACGATGTCAGTCCCGTTCAGGCAGGCCATGTCACCACCTGCGCCCACGCAGCCAGGCTGGCTTTCCACATACTCGAGCTGCGCGCGAGCCGCGGCGGTCTGCGACTTGACCGTGGAGCTCACCGGAATGGCAATGGCAATGACAACCAGCGAACCCGCGAGGGCGGCGGTGAGCGTGCGCCAAGTTGGCTGTCGCAACACGAACTGTGACTGGCGCGTCGGGGTCTCAATCCATCGGAAACTCGCCTCCGCCAGCGCCAAGGTCAGAGCCACCACGAGCAGGCTTCGCACCCACGGGTTCACACCGGGGAGGGCGAAGGGCACAATCACCAGGATCGGCCAGTGCCATAGATACACCGAGTACGAGATGTCTCCCAGCCTCTGGACGGGCCGCCACTGGCCCACGAAGTTCGGGCTGTAGGGTGCGGTGTTCGCCGCGGCTCCCATGAACAGCACCGCGCCCACGACTGGAAGCAGCGCCGCCGTGCCCGGGAAGGGCGTCTCGCCCGTGATCCACACGGACCCCACGGCGATGAGGGCGAAGCCGATCCAGGCGACTACAGCTCGCAACCGGTCTCCGAGGTGCAGTCGCGGGGCGAGGGCTAGCAGGGCACCCGCGCCGAACTCCCACGCACGCGTGGGCGTCACGAAGTAGGCGCTCGCCGGGCTCGAGCCTGAGAGCATCAGAGAGTAGCCAAACGACCCCGCAACGAGCAGCGCCATGACGACGGTGATCGCTCTGCGCGAGTGCCGCTTGGCGAGCAGCCCGGCGACCACGATGAGCACGGGCCACACAAGGTAGAACTGCTCCTCAACGGACAGCGACCAGAAGTGCTGAACAGGGCCGGGCGGCTCGGCGGCCGCGAGATAGTCGACCGAATCTGTGGCGAGCAGCCAGTTCTCGACGTACAGGGCCGCACCGGCGACATGACGCCCAAGACCGTCGAGTCTGACGAGCGGCAGGAACAGCCACGCTGTAACGGCAGTGACGGCGAGGACCGTGAACGCGGCGGGAAGGAGGCGCCGCGCGCGGCGAGCCCAGAAGCGTCCCAACTGAATGGTGCCGGTGGCGTCGCGCTCCTTCATGAGGTGCTGGGTGATCAGGAAGCCGGAGATCACGAAGAAGACGTCTACGCCGATGAAGCCGCCTGGCAGCGCGTCCGGCCAGACGTGAAAGACGACGACCGCCGTCACGGCGATCGCTCTCAGCGCCTGAATGTCGAGGCGCATCGAAGACTTCTGCGTCATGCGCCCAGTTCCCCGAGGGCGGCGACCAGCGCGTCGTTCTCCTCGGGAGCGCCAATAGTGATGCGAATGCCCTCGCCCATGAACGGGCGCACCAGGATCGGCGTGGGCAGCGCGCCAAGCGCTGCCGAGACGTCAGCGGTGCGCTCGCCGGTGGGCAGCCACACGAAGTTGCCGTCGGTCTCGGGCACATCCCATCCGGCCGCACGCAGCGCATCGACCACGCGGTCGCGCTCGGCGACCGTCACGGCGACACGCTGGAGCAGCTCGTCCTTCGCGTCGAGCGACGCGATAGCGGCGGTCTGCGCGACCTCAGTGATGGAGAACGGTGTCACGACCGCGCGCACGGGCACGAGCAGCTCTGCAGGGCCGAGTACGTAGCCCACCCGCATGCCTGCCAAACCGTAGGCCTTGGAGAAGGTGCGCAGGATCAGCAGATTCGGGTAGCGGCCGATGAGCTGGTCACCACTCACCGACGCAGGATCCCGGACGTACTCGCCGTAGGCCTCGTCGAGCACCACGAGCACATTGCCCGGCACGCGATCCATGAAGGCCGCAAACTCCGCGGCACCCACGGAGGGCCCCGTGGGGTTGTTGGGCGAGCACACGAGCACCACCTTGGTGCGTTCGGTGATCGCGTCCGCCATCGCGTCGAGGTCATGGCGGGCGTCGGCCGTGAGCGGCACCTTCACCGCGGACGCCCCCGCGATCGCCGTGAGGATCGGGTACGCCTCAAAGCTGCGCCACGCGAAGACGACCTCATCGCCGCCGCTGGTGTACGCCTGCAGGATGTGCGCGAGGACCGCAACCGAGCCTGCCCCGGCAACCACAGCGTCGGGCTGGACACCGCATGCCTTGGCGAGCGCCTCGTGGAGCGCGGTGGCCGCCATGTCGGGGTAGCGGTGGGGCTGCGCGGCGCCGGCCGCGATGGCGTCAACGACGGATGGCAGCGGACCGTAGGGCGACTCGTTGGAGGACAGCTTGATGGGAGCGGGCCCGTCGCCGCCGCGAGCGCCAGGAACGTACGCCGGCAGCGCCGCGACTTGAGGGCGCGGGGTGGGAAGACTCATGGAACAAGCATGACAGGCGTGGAAGAATGCGCGGTATGCGCTTCTTGCTCAATTCGATCGTCACCGCCGTGGCCGTGTGGTTTGTCACAGTGCTTCCCTTCGACGTGGTGGTCGAAGGTGGCGAAGACGAGTGGTGGAAGCGCGCTCTGGTGTTCCTCGCGATCGGCGCGCTCATTGTGCTGCTGAACGCGATCGTGCGCCCCATTCTGAGCTTCCTCGCGCTGCCGTGCCTGATCCTCACGCTGGGTCTGTTTTCGCTCGTGATCTCGTGGGCAATTCTGTGGCTCACGAGCTGGATCACGGGCGCCATCGAAGGCGTCGAACTGACGCTTGGCAGCTTCTGGCAGACGTTCTTCGCGGCGCTCGTACTCGCGATCGTCGCCGCTGTGCTGCAGGCGCTCGTCCCCGGGGCTGGCAAGGGCACCCGCCACTAGCCGACGCTGGGGCGGTATTCCGTCACGGTCACGCGCTTTCCCTTGGCGAAGAAGTCGCGCTGCTCCTCCAGCCATGCCCGCGTCGAGTCGCTGAGTCCGCCGTCGACAAGGCGAGCCGTCTCGACGTAGGTGGACGGGTGGTGCGCGGAGACGATGTTTTCTCCGGCACCCTTCAGGGCGGGAGCCTGCGAACTGCGCACGTCGTGATGAACGGTCACCCGCGAGGGGGTGTCCGGGTTGGGCTTGCCATCGAGTCCGGGGACCACGTCGCGGGTCCCCTCCAGGTGCAGCGTGCGCACGGAGCTCGGCAGTTTGATGCGGCCTGTGGGCGAGCCTGCCGTCACCACAGTCGTGACGTTGAAGGTGGTTTTCACGGCCGGATGCGCCGCGAGCGCTGCGGCGACGGTCCCTCCCAGCGAGTGGCCCGCGAACATCACGGGATCGTCCGGTCCCGCACCGTCCATGGAAAGCGCTTGGGCCACGAGCGCCGCGGCGTCGGGCATCGTGCCGGCGGCGAGGGCGAGGTCGGCCTCGAAGTCAAAGGGATTGTGGGACGCGTTGAGCCAGTCCTGCGTGCCCGAGATGTAGACGATGCGGTGCGTGACCCCCGCGCCGTCCGTCCAGCGCTCGATGCGCACCGCACCTCCCGCGGCGTCGCTCATTCCCGCGAGTCGACGCATGACGTCGTGGAGCGACTGCGCGGGCCCCGCGGCGACAGTCACCGCCTCGATACCTGACGGGCTGCGATTGAGCAGCGCCCACGAGGACAGCGAATGCAGCGCGAACAGTGCCCCCGCGAGCGCATCGTAGAAGCGGTTGCCCACGGTGGCCTCGACGCCATCGCGGTCAAGGGTTGACGTGGTGGGCGGCAGGCCGGCGGGCGCCTTCGCCGTCGCCGCCCGCCCCAGCCACGCCATGCCGCCCACCAGATCGCCGAGCCGTTCCTTAGCCCGCTGCACGGCCCCGATGCGCTGCCGAGCGCGGCGCTCGCCGTTCACGTACGCCAGTGCCGCGGCAGACAGGCGCCGGGCCGTGTCCTCGAGCTCGTCCTCGAGCCGAGCGACTCGCCCATGCTGTGCGGCTGCCAGTTGGGAGGCAAGCCCTTCCAGCCCGACGCTGGGGTCCAGTTCCAGCGCTGCTCGCCTGCGTGCCAGTTCAGCCCCGGCGCTTGCGACATCCCGCGCTGCCGCGCGCAGCGTGCCCACCGCCCACTCGAGGTCCTCGATGACGGCGCGTTCTCCGCCCACGCCGCCCGTGGACCAGATCGGCTCGCTCACGAGATGCTCGCTCTCAGGCCGTCGAGGTGATCGCGCAGGCCGCCAAGATCCCTGATTGCGCCAAACAGCTCCTCTCGATAGCGAGTCGCGAGCACAGAGACCCAGTCCACCTCCTGGGCGGACCGCACCCTCGCCATCGCCAGCTCAATATCAGCGATGGCTCTGTCCACCGCCGCCCGCACCGCACCCGAGTGATCCATGACCGCGAAACTAGCCGCAGCGTCGGGCAGGAAGAGGGGGAACCGGGGGCACCTGGGGATAGCGGGCGTGCCATGGAAGAATGTGGACGTGACTGAATGGAAGCCGCTCGCCGAGATCACCCCGCCCATTGCCCTTGGGCCGCTCGACGGGAGGTACCGGTCCACCGTCGCGCCGCTCGTTGACTACCTCAGCGAGCCCGCGCTCAACCGCGAGCGCCTGCACGTCGAGATCGAGTGGTTCATTCACCTGTGCGCCACTGGCGCCGTACCCGGCGCGCGCACCCTCACGGACGACGAGATCGCGCTCCTGCGCGCCATCCCCGCAGACTTTGGCGCCGAGGGCATCGCCGAGCACGCGGAGATCGAGCGCGAGACCATCCACGACGTCAAAGCGATCGAGTACTACATCAAGCGCCGCATCGACGGCACGTCGCTCGAGCCGCTGCGCGAACTGGTGCACTTCGCGTGCACGTCGGAGGACATCAACAACCTGTCCTATGCGCTCATGGTTCGCGACGCCGTCGCCAAGGTATGGCTGCCCGCGGCCGACGCTCTGGTGACCCAGATCGCCGACCTCGCCCGGGCGTCGGCCGGGATTCCGATGCTGTCCCGCACGCATGGCCAGACCGCCACGCCTACGACGCTCGGCAAGGAGCTTGCGGTGCTCGCCCACCGCTTGCGCCGCCAGCTGCGCCGTGTGGAGGGCGCCGAGTATCTGGGCAAGATCAACGGCGCCACCGGAACGTATGGCGCGCACACGGCGGCGGTGCCCACGACCGACTGGGTCGAGGTCTCCAAGACCTTTGTCGAAAGCCTTGGCCTCACGTGGAACCCGCTCACGACGCAGATCGAAAGCCACGACTGGCAGGCGGAGCTGTATGCCGACATCGCCCGCTTTGGCCGCGTGCTGCACAACCTTGCGACGGACGTGTGGACGTACATCTCGCTTGGCTACTTTGCGCAGGCCGCGGCGCCGGGGTCTATCGGCTCGTCCGCGATGCCGCACAAGATCAACCCCATCCGTTTCGAGAATGCCGAGGCGAACCTCGAGATCTCCGCGGCGCTGTTCGACACGCTGTCCGCGACGCTCGTGACGTCGCGACTGCAGCGCGACCTCACGGACTCCACGACGCAGCGCAACATCGGTGTCGCGTTTGGGCACTCGCTGCTCGCGATCGACAACGTGCGCCGCGGCCTGGGGACGCTGTCCGTGAACGAGGCGGCGCTCGCCGCTGATCTTGATGCGTCGTGGGAGGTGCTCGCGGAGCCCATCCAGTCAGCGATGCGTGCGGCCGCCGTCGCCGGCGTGCCTGGCATGTCCAACCCATATGAGCGCCTCAAGGAGCTCACGCGTGGTCACGCGATTGATGCGGAGGCCATTCGCGGGTTTGTCGCTGGCTTGAAGCTTCCGGCGGAGACTTCCGAGCGGCTCGCCGCGCTCACGCCCGGCACCTACGTGGGACTTGCCCAGCGGCTGGTCGAGGACTACCTCAACTAGCCGCCGGGCCGTGGGGTTCGCTTATTCGAACTTGGCCCACGCGTAGTCGACCGGATCCCACGACCCATCCGGGTACAGGAACGTTGTCCCCGCCACCGCGTACAGGGTCCAGTCCTCGGCCAATTCCGCGTCGGAACACGAGGTCATGGCCCCAGCTGGATCCGTCCTCAGCAGCGCCACGGTCATCCCCTGCGCGACACCGTTGTTGAGTCCCAGCCACGTCAGCGGCGATTCGCCCACGTCGGGGTCTCGGAGGTGGCCAACAACGGTGCCGTCCTTAACCGCCACAAAGGTCACCGCGCTGATGATGCCCACGCCGGCTTCGGGGTTCGGCTCACCAGCGGCGGCCTCTCGCGCAGGGTCCTCGAAGCCTGCGGATCCGCTGCCGTCCCATACCCCGTTGAGCGGCTCGTCCTGCCCGGTGGAGATGGCCGTGGGCACCACGGCCTCGCTTGGCATGACGTCCGGGTCTGACGGGTCGTCATTCGCCTCTATCCACTCTGTCAGCTCCGCGCCGGTCCAGTGTGTGGCCTCGATCCTGAGGCTGTCGGATCCGAACTCCGCTACCGGCAGCACGTAGCCGCACTGGAACGGCGTCTCGCCAACGAGCGGGCCAACGGTCGCGCTGACGCTCGGTTCCGGAGAGGCCGAAGGCGACGGCGGCGCCGAGACCGACTCGGACGCCTGGGGCGTGGTCGTCACGCTGCCAGGCCCCGCCGTGCCCAGCGCCCCCCACGGCACATTGATCACGCCAACCGCGAGCGCGCTCGCGCCCAGCACAGACGCGCCCCCAACGCCAACGGTCGTGGCCGCCCGGCGCCGCTTCACGCGACCAGTCACCACACGGGCGTGCGCGCCAGCGAAGTCCTCATCGGCGAACCGTCGCTGCTTTGCCTCCGCGACCCCTTGCAGCATGTCCTTCAGCTCAGCCATGTCACCGCCCTGCCTTCCTGCCAGGGAGAACCGGCACAGCGTCGGCCTCCTGATCGTCACCTTCTGAAATCTCCAGCCGTGCCGCGAGCTTGGCCGACGCGTCGGCCAGGTATCGCTTCACGGTTCCCTCCGCGATGCCCAGGTGGAAGGCGACCTGCTGCACGGTGCAGTCGTCGTAGTAGCGCAGCACCACGCAGGCGCGTTCGCGCGGCGAGAGCACCGCGAGGGCGCGCTCCACATCCACCTGCGAGTCAACGTCCTGGCTTGCAGGTTCGCGCTCGTACGAGCGGTTGAGGGTGCGCTCGCGGCTGCGGCGTTTGCGCAGTCCGTCCAGGTAAACGCTGGGGATCGCCTGGCGAACATACGCCTCGGCGGCATTCACATGGGCGAATGACCGACGCTTCGAGAAGGTGCGTACCAGGGCATCCTGGAGCACGTCGTGGGCTTCGGCATCATCGCCGGTCACGAGCGCGGCGTAGGCAAGAAGGCGCGCCGCGCGCTCCTTCATGACCTCGTCGAGGATCGGTTCCCAGTGAGCCACCGTCTGCCTTCCGTCGGTATGACCTTCTCACCCAGACAACGGGAGCTGCAGGACAAACGGTTGGGGGAGGTTCCGAAAGTTTCCTGGAAAGCACTCAGCGGCCGGCCGCTTTCGCGACCAGCCGCTGAGTGTGGTTCGGCAATGACTACTCGGAGATGGGCCTCCAGGCGTACTTGGTGCTCTCGCCGTCATCGATTCCGAACACCGCGTAGATCTCGGCGTCGTCGATGCTCACGTCGCCGCACGCAGTGAAGGCGTCGCGGTCCCACAGGAAGGCCTCGAGCTCGGAGCCGCCGTCACGGTCGGCAACGTAGCCGGGGGCCGAGTTGGTGTCCGTCTCGATGGTGCCGACGACCTTGCCGTCCTTCACCGCGACGAAGCGGAACAGGGACGAGTCCACAACTGGCACAATCGGGTTCAGCACCGCGTGCCAGGCCGGAGCTGCGCTGTCCGGGACGTCGAGCGTGGGCGACTGCTCGCCGTACCAGTCGAGGAAGGTCGAGCGAACAGCGGACTGCGTCGTGACCTCGGTCGAGCCGATCACGTCGCCAGCCTCGTAGTCGTACGTGGTGAAGTCGAAGTCGCACTGAAAAGCGGACACGACGTCGTTGATGGTCGACGGAGTTGCGCTCGGCTCAGGGTCGGAAGAGACCTCCCCCGTGGGAGACGCAGAAGGCTCCGGGGTGACGCAGTCCACGACCGGCTCCGCCGAGTCTCCGGTGCCGAGTCCCACCGTCGACCCGTCGTCGCCGTAGTTCACGACTACCGCGACCTGGTCGCTTCCTGTGGTGGCGACTGCCATGATCACAGCTTCGCCGTCCACCGTGAAGTGGTAGCCGCCATCGTCGGAAGGCTCCACGCGCTGGACGGCGCCTTCCAGCGACTCCACAACGAGAGTGGTGCCCTCGAGGTGCGCGGTCGCGACCGTCTGACCTGCGACGCTCACGGACCACAGGGTCTCTGCGACCTCGAGGTCCTGCCCGGGGTAGAGCTCGGCAACGGCAAGGGTGCCCGTGTTCCCCACGTACTCGTGCGCTCCCAGGATCTCCACTGCTGCAGGGTCCGAAGCCGTGATGCTCACACCCCCGTCACCCGCATCCTTGTCAATCGTGACGGCCGTTCCCGAGGGAAGAGCGAGCTCCACCGGGCCCTCGATGCTCTCGATCGCACGCTCGGTGCCGTCGGACTCCCAGATCGCGATCTCGCCGCTCACCAAGCCCACGAAGAATGCGGTGTCGGTCGCGACATCGACCACAGCCCACGTGGCACCTGCCGGAACGCCGGCGCCAGAGACGGGCACAGCGTCGGGCGTGGTCGTTGTGCAGATCACGCCGGACGCGCTGCCCGGCGCAACCCCGCTGCCCAGCGTGCCCCACGGAATGTTGATGACGCCCGCGGCGAGAGCGCTCGCTCCCAGCACCGACGCTCCGCCAACCCCCGCGGAGCGCACCATGCGGCGCCGCTTCACCGAACCCGCCACGGAACCCAGGCGGGCGGCGGCGAACTCCTCGCCGGAGAACCGCGCCTTGTCTTCTTCCATTGCGGCGTTCAGCCGTCCATGCAATGCACTCATGCTCGTGCTCCTCTCATCGCCGGTGCCTGCACCGGCACCCCCGTCGCCTCATCCGAGGCGTCGACGTCTTCTCCAAGAATTCGCGCCAATTTGCCCGACGCGTCGGCCAGGTAGCGCTTGACCGTTCCCTCAGCGAGGTTCAGCTGGGCGGCGATCTGCGGGACCGTGAGGTCGTCATAGAAGCGCAGCACCACGCAGGCACGCTCTTGCGGCGGCAAGGTTGTGAGCGCCGCGCGGACATCCATGACGGCCTCACGGTCCGGCGTCAGGACGTCGTGCCCCCCGAGCGCCACGTCCTTGTCGTGGGCGCGGCGGGCCGAGGAACGACGGCGCATCCGGTCCACGAACACATTGGGAATCGCCTTGCGGACGTAGGACTCTGCGAGGTTCGCGTTGTCGAAGGCACGTCCGCGGGAGAAAGTGCGGACCAGGGCGTCCTGCAGGACGTCTTGCGCCTCAGCGTCATCGCCGGTGAGGAGCCGCGCATAGGCGAGCAGGCGCGGCGAACGCTCCCGCATCACCTCTTCGAGTACCGGCTCCCACCGAGTCATGCGTCCTCCGTTTCATGAAGTCTGCCTGAGAACGCACCGGCGTGCTCAAATCGTTGGGTGGAGTGGGCGCATCGGCGGCGCGCCAGTCGTTAGGGTTGGCGTGATCATGGCCAACGACGTCTCCGCTGCGCCCCACGCGCCTTCGCAGCCCAGCCCTCGCCGCATTCGGGCGGAGGTGCTGATTGTCCTTGGCCTGTCGCTGGGCAAGAGCGGCATCTACGCGATCGTGAAGCTCGCGGAGCGCTACGCGGCAGAGACTCCCGTGGGGAACCAGACCGCGACCATCAACCCGTCGCGCTCGCAGATCGACGTCTTTGACCTCATCTATCAGGTGCTGTCGATCGCCTTTGCGCTGGTGCCGGTGGCGCTCGCGCTGTACCTGCTGAGCGCTCATGGGACGCGCGCGTCACGCATCCTTGGCCTGACGGGAGCGGCGCGCGAATGGTGGCGCGACGTGGGCCTCGGCATGCTCCTTGCCGCGTGCATCGGCCTGCCCGGCCTTGGCGTCTATTACATAGGTCGCGCGATCGGCCAGAACGTCTACATCGACACCTCTGGCCTGCCTGGCTCGTGGTGGGCGTCCACCATCCTGCTCGCCTCCGCCGCGTGCGCCGCGGTGCTTGAGGAGGTGCTCGTCGTTGGCTATCTCGCCACGCGGCTCGAGCAGCTGCGCTGGTCAGTGCCTGTCATCATCCTCAGCTCCGCGCTGCTACGCGGCGCCTACCACCTGTACCAGGGCTGGCCCATGGCGCTCGGCAATGCCGTGATGGGCGCCGTCTTCGCGTATGTGTTCATCCGGCGCCGCCGTCTCGCGCCCCTGATCGTCGCCCACTTCATGCTCGACTTCGTCAGCTTCGTGGGGCCCGAGGTGGTCCCCGACTCGTGGCTCGACGCGCTCGGCCTCGTCTAGCCCTTCCGCCCGTACACTCGCACTATGGTGGCCGACGCTGTGGATACCTCGCGCGATAAACCCACCCCAGCGTCGGACGTGCAGGTCATCGATTCCCCACTCACCCGAGTGCGGCGCTTCACCGATGTGCTGGAGATGCTCGCGACCGCTGTTGGCATTGTGCTCGTGCTGCTCATCAGCGCGTATGCCGTGAAGACGGCCGAGGGAATCACCGAGGACATCCAGGGCATCTCGCCAGTGCTGCAACGGCTGCTGATCGCACCCGTCAACATCTTCAGTGGGATTGTCACGCTCGTGGTGCCAGCGGTGGTCATCGCGACGACCTTTGTGCGGCGAGAGCCGCGGCGCGTGCTCGAGTCGATTGGCGCGGCGCTCATCGGCATTGTGCTGATCGCCGCGGCGCTGGTGCTGATCCACAACTACGGTGCGGAGCCGCTGGTCACGTCGCTGTCCGTGCCGATCGACGGCGAGCTGACGGTGCAGGTGCCCGCGTACTTGGCGGCGGTCGGTGCGCTGCTGACGGCGGCCGGGCGACGGAATGCTCGCCGGTCCGTGCGGGTGTCGTGGACGATTCTGTGGATCGCCGTTGCGGTCGCGGTGATCAGCGGCATCGTGACGGCGACGGCCGCGATCCTCACCATTCTGATTGGTCGCTTGGCTGGCTTGGCGACGCGCTGGGCGGTGGGCTCCACCGCCGACCGCGCCTACGGTGACGCGCTCGTCGAGGCGATCGTGAAGGCAGGCTTCAAGCCGCGCCGGGTGGTGCGCGCGGACACAACGCACAACTACACGCCGGAGGGAATGGACGACGTCACCTCGGCTTTGGCGCACAGCCGTCAGGGCCGCGTGTACTCGGTGACGACCACCAAAAATCATCACCTCTTCGCCGTGGCACTCGATGGCGACCAGCAGGCCGCGGGATTCCTCACCAAACTGTGGTCCACGCTGCGGCTGCGCGGCATCTCGACGCGAGCGGATGTGAGCCTGCGTCACTCCGCGCAGTCCACAGCGCTGCTCGCGCATGCCGCACGAACCGCCGGTGTGCGGACGCCGCGCATGCTGGGCATGGCGGAGTCTCGCGACACCTTCGTGCTTGTCTACCAGCGGCCCGTTGGCATCAGGCCGCTCACCGAGTTTGAGCCCGCTGACATCACCGACGCGATGCTCGATGCCATCTGGGCGGAGTTGCTCAAGGCGCATGACGCGAATATCGCGCACCGCTCGATCACTGCGGAATGCGTGTTCCTCACCACCGACGATCCTGAGGAGCCGCACGCGTGGCTCACGGCGTGGGAGCTTGGTGAGGTGGCGGCCTCTGAACTCGCCGTTCGCATCGACCGCGCGCAGCTGGTGACGCTGCTCGCGACAAAGGTGGGAGCCGAGCGGGCGGTGGAGTCCGCATTCCGGGCACTCTCCGCCGATGATGTCGAGCACTTCGCGCCGATGCTGCAGACGATCGCGATGCCCCGCTCGACGCGCGAGGCGCTCAAGGACAGCCGTCCGGTCAAGGTGCTGGAGACGGTGCGCGAGAAGATCCTCGAGCGCCTGCCCGACGCGACGGTCGAGGCCGAGAACATCACGCGCTTTGGCACCCGCACCGTTGTCACACTGATGATCGCGCTGGTCGCGACGGCAGTTGTGGTTGTTGGTTTCCGCACGCAGGACTACCTGGATGCGCTCGAGCAGGCGAACCCGTGGTGGCTGCTCATCGCGGTTGGCTGGGTGGCGCTCACGTATGTTGGCGCATCGCTGACCCTCATCGCGTTCAGCCCTGTGAAGCTGCCGTGGGGCCGGGTGATGCTGGTCCAGATGGCCGCGGCATACGTGGCGCTTGCGGCGCCCGCGGGCGTTGGACCCGCCGCGCTCAACGCGCGCATGCTGACCAGGCGCAACGTGCCGGGGCCGCTCGCCGTCGCGACCGTCGCCCTCATTCAGGTGAGTGCCGTGGTCGTGACTGTGGCGGGTCTGCTGACGCTGACGCTGCTCACCGGTTCCGAAGGCACGCTCGCGTCGATCCCGTCGACGGCGATCCTCATCGCCATTGGCGTCTCGATTGTGGTCATTGCCTTGGCGCTGCTCGTGCCGCGAGTGCGCCGCTGGGCGGCGGCCCGTGTGCTGCCAACGCTGCGCCAGACCTGGCCGCGACTGTCGCAGATCATCAGCCAGCCCAGCCGACTGGGCCTTGGTCTCGCGGGCAACGCGATCCTCACCATTGGCTACGTGGGCGCTTTCCACGCCTCGCTCGCGGCCTTCGGCCAGAACGTGCCGCTGCTCGAGCTGGCCGTGGTGTTCTTCGTGGGTAACACCGTGGGTGCGCTGGTGCCCACGCCGGGTGGTCTGTTCGCGGTCGAGATCGCGCTGTCCACGGCCCTGCAGGGTGTTGGCCTCAGCCAGGCCGTGGCGCTGTCCGCGGTGATCGTCTACCGCTTCATCACCTACTGGCTGCGCATCCCGTTGGGATTTGCGTCCATGCGGTACTTGGAGCGCAAGGGGGAGTTGTAGGGCTAGATCCCCTGGCCCATGTCTGCGAAGTGGGCCACATCCTTGCGGAACGCGACCGCGATAGTCGCGGTGGGGCCGCCACGGTGCTTGGCGACGATGAAGTCCGCCTCACCGGGGCGGGCCTCGTAGTCGTAGGCGTCCTCGCGGTGCAGCAGGATCACGATGTCAGCGTCCTGCTCAATCGAGCCCGATTCGCGCATGTCGGAGAGCATCGGCTTCTTGTCGCCGCGCTGCTCGGGGCCACGGTTCAGCTGCGAGATCGCGATGACGGGGACGTTGATCTCCTTGGCGAGCAGCTTGAGCGCTCGCGAGAACTCCGAGACTTCCTGCTGTCGCGACTCGACCTTGCGCCCCGAACTCATGAGCTGCAGGTAGTCGATCACCACGAGCTGGAGGTCGTGCTGCTGCTTGAGGCGGCGGCACTTGGCGCGGATCTCCATGAGCGACATGTTGGGGGAGTCGTCGATGAACAGCGGCGCCTTGGACACGCGCGCAGCCGTGGACGCGAGCCGCTCCCAGTCGCTGGGCCCCATGGGTCCCTTGGTGAGCTTCGTGAGCTTTACGCCGGACTCCGCAGACAGCATGCGCTTCGTGATCTCCTCGCGGCTCATCTCGAGCGAGAAGATGACAGACGCCTTGCCAGCTGTGATCGATGCTGCGCGCGCGATGTCGAGACCGAGCGTCGACTTACCGATCGCGGGTCGCGCCGCGATGACGATCATCTGCCCGCCCTGCAGACCGCCCGTGAGGTCGTCGAGCTCGCGGAAGCCCGTGGGCACGCCGAGGAGCGTGCCGTCATGCTTCGACGCTGCGTCGATCTCTTCAAGCGTGCGCTCGAGCACGTCGCCGATCGCGAGGAAGTCCTCAGAGTTGCGCCGCTCCGTGACCGCGAAGATCTCCGCCTGCGCACCGTCGACAACGTCGTCGACCTCAGTGCCATCAGCGTCGTAGCCCATGTTGGCGATGCGGGTTCCGGCTTCCACGAGTCGGCGCAATATCGACTGCTCGCGCACCAGTCGCGCGTAGTAGCCGGCCGACGCTGCGGACGGCACCGCGGCAATAAGAGTGTGGAGATACTCGGCTCCGCCAATCCGGGCGAGCTGTCCCGTCTTCTGCAGCTCCGCGCCCACCGTCAGGGCGTCGACGGGATCGCCCGAGTTGTAGAGCTTGACGGCGGTCTCGAAGATCGTCTCGTGAGCCGGGCGGTAGAAGTCGTCGCCGCGGACAGCCTCGACGACATCCGCCATCGCGTCCTTGGACAGCATCATCGCGCCAAGGACCGACTGCTCCGCGTCGATGTTCTGAGGAGGTACGCGCTCGAAGGATGCGGGACGGGCGGCGTAGGTCGCGGCCAGTTCATCCACCGACATGGCGATCCCCCTTCCGGCATCATTTCTCACGGGCCCGCGGGCGCGGACGGCTCTGTATCTAGAGTCTTGCCCGGGGGTCTGACACGCGACGTTAGCGGCACGCGACGGCAGTAACAAACGCGACAAGTCGGTGCCTGTGGGTGACTCGCCCAAACCCGTGGACAGACTCGTGGATGACCTGTTGACGGCGCGCGCAGGGGCCTGTGGATTTCTGTGTGAACAACGCGTCCAATTTGTCGTCTACCTGAGAATTACCAG
The DNA here is from genome assembly GCA_937925595.1 of uncultured Demequina sp. The sequence goes on along the minus strand of CALALQ010000473.1, from coordinate 8,855 downwards.
GCCTTTTGACCCGCTCTTGGATGGGGATAAACCTGGGGTCAAACTTTATCGGCGTGTCGCGCCTCGGGCGTGTCGCGCGAGCGCCCAAAGCCCCGCACAGGCCACCGGAAATAGTTCTCCCTGGCACCCGCAGCGTCGGCCACCCGAGGGGGTGTACGCCCTAGCTCAGACTCGCAGGGCCCCCACCCCAGCGACCCTGCACACGCGTAGGCGCGGCCACAGATGCAGGGCCCCGAACCCCACAACCCTGCAACCCGCCCGGTGCCACCACCACCCTCGCGTTGCGGTGCGTGAGTGTCGCGAAACGGCTGTTTCGCGACACTCAGATACCGCAACCGGCGCCCGGGCAACCGGTGGGAGGGCAACCGGCGCCCGGGCAAAGCAAGAGGCCCGGCCCCCACCAGGGGACCGGGCCTCGAGCGTGAAGCGAAGTTACTTCGCAGCGACCACGTTCACCTCAACAGTCGCGGACACACCGTCGTGCAGGGAAACCTGCACCTGGTAGGTGCCAACAGCCTTGATGGGCTGCGCGATCTGGATGCGGCGCTTGTCGACGTTCGCACGAGAGCCAATGGCCTCGGCGATGTCGGCGGTGGTGATGGCGCCGAAGAGGCGACCGGACTCGCCGGCCTTCGCGGACACGGTCACCGGGGAAGCCTGGAGCGCGTCACGCGCGGCCTGGGCCTCCTCGACGCTCGCGAGCTCGCGAGCGCGACGTGCCTTGCGCATCGCCTCAATGGACTTCTCGGCACCAGCGGACCACGGGGTGGCCAGCTTGCGGGGGACGAGGTAGTTGCGGGCGTAACCGTCCTTGACGTCGACGATGTCGCCGGCAACCCCGAGGCCGTTGACCTCGTGGGTCAGGATGACCTTTGCCATGTGAGTCCCCCTATCAGCGGCCGGAGCCGGCGTAGGGCAGGAGAGCCATCTCGCGCGCAACCTTGATGGCGCGGGCGATCTGACGCTGCTCCTGGACGGTGACTCCGGTGACGCGACGCGAGCGGATCTTGCCGCGGTCGGAGATGAACTTGCGAAGCAGCGCGGTGTCCTTGTAGTCGATCGTCTGGACCTTGGCGGCCTTCAACGGGTTGACCTTCTTGCGCGGCTTGCGGATGTCGTGCTTAGCCATGTTGATACTCCTGAAGGATGGTGAAGATTTAGAACGGCGGCTCGTCGGATGCCGGAGCGGATGCCCACGGGTCAGAGTCCGAGCCACCGGCAGGCGAGCTGTAACTGCCGCCGCCACCGAAGTTGCCGCCGCCCTGGCCGCCGCCACGCTGCGTGCGCGTCACCTTGGCGGTGGCGTAGCGCAGCGAGGGCCCGACCTCGTCGACCTGCATCTCGGTAACGGTGCGCTTCTCGCCGTTTGCTTCCCACGAGCGCGACACCAGGCGGCCCGTCACAATGACGCGCATGCCCTTGGTGAGCGATTCGGCCACGTTCTCGGCGGCCTCACGCCACAGGGAGCAGCGCATGAACAGGGTCTCGCCGTCCTTCCACTCGTTCGACTGACGGTCGAACGTGCGGGGCGTGGACGCCACCGTGAAGTTGACTACCGCGGCGCCGGACTGGATGAAGCGCAGTTCGGGGTCTCCGGTGAGATTGCCAACAACGGTGATCTGCGTGTCGCCTGCCATGTGTGTTCCCTCGTGTCTCGTGGGTTGCGTGCGGACTTAGTGAGCGTCCGGACGCAGCAGCTTGGTGCGAAGAATGGACTCGTTGAGGCCGAGCTGACGCTCGAGCTCCTTGGCCGTTGCGGACTCCGAGGTGAAGTTGATCACCGCGTAGATGCCGTCGTTCTTCTTCTTGATGGGGTAGGCGAGACGACGACGGCCCCAGATGTCGAGCTTGTCGACGGTGCCGTTGTCTCCCGTGACTACCTGCAGGTACTTCTCAAGCGACGGCTGAACCGTGCGCTCTTCCACCTCAGGGTCAAGAATGACCATCATTTCGTACTGACGCATTGATACCCACCTCCTCTGGACTAAACGGCTACGGACTTTCCGCAGCAGGAGGGTGTCGTCATGTGGCAAATTGCCACCGGTCAAGGGTACCGGGGTGCGTCGACATAAGCCAATGAGAGAGCCCGACGCTGTGGACAACGCGCGTACGCGGTGCGCGACCTCCTGCGCCAGCGACCTCCCGTTCACGCCCTGCTGGTGGATCCTGCCCGGTTTGCTGCCGCGAAGCAGGCAGCATCCACCAGCAGGAGAAGAGTCGGCAGCATCCACCATCTGGGTGCGCGCGGCCCTGGCGAGCGTCGCGAGGCGGGACGCGGTACCGGGAGGCGACCGCAGCGTCGGGCCTCACTACACTGAACCGCATGAAGCCTGTGCTCCTCGTTGGCCTGGGCGGGGACATCGGCGTGTACGCCTTCCTTCGCGCGGCGCATGAGCGCTACGGCTGGCGACCCATGGTCCTGTCGCAGAACATCACGACGTTCGGCCGCTACTCCCAACTGGGCGACTGGCTCATCGAGCCGCAGATCCACACGCCTGCCGTGCTGGTGGAGCGCCTCAACGAAATCGCCGCGAAGCACCCAGAGCACGACCTCATGCTCTTCACCAACCTCGACTGGCACGTGCGCGCCCTCGCGCAGCACCGCAGCGACCTGGACCCCCGCTGGGCGGTCCCGCTGTGCGACCTCGCGACCTTCGATCGCGTCAACTCCAAGGTCGAGTTCGCCAAGGCCTGCGCCGCGGTCGGCGTGCGCACTCCCCTCACCATTCCTGTGGTCTTCCGGCCCGACGCTGCCGGCACCCACGTCTCTGACGTCACCGCCCGCATCAAGGAGTTGGGGCTCGAGTACCCCATCATCGGCAAGCCGGCGATGAGCGCCGACTGGTTCGCGGCGAGCTTCCCCGGCAAGGCCAAGATCCACCACTTCGAGTCCGAGGCCGAGCTGCTCGAAATCCTCGGCCACCTCGAGAAGCTGCGCTACGGCAGCGAGTTCCTGCTCCAGGAGTTCGTGCCCGGCGACGAGACCCACATGCGCTCCCTCACCGCGTATCGCGATTCGAAGGGCGTCATCACCCTGCTCGCGGGAGGCCAGGTGCTGCTCGAGGAGCACACCCCGGGCACCATGGGCATTCCCGCGGCGATCCTCACGGGCGTGGACGAGGGCGCCTTCGCTGACGCCTCGCGAGTGCTTGAGGAGACGAATTACTTCGGCTTTGCAAACTTCGACTACAAGGTCTCGAGCCGCACGGGCGAGCGAGTGTTCTTCGAGGTCAACCCCCGCATTGGTCGCAACAACTACTACGTGACTGCGGCAGGCGTGAACGTCGCGAAGATCGCTGTCCAGGACCTGCTCCCCCATCACGAGAGCGAGCCAGCCGCGCCCGCGGTCGCGACCGGCGAGATCCTGTACTCGGTCGCCCCCTTCCGCCTGCTGCTGCGCTACCTCCTTGACCCCGCGCTCAAGGCGAAGGTCAAGGCCGTCAGGGCCAAGAGTGGACTGGTCCACCCGCTCAAGTACCCGGCCGGAGATGGCTCGCTGAAGCGTCGGGCATATGTGCGGGCGCTGGGGGTGCGCCTGGCCTCGAAGTACCGGAAGTACTACCCCAAGCCCACGGAGAGCGGATTCTGATGACTGCCCCGTACGCGCACCTACTGGGCGAGCGCCGGCTGCTGCCGGTGATTCTTGGCGGCGACATTGGCGGCTACTCGCTCGCGCGCGCGTTCCACGAGGCATTCGGCGTGAAGTCGATCATCATGTCCGTCGCGCTTGGCGGAGTGGTGCGGGACTCGATGATCGTCCACAACGTGGTCGAGCCCAAGATGGACACCCCCGAGGTGGCGGTCGCCGCACTGCAGCGCATCGCGGACGAGAACCCTGACGCGAGCCTCATCGCGCTCGCGAGCGCCGACTGGCTGGTCCGCATCCTCGTCGAGAACCGCGCGGCGCTCGAGCCCGCCTACGCGATCCCATACGTCGACACCGAGCTGCTCGACCTCGTCACCTCCAAGGAGGGCTTCGCCAAACTGTGCGCGGAGTACGGCCTCGCCCACCCCAAGACCGTGGTCGTGGACCTCTCGCATCCCGTGCCCGACGCTGTGGCCGAGCAGCTCATCGACCTCACCTTCCCTGTGGTCGCCAAGGCTGCCGACTCCGGCGCTTTTCATGCCGTGGAGTTCGAGGGCAAGGAGAAGGTGGCGTACGTGCCGTCGCCCGCGGCGCTCGTTCATCTGCTGAGGCGCGTCCACGACGCCGGTTACCGCGACGCGTTCATCGTGCAGGACTTCATCCCCGGCGACGATGCGGGGCTGCGCATCATGAACTCCTACGTGTCCCGCGAGGGCACGGTTGAGTGGAGCGTGTACGGCCACGTGCTGCTCCAGGAGCACACGCCGTCGACCGTGGGCAACTCGTCAATCGTGCTGACCGTGGATGCTCCGCCGGAGGTGGAGCCGTTCCTGAAGCTGCTTGAGGGCATCGGCTGGCGCGGCGTGGCGAGTCCGGACATGAAAGTGGATCCGCGCACGGGACAGCTCGTGTTCTTCGAGCTCAACCCGCGACTGTCGCGCTCCAACTACTACGTGACGGGCTCCGGGGTGAACCCGGCGGTCGCGTATGTGCGCGAATGGATCCTGGGGCTGCCGCCCGTGGACCCCGAAGAGGGTGCGCCGCAGCATGCACACCTGTTCCACGTGGTGCCGCGCTGGATCATCAACCGCTACGTCATCGACGACGACGCCAAGCAGGCCATCAAGCAGTTGCGCCGCAAGGGATGGGTCACCAATCCGCTGTGGAACCGCGAGGACAGGCTGCCGCGTCGCATCGCCTATGTGGCGGCGCATCAACTCAATCAGATCCGCAAGTACCGCACGTACTACCCGCGCTCGCAGCAGCTTGAGGAGCGAGCCGCGATCGCGGACTTCAGCTGAGCGCGGACTTCAGCTGATCGTTGGCCGCTGACCTTCGCGCATCACCGGGCACACCGCGCTCCACCACCTGAGATGGTGGATCCTGCCTGGTTTCCGTGCCGGAACCAGGCAGGATCCACCAGCAGGAGTTCAGCGGGCGTGAGAGTCGGCAGAATCCACCATCTGGGGAGCGTTCCGAGGGGCCGGCTATTCCTCCGGCGTGACCGTCGGCTCGGGCGTCGTGCTCGGCTCCGGCGTCACGGACGGCTCGGGGTCCGGCGGAGGCGCCGTGGTCTTGGTGGGCGTGGGCGTCGCGGATGGCGAAGGGCTCGCAGTAGGCGTCGGCGTGGCGACCACCCCGATGTTCGCGCGCGGCGGGAACTCCTCGATGGGCAGGTTCTTGAGAATCGGGCCCATCATCCACGTGAAGATGCGGGCGGGCACCGTCGAACCCGTGATCTGGTCGAAGCCGCCGAACGTCGTGATGTTCTCCGCGGAGCCGTCCTCACCCACCTGGTACAGCGCCACTGCGCCAACGACCTGCGGGGTGAAGCCCACGAACCATGCTGACTTGTTGTCGTTTGAGGTGCCGGTCTTACCGGCGACGGGGCGCTCGAGCTCCTGAACAAACCGACCGGAGCCCTTCTTGACCACCTGCTCCATGGCGTAGGTGGTGTCGGCCATGACGTCGGCGGCGAAGACGGCCTCGGACTCGACCTCGTGCTCGTAGACCACTTCGCCCTGGGCGTCGAGGACCTGGGCGATCATGTACGGCTCGGTGCGCACGCCGTTGTTGGCGATCGTGGCGTAGGCGCGCGCCATATCGATGACATGCGGCGAGGCGGTGCCGAGCACGTTGGCGGCGTTGTCCTTGAGGCCTGCGGTGTCCTCCGGCAGGCCCGCGCGAATCGCGACATCCTTGACGTTCTCGGGACCCACCTTCTGGCCCAGCTGCGCGTACACGGTGTTCACCGAGTACGCCGTCGCGGTCGCGAGGTCGATCTGACCAAAGCTGTCGTTGCCGAAGTTGCGCACCTTCTTTTCGAACCCGGGGACCGTCATGAGGTTGCGGCCGGAGAACTTGGTCTTGAGCGAGATGCCGTCCTCGAGGGCGGCGATCAGGGCGAACGGCTTGAAGGTCGAACCCGCCTGCGCGATGTCCTGCGTGACGGCGTTGCGCTGGCGCTCAAGGTAGTCGGTGCCCCCGTACATCGACAGGATCGCCCCGGTCTTCACGTCGAGCGTGACCGCACCCACCTGCAGGTTGGGGTCGTGGTCATCGGGCATCTTGGCGACTGCCTTCTCCGTGGCGCGCTGCGCCTTGCGGTCAAACGTCGTGATGATCGTGTAGCCGCGCGACTCGATCTCTTCCTGCGTGATGCCGGTGCTCTTCTCAACTTCCTTGAGCGCCGAGGTCAGCAGGTAGCCCTTGGGGCCGCCGTACTTGTCCTCGTTCTGGTACTCGACGGTCTCGGGGAAGGTCGCGAGCGCACGCTCGCTCGACGTGATGTAGCCCTCGGACTCCATCGCGTTCATCACATAGTTCCAGCGATACTCGGCCTGGCCCGGGTCCTTCGCGGGGTCCCAGGCGGACGGCGCGGGGAGGATGCCGACGAGCAGCGCAGCTTCACTCACCGTGAGGTCTTTCGCGGACTTCTTGTAGTACTGCTGCGAGGCGGCCTCGATGCCGTAGGCTCCGCGGCCGTAGTAGATGGTGTTGATGTAGTTGCCCAACACCTCGTTCTTTTCCTGTTCGTTGTCGATCTTGTACGCGAGCAGGGCCTCATCGATCTTGCCCTTGATGGACGTGGTGGTCTTACCCACGTAATAGCGCTCGACGTACTGCTGGGTGATGGTGGATCCACCCTGCTTCTTGCCGAGCACAACCGTCTTGAACAGCGCTCGCGCGGTGCCGCCCACGTCAATGCCGGGGTTGGTGTAGAACGAGCGGTCCTCGGAGGCGACGAACGCCTGGGGCACGTACTCGGGGAGCGTCTCGATGTCGACGATCTTGCGGTTCGCCACACCCAGGGTGCCGATGGCCGTCTCGCCGTCCGCGTAGTAAATGGTCGAGGCCTGCGCCTGCGCGAAGTCGTCGGGCTCAGGGATGTCGAGCATGTTGTAGCGGATGGCGAGGCCAAGGAAGCCAAGCACCATCGCCGCACAACCCGCGATGAGCATCCCCAGCGCGGTGCGCTTGAGGATGCGCTTCCAGCGCGGCCCCTCCGGCTGCTTGGTCTTCTTCTTGCCTCCCGTGGGCGGCTTGCCGCCACCGGAGAAGGCCGGGGTGCCCGACGCTGCGGCCGGCTTGGTGCCCGAGCCCGGCCTTACTGACGCAGGCCTGTTGGCGGGCGTGGGTCGAGTGGAGCGGCGCACCGGCTGGGAGCCCTGCTTGGGCGTGCCTGCAGAGCGAGTCGAGACTCGCTGCGGCTGCTTTCGCTGGTCAGTCACGTAGGTCACCCTTGGTTGATTGTCGTCGTTGGGAGGGTTCCCCGCCGGGAGGCTGCGTATGCCCTGCGTGGCGGGAGGCTGCTGGCATAACGCTCAAGGTGACCGGATAGTGCCCACCAAGCCCCAGCGTCGGGCTGTCGATTTGCCTCCCCCTCTCCCCGCGTCTATCGTGTTCGATGTATCGAGGCGATACAACTGGAAGTTATAACGACAACTACGCGATCAGGAGGTGACCGTGGCTAAGACTGATGTGCTGACCCTCGCGATCCTCGGCATGCTCGCGGAGCAGCCGCTGCATGGCTACCAGATTCGCAAGCGCCTCGGAACTGAGCTGGGTCCCTTCCGGGCCCTCAGCTACGGCTCGCTGTACCCATGCCTCAAGCGCATGGTTGCCGACGGGCTGCTCACCCTCGCCGAGGACGACGGTGACGGTCGCGGCTCCCGCCGCTCCCGCATCGCCTACTCGCTCACGGACAAGGGCAAGGAGCGGCTCGCGGCCGAACTCGCCTCCTCCGGAGCACACGCGTGGGACGACGACGCGTTCGACGTGCGCTTCTCGATGTTTGGGAAGACGGATTCCGAGACGCGCCTTCGCATTCTGGAAGGTCGCCGCACGCGACTGTCAGAGCGCCTTGAGGATATCAGCGCCGCGGCACGCCGCCAGCGTGACCGCTACGACGCGTACACCGCCGAACTTCAGCGCCACGGCCTGGAGCAGGTGGAGCGCGAGGTCGAGTGGCTGGACAAGCTCATCGAGAACGAACGATCCGCTGACCGCGGGAAGAACCAACCGCCCGCCTAGCCGGGCATCAACTAAGGAGATACGGAAATGGCGAAGCTGCGCGTTGCCATCGTCGGCGTCGGCAACTGTGCCACGTCGCTCATTCAGGGCGTCGAGTTCTACAAGGACGCGGCCCCTGAGGACACGGTGCCGGGCCTCATGCACGTCCAGTTCGGCGACTACCACATCCGCGACATCGAGTTCGTGGCGGCGTTCGACGTCGACTCACTGAAGGTGGGCAAGGAGCTCGTCGAGGCCACCCAGGCGTCCGAGAACAACACCATCAAGATCTGCGACGTTCCCAAGACGGACATCCAGGTTCTCCGTGGTCACACCTACGACGGCCTTGGCAAGTACTACCGCCAGACCATCGTGGAGTCCGACGACAAGCCCGTCGACGTGGTTCAGGTCCTCAAGGACGCTGAGGCCGACGTCCTCGTGTGCTACCTCCCCGTGGGCTCCGAGGAGGCCGCGAAGTTCTACGCCCAGTGCGCGATCGACGCCGGCGTCGCCTTCGTGAACGCCCTCCCCGTGTTCATCGCCTCCGACCCCGAGTGGGCTGCGAAGTTTGAGGCTGCCGGCGTGCCGATCGTCGGCGACGACATCAAGTCCCAGGTGGGCGCCACGATCACGCACCGCGTTCTCGCGAAGCTCTTCGAAGACCGCGGTGTTCGCCTTGACCGCACCTACCAGCTCAACGTGGGCGGCAACATGGACTTCAAGAACATGCTCGAGCGCGAGCGCCTCGAGTCCAAGA
>CALALQ010000472.1 GCA_937925595.1 uncultured Demequina sp. | reverse complement strand
GCTGACGTGGCTGCAGGAGACACTCGTGGAGTACGTCGCCGGAACTGAGGAGACAGATGTCTGACGCACCCATTGGCGTCTTCGATTCGGGCGTGGGCGGCCTCACCGTGGCCCGCGCGATGATGGACATGATGCCCCACGAGTCGATCCACTACGTGGGCGACACCCTCCACGGCCCGTACGGCCCGCTGCCCATCGCCGACGTGCGCAGGCACGCGCTGACGATCATGGATCAGCTCGTTGACGACGGAGTGAAGCTCCTGGTCATCGCGTGCAACACGGCGTCTGCGGCGGTGTTGCGCGACGCGCGGGAGCGGTTCTCCCGCGAACGCGGAGTGCCCGTCGTCGAGGTGATCGTGCCTGCGGTGCGGCGCGCGGCGGCGCTGTCGCGCAACCGTCGCGTAGGAGTGATCGGCACGGTCGCGACGGTGACGTCCGGCGCCTATGACGACGCGCTTGCGGGCGCCCCCGACATCCGCGTGACGAGCCAGGCGTGTCCGCGGTTCGTCGAGCTGGTCGAGGCAGGCATCACCTCCGGCCCCGAGGTGGTCTCGGTGGCCCGCGAGTATCTCGCTCCCCTCAAGGATGCGGACGTCGACACGGTCATCCTTGGCTGCACCCACTATCCGATGCTCGCCGGAGCTATCGGCTATGTCATGGGAGAGGGCGTAACGCTCGTGGACTCCGCGACGGAGACCGCGATCGACGTCTACCGCGCGCTCGCAGCGAGCGGCATCGAGGCTCCGACGGATAACGTCGCCGAGCACCGCTTCTTCGCCACCGGTGAGCGCGAGCGCTTCGCGACGCTGGCACAGCGATTCTTGGGTCCGGTGGTGACGCAGGTGGAGTCGCTGTGAGGCTCACGATCGTCGGTTCGGCGGGATCCGTTGCTGGGCCGGACGCGGCAGCGTCGTGTTACCTGCTTGAGGCCGAGGCCGCTGGGCGCACGTGGCGACTCGTCCTCGATCTGGGGTCAGGTGCCATAGGCCCGCTGCAGCGGTACTGCAACCCCTCCCAGGTCGATGGCGTGCTCATCAGCCACGGCCACCCTGACCATTCCGCCGACCTCGCTGCGCTGTCTGTGCTGCGCCGCTACGGCCCCGATCGCGAAGCTGGCCTTCAGCGACTGAATCTCTTTGGCCCGCGAGGGCTTGACCGGCGCGTTCTCGAGATTGGTGGCGACACGGGGCCCGAGCCCACCTACGAGGACCTTGCCCCCTTCGACTTCACGGCACTCCAAGACACGGCTCGCGTCTCGCTAGGACCGTTCGACATCACCGCCGCTCGCGCCTTCCACCCAGTCCCTGCGCTCGCATATCGCATCGAAGGTCCAGCTGAAGAGCACGGGCGCGCATCCGTTGTGTTCACCGGCGACACGGATCGCTGCGAAGAGGTGGACGCTCTTTCCAAGGGCTGCGACCTGCTCCTTGGGGAGGCCGGCTGGGCGCATCGGCTTGAGAACCCGCCTGGTATCCATATGAATGGCGACCAGTTGGGAGGACTTGCCGCAGCGTCGGGCGTGAAGCAGCTGGTCGTGACGCACATCGCCTCCTGGGTTGCGCCAGACGACACCATGGCCCAGGTGCACGCGCACTATCCCGGCGCCGTGCTCGCCCAGCCGGGCCAGGTTCACGGGGTGTAGAGCGACGCGGCTAGGCTCGGGGCCATGACAATCACGCGTGCGGACGGCCGCGCTCCTGACCAGCTTCGCCCCATCTCCTTCGAACGCGGCTTCCAGGCCGCCGCCGAGGGATCCTGCCTCGTGACGTTCGGCGGCACCCGCGTGCTGTGCTCCGCGTCCTTCACGCCGGGGGTGCCGCGCTGGAAGCAGGGCAGCGGCGAAGGGTGGGTGACCGCCGAGTACTCGATGCTTCCGCGCGCCACCAACACCCGCAACGACCGCGAGTCCGTGCGCGGCAAGATCGGCGGCCGCACGCACGAGATCTCTCGCCTCATCGGCCGCTCGCTGCGCGCGATCATCGATGTCAAGGCGCTGGGTGAAAACACGATCGTGCTCGACTGCGACGTCATCGACGCCGACGGCGGCACTCGCACCGCCGCCATCACCGGCGCGTACGTGGCGTTGGCCGACGCTGTGGCGTGGGGATTCGCGAACGGCGCCATCGCGGCAGGCAAGAAGCCCTTGCTGGGCTCCGTCTCCGCGGTGAGCGTGGGAATCATCGACGGCGTGCCGATGCTGGACCTGCCGTACGTTGAGGACGTGCGCGCGGAGACCGACATGAATGTGGTGATGACCGGCACCGGCGGCTTCGTCGAGGTGCAGGGAACCGCCGAAGGCGCGCCGTTCTCTCGCGGTGAGCTCGATGAGCTGCTCGCGCTCGCGACGGCAGGCAACGCCGAACTCGCTCGCCTGCAGGCGGAGGCGCTGGGACAGTGACGGCCAGGCTCGCCCTCGCAACGCACAACGCCCACAAGGTGGGAGAGATCGCGGCCATCCTCGTGCCGCTCGTGCCAGGGCTGGTCGAGGATGACATCGTGAGCGCAGGACAGCTCGGTGCGCCGGCTCCCGTTGAGGATGGGGTGACGTTCGCCGAGAACGCGCTCATCAAGGCGCGGGCGCTGGCTGCGGCCTCAGGATTGCCGGCCATCGCCGATGACTCCGGCATCGCTGTAGACGTCATGGGCGGAGCGCCAGGAATCTTCTCAGCCCTGTGGTCAGGGCGTCACGGTGCCGACCGCGAGAACCTCGACCTGCTCCTCGCGCAGATGGTGGACATCCCCGAGCATCACCGCGGCGCGGCGTTTGTCTGCGCCGCCGCGCTCGTTCGCCCCGACGGCACCGAAGTCGTGGAAATCGGGACTGTACGAGGGAGATTGGCTGAGGCAGCGTCGGGCGAGAACGGCTTTGGCTATGACCCGATCTTCATCCCCGAGGGATTCGACGTGACGAGCGCCGAGCTCACGCCCGAGCAGAAGAACGCGATCTCTCATCGCGGAGCCGCATTCCGCGCGCTCGCGCCAGCCGTGGCTGCAGCACTTTCTTAGGGAAGCACTCCGCAGAAGGCGAGGCCTCGCCGCAGCAGCACATCCTGGCCGCCAGTCATCTCCTGCGCCACCTCCTCAGAGGCCGCTTCTTCTGGAGTGAGCCACACGATGTCGAGCGCATTCTGCTGCGGCGAGCAGTCGCCGTCGACCGGCACCACGTAGGCAAGGGCCACCGCATGCTGGCGCGGGTCGTGGAACGGCGTGATGCCCGGCGTGGGGAAGTACTCGGCGATGGTGAACGGCGTTGGCGACTGGGGAACGCGGGGGAGTGCCACCGCGCCAAGGTCCTTCTCGAGGTTGCGGATCAGGGCATCGCGAATGGTCTCGTGATACAGGACGCGACCCGCGACGAGGGCGCGAGAGATGATGCCTTCGTCCGCGCGCAGCAGCAGTCCGACCTCGGTGACTTCGCCCAGGGGATTAATCCGCACGGGGATGACGTTGACGTAGACCAAGGGAAGCTCGGAACGCACATGGTTCAATTCACGATCACTGAGCCAGCCGTTGGGCTCGGACGGAAGTTCAGCCATGTCGGTCATGAGTCTTTTCTACCGCGTTGACGCGCGAAGTCGCTGATGCGCGCCGGAGCATGACACCCTAGGACGTGAAACGCGGCCACCACCGCTGGAGAGGACACCATGGCAACCGTTGATCTGAGCACCGAGACCTTCGACGAGACCGTCAGCAAGGACGGCATCGTCCTCGTCGACTTCTGGGCCGAGTGGTGCGGACCGTGCAAGCGCTTCGCCCCCATCTACGAGGCGCTGTCTGAGGAGAAGCCGGAGATCACCTTCGCGAAGGTGGACACCGAGGCCCACCAGGAACTCTCTGACCGCTTCCAGATCACCGCGATCCCCACGCTCATGGCGTTCCGTGACGGCGTGATGGTCTTCAACCAGGCAGGCGCTCTCCCCGGTCCCGCGCTGCAGCAGCTTGTGGGCGCTGTCGAGGGACTCGACATGGATGACGTGCGCCGTCAGCTCGAGGAGCAGGGCAACTAAGTCTTCGACAGCGGGGCGGGCGATGCTCGCCCCGCTGTTGCATGTCCGGGTGCGGTGCGGTGCAGTCCGCTGTGTGTCGATGGAGCCCGCTTTTCGCGGCCTCGTACGCGCTGCGTGTCGATTTCGGTTGCCGAGGGTCATCTGTGCGGCGTGCGCCTCGCGCTAAGCGGTGGAACCCTAAGCGACACGCAGGACGCACCACGTGTCAGGATCCGGGCGTCAGCGACACGCAGGACGCACGACGGGTGAGTCAGCCGCGAGTGAGCGCCACGACCACAGCGACCACGCCGAGCGCGATGATCGCGCACGAGGCGACGATGCCGAGCACGCGAGTCGTGCGCGCGGACACGGCAGCGCCAATCACGGCGCCGATCACCGCGAGGGTCGACTGCCACAGCAGCGACGCGATGAACGTCGCTCCAATGAACACGACCGGCCCCCAGGCAGACGTCGTAACGGTCGCGACCACGGCGCTCAGGGCGAGGAAGTAGACGATCGTCGCGGGGTTGAGCGCAGTGAGGCCAACGAAGCGCAGGTAGACGCGCAGGCGGCTGCCCGCCACCACGTCGCCGTTGTCCTGCGGCGCCGCCTGAGTCGTGATCGCCGTGCGCAGCTGCCACGCACCGATCGCAATGATCACTGCACCCGAGATCGCAGCCAGGGCGGGAAGGGCGGGTGCGATGGCGCCGGCCAGTGACGCTCCAAGTGCCACGGCGAGACCGCAGTAGATGAGATCGACGGTCGCGCAGCCGGCCCCGGCCGCGAGACCGAACCACACGCCCCGCACCATCGACTCGCGCAGGATGAGGACCGCGATCGCGCCAAGGGGCATGGCGATGGCGAGGCCAGCAGCGAAGCCCGCCGCTGCGAGCGCCAGAAGATCGTTCACCTCATGTGTCCCTTGTGCGCGAGGCGGGACTTGAACCCGCACGTCCGAAGACACTGGAACCTAAATCCAGCGCGTATGCCAATTTCGCCACTCGCGCGCGTCCACAAGGATACGCGGCCCGACGCGGTGGCCGGCTGGGCGTCAATCGAGGCCGAGCTCCTTGCGCAGGCGGGCGACGTGACCCGTTGCCCTGACGTTGTAGCGGGCAAGCGCCAACTCGCCTTCCGGGTCGACGACAAAGGTCGAGCGGATCGCTGACGTGACCGTCTTGCCGTAGAGCGACTTCTCGCCGAAGGCTCCGTAGGCTTCGTGGATCGAGTGGTCGGGGTCGCTCACGAGCGTGTAGGTCAGGCCCTCCTTCTCACGGAACTCCGCGAGCTTTTCGGGGGTGTCGCGAGAGATGCCAACCACGGTGTAGCCCGCCGCGCCCAGCGCGTCGAGGCTGTCGCGGAAGTCGCACGCCTGCTTGGTGCAGCCCGGAGTCATCGCCGCCGGGTAGAAGAACAGGATCACGCTCTTGCCACGCTGTTCGGACAGCGTGAAGGTGCCAGTGTCCGTCTGCGCAGTGAAGTCCGGGGCGAGGTCTCCTGGGGCGAGGGGATAGTGGGTCACGGGTAACAGGTTAGTCGCAGCGCGGTGACGGTCAGGCAACGGTTTTCCCCAGGTTCCAGCGCGTTCGGTGCGCGTGTCGCTATGGTCTTTCCACAGAGGGGGTTCCCATGGCGAAGACGCAGAACCGGTACGGGCAGTGCCCACTGTGTGGGCACTCCGGGGCCGTGAGCGTTGAGGGCCGCTGTGTCCAATGTGGCGCATTCCTTTCCGGCCGCGCGGCGGGGGCAATTGCCCAGGCAGATTCCGCGATTCAGGCCCTCAGCGCCCAGTACGACGTGATCGCCTCCCAGTGGAAGCAGTGGCTTGAGTACCGCGAGTATAACGTCAAGGAACTTGAGGCATCGCGTCCTCAGGCAGCCCCCGTCGCTGCCGCTGCGGCGCCCGTTGCCGCACCCGCC
>CALALQ010000471.1 GCA_937925595.1 uncultured Demequina sp. | reverse complement strand
CGGGGAGCGCCGCCGTCAGCTCGGTGACCACGTCCAGGACACGGTGTCGTGCGCTGGCGGGGCGGGTGTCCGGCCGGGTCCGAAGCGTGAAGACGGCGGTCCTGATGTCGGCGATCGCCGCATCGAGCTCCGCCACCTGCTCCTCGAGACGGGCACCCCGCAGAGGATCCGTGGCGGCGAGTGCTTGCAGGGTCAGCCCGGCGCCGAAGAGTCGTTGGATGACGTGGTCGTGAAGATCGCGGGCGATCCTCGCGCGGTCCTCGGCGACTTCGAGCCGCTGTCGGTCCCGGCGCGCCCACGCCAAGGTGATGGCGATGCTTGCTTGCGCCGCGAACTCGTTCACCATCTCCAGCTCGATCTGGCGGAACGCCTGCCGGCCGGGAAGGCGTGCGACGCAAAGTGCGCCGAGTGGTTGGCCATCGGCCGAGAGCGGGACTGCTGCTGTCGGGCCGAGGAGCAACGCCCCATCCAGGTAGGCGCGCTCCTGCAGGTCAGCGACAACGCTGCTCGTTCCCATGGCCCGTGCGGAGAGGGAGCCTTCGGCCTCGAAGAATGTGCCATCGACGGATTCTGCTTGGTATCCGTGAGCAGCAGTGACGTGCATCTGACCGCTGTGATCGTCAGGGACCACGATCGTGATGAGGTCAGCATCCACGACAGCCCGGACGTGGGCGGCGACGATGGTGAGCGCGTCTTCGCTGGCGGGGGCGAGGAGGGCAGCGTTGACTTGTGACAGCGCGGCTGCCAGCCGTTGTTGCCGCCGGGCGGTGTCGAAGAGCCGGGCGTTGTCGATCGCGATGCCGGCCGTCGCGGCAAGCGACTCGATGAGCTGTGCATCCTCTTGGGTGAACGTCGTTCCGGACGTGTTCGTGAGATACAGATTGCCGAACACCTGATCTCGCGTGCGGACGGGAACGCCGAGAAAGGCGTCCATCGGAGGGTGGTGTGCGGGGAAGCCCACCGACCGCGCGTCCTCGCTGAGATGTGGAAGCCGGATGGTGTGGCCGTCTTGTATGACTGCGCCGAGGATTCCATGTCCCTCGGGGAGGTGCCCGATCGCTTCCACCTGAGCAGGGTCCATACCCGTGTGAATGAATCGTTCGAGCAGGCCATCGGGACCCAGTACGCCCAGAGCGCCGTAGTCGGCGTGGACAAGCGTCACCGCCGCTCGCACGATGCGTTCGAGCACCTGGTCGAGATCCAAGCCTTCGGTGACCGATCGGTAGGCTGTGAGGAGTTCGCGCAGTCGGCTCTCGGCGGTCAGCACACGCTGAGCATCTGCGATCAGCTCGCTCACACTCTTCGCGAACTCCGAGTGGGGGTACTCGGAGGATTCGGATGGATCGCTCATTCAGCACTTCCGCGTCTGCGAGGTCGACAGCGAAAGGCTACGCTTGCGAGCCTGACCCCTCAAGCACGTCGCGGAGTGGTTCGCAGGCACCTTCCGTCACGCAGCGGAAGTCTGGCGGACGACGGTCGAAGGTTCCCGCACAATCACTACCGGGCAGTGGGCATGGGCTGCGCACGCACTGCTGACCGAGCCGAGCAGCAATCCGGTGAAGCCCCCATGGCCACGGCTGCCGACAACCAGCATCATCGCCACGCTGGACGCTTCGACAAGCGTCTGCGCGGCGGGGCCACGCACCGCCGAGGTGGTGAACCATTCCGGCGCGCCGCCTGGGAACAGCCAGGCTTTCTCGTCCTCGGCGATCTGCGCCGCGTATGCCGCCGATTCCTCACTGGGCGGACCGTAGTAGCCATAGGTGTCACCCCACATCAGTGGCGGGTCCTCCCACACCACCAGGGCGTGCAGCGGTACCTGCAATCGCGGCGCCAGCCAGGCGGCGTACTCCAGAGCCGCCTCCGATGGTTCTGATCCGTCGATCCCGACAAGGATTCCAGGCTTGGTCCACGGCAGCCGGACCGGCTCGCCGGCGGCTGCCCGCTCTTCAGCGCGCGTGTCGTTCATACCGGAATCGTCCGTCGCGGCCGCGCCCGACCATAGGCCAAAGGTCCTCCGGGCTTGGCCAGCGGGCCCCTGATCTCAGGCGCGTCATCCTGGAGGCGGGTACGGATCGTTCTCGTAGGTCCGCTCGTCCTCGATTGTTCCGTCGGAACGGTGAATGATGAGCTGGCTCGGCGCATTTCTTCTGGCAACGCTCACGCCTTCGTCAACTGCGCGCTGCTTCGTCAGATAGGTCCCCAGTGTCGCGCCCTGCAGCGTCACCTTCCATTGCGAGCCGATGGGCGATACGTGGTACTGCTTACGGGCCATTGCATCTCCTTCGGAACGTCGCCGCACCCTCTACGGCCATGTACGACAAAGAGCGTGCGTTCATTCGAACAGATACATCCGTGCCACGTATCCGGATTCGGAGCGGTGACCGCGGGACCTTCGACCCGCTCCAGAGATTGCCTTCAGAGCGAGACTTCTCGTGTTCACCAACGGGAGGAAATCATGAAGACTGCAGTCGTTTCGAGCTTCGGAGCTCCGGCGAGCATCGAGGAGCGAGACATCCCCGTACCGGGCCCCGGACAGGTGCTCGTTCGGCTGGAAGCCTGCGGGCTGTGTCACACCGACATCCACGCGATGCGCGGCGACTGGCCCGTCAAGCCATCGCTTCCCCTGGTCCCCGGCCACGAGGGGGTCGGCATCATCGAAGCCGTCGGCCCTGACGTCGTCAGCCGGCATGTCGGTCAGCGGGTCGCCATGCCCTGGCTCGGCCACGCCTGCGGCGAGTGTCGCTACTGCGTCGACGGACGCGAGAACCTGTGCGAGCGGCAATACAACAACGGATACGGCGTTCCCGGCGGATATGCCGAGTACATGCTCGCCGACGCCCGATTCGCTGTGCCAGTCCCGGACGCGATCACCCCTTTCGATGCTGCACCACTGACGTGCGCCGGTGTGACGACGTACGCAGCGATCAAGAACGCGCGGGTCACACCCGGCGAGACTGTCACGATCTTCGGCGTCGGAGGGCTCGGACACCTGGCAGTGCAGTACGCGCGGCTGGTCGGAGCGAAGGTCATCGGGGTCGACGTCACCGAGGAGAAACTCGCACTCGCCCGCGAACTCGGTGCCGACTGGGTCGTCAACGCCGCCGAAGCGGATCCGGTGGCGGCGATCCAGGAGCTTGGCGGCACAGACGTCGCCGTCGTCCTGGCGGTCGCTCCAAGCGTGTTCGCGCAGGCGTTCAACTCGCTGAATCGCGGTGGGCGACTGGTGTTGGTATCTCTGCCCGCGGAGGGCGTGCTGGAGGTACCCATCTTCGACACGGTGCTCAAAGGCATCAGCATCATCGGTTCCATCGTTGGCACCCGGCAGGATCTGGTGGAGGTGTTCGACCTGCACGCCGCGGGTCGCACGCGTGTCATCGCGGAAGCTCGAGCCCTCGAGCAAGTGAACGACTCGGTCGAAGCCGTACTGGCCGGCGATGTCGCTGCGCGCCTCGTGTTCACCTATCACACCGCCGATCTGGTGACGCAGTAGCGGGACCACTGCGTCGGCTGCGGCCAGCCGCGAGGAGGTGCGATGTGACGGCTCCCACCGGGGCCGCGGTTTCCGCGGACTTCGACGGACCCGACTGGCCGTTTTCGCCGGAGGCCGCCCGTGCGTCGATCGGCGCCGACGTAAACGGTTGGTCAACGGACGACGCCGCGCGAGTTCTCGCGCGTGTCGGACCGAACACTGTTGATCGTCGGCGTCGACTTTCCCGCACGCGACTCCTGCTCCGCCAGTTCACCAGCCCCATCGAAATCATCCTGGTCGCGGCCACGGTATTGGCCGGCGTCCTCGGTGACCTGACAGACGCGGTGATCATCCTGGCCATTCTGCTGGTGGCAGGTGTTCTTGGCTTCGTGCAGGAATGGAATGCAGGGCGGACGATGGACGCTCTCCTTGCAACCGTCGAGGTCACCTGCATGGTACGGCGCGACGGCGGCCTTATCGCGGTACCGCTCAGCTCCGTGGTTCCGGGCGACCTCATCGAGGTGAGCGCTGGAGACGTCATTCCAGCGGACTGCTTCGTCCTGAGCTCCAATCGGCTGACCGTCGACGAGTCGGCATTCACGGGAGAGACGTTTCCCGCCGCCAAACGCCCGGCCTCGGGCTCGAAGGTTGGAGACGACGTCGGCCGCGTGCGACTGGGCACGCATGTCGCCTCCGGTACCGCGACGCTACTTGCGGTGCGAACGGGCCCGTCAACCGAGCTGGCCCGCATCGCCGATGCGCTGGCGTCAAAGCAGGCACAGACCGGCTTCGAGAAGGGACTGACGAGCTTCGGGCTCCTGCTCACTCGAGTCATGCTCGTTCTCGTTGTCGTGATCTTCGCGGTCAATATGCTGCTTCAGCGTCCCGCGCTGGAGGCAGCGCTCTTCTCTCTTGCGCTCGCGGTCGGGCTCACCCCTCAGCTGCTGCCCGCCATCGTCGCCATCGGCCTGTCCAAAGGCGCCCGCGCGATGGCGAGCAAGCGCGTCATCGTCCGCCGCCTCGACGCCATCGAGGACTTCGGGTCCATGTCGGTGCTCTGCTGCGACAAGACAGGCACCCTCACTGAGGGGAAGGTACGGCTGCTGCAGGCGCTGGACCCTGCTGGCATCGAGCAGATGGCAGTGGCGCGGCTGGCCAGCCTCAATGCGGGCCTCCACACGGGATGGCTCAACCCGATCGACACCGCGGTCCTCGACGCCTACCCGCTCGACATCGCCGACACCACGAAATGCGGTGAAGTTCCGTACGACTTCCACCGCAAGCGCCAGACTGTGGCAATCCGAGAAGATGGCGAG
>CALALQ010000470.1 GCA_937925595.1 uncultured Demequina sp. | reverse complement strand
CACCGAACCGCCTCGACCGCTTCTCGCCGCCTCGCCGTCCTCACCGGTCGCGGCAGCGGGTGCGCTGCTCCCGGAGAACACCCGGCGCGTCACCGTCAGCGGCGGCATCAAGGTCAAGGGCGTGAAGTTCCAGATCGGAAGCCACCTGGCCGGAACACTCGTCACCATCGTCAGCGACAAGGCGACGATCGCCTTCTACAGCGTCAGCGCGGGCGAACTCCTCATCGAACACCCCTGGCCCGAACCCGGCATCCGCTACGTCAGTGGGCTGACCCCTTCATTCGGTCCGGACGCTCTGTGAGTCGTCGGTTTCGATTTGATGGGTGCATTGCCGAGCGTACTCGGCGGGCGGTAGGTAGCCGAGCGAGGAGTGCCGGCGGTGATGGTTGTATTCGTCCTTCCAGTCGCCGATCACGACCTGCGCGTGCAGCAGCGAGTAGAAGCTGTTGATGTTGAGGCACTCGTCGCGGATCCGGCTGTTGAACGACTCGACGTACCCGTTGCGCCACGGCGATCCCGGCGGGATGTAGGACAGGCCGGTGCGGGTGCCGGCCCAGTCGGCCATCGCGTCGCTGATGAACTCCGGTCCGTTGTCCGATCTGAGCACGGCCGGGGCGCCGCGGACGGCGAAGAGGTCTTCGAGGTGGGTGGTGAGCCGGTCGGCGGTGATCGACCGTTCGGTGAGCCCGCCGATGCATTCACGGGTGTGCTCGTCGACGATCGAGCAGATCTTGATCGGCCGGCCCTGCTCGTCGGCGTCGAACTGGAAGTCCACCGCCCACACCACGTTCGGCGCGTCCGCCGTCGGCGCGTCGGCCGTTGAGGATCCGACGCGTTTGCGTCGACGCCGTTGCGGGACGCGCAGACCCTCATCACGCCAGAGGCGTTGGATCTTCTTGTGGTTCACGACCCACCCCTCGGCGCGGGCGTCGTGATACGCCCGCCGGTACCCGTAGCGGGGATGGCTCTTCGCCCAGGCGCGCAGCCAGTCACGCAACGCGCGGTCCGGGTCCGCGACCGTGTCGCCCTTGAGTGAGCGTCGGTATGCGGAGCGTGAGAGCCCGGCCAGACGGCACGCCATCCGTTCGCTCACCTGCAGTGTCCTGATCAGGTGAGCGACGGCGGCGCGGCGCCTGCCCGGGCCTAGAAGTTTCCCTCAGCCAGCTCCTTCAGCGCGGCCTTCTCCAGTTCCGCCTCCGCGAGCAGCTGCTTGAGCGTCGCGTTCTGCTTCTCAAGCTCCTTCAGGCGCTTCGCGTCGTCGGCTTTAAGGCCGCCGAACTGGTTACGCCACCGGTAGTACGTCTGCTCGGACACCCCGAGCTCCCGACACACCGCCGCGACATCCGCGCCATCGGCGAGCATCCGGTCGGCCTGACCGAGCTTGCGAACGACCTGCTCCGGGGTGTGACGCTTCCTACTGTTCGACATGATCTGACCAGTCTCCCTGCCCGCAACCACGGGGCAACAGGACGACTCTCAGAACCACCGGACCTAGGAAATGGGGTCAGCCCACTTTCAGGGCAGCCCTCCCGGGCTAGCCACGTTTGATGTCACCAATTCCTACATCAGACCCGCTTGATTCTCGAGGGACCTCTTCGTGTAGGGCGCTCGCGGCGCCATCGAAACGGAGACTGACGGGGAGCGCCTTTTCAGTCTCCAGGGTGGGCGGTCTGGTCCGCGAGGAGACGAGCGGCCTCCGCAGCGTATGGTGCTTCCACTTGGACCTCGTAGTGGCCCGCCTCGAGGGTCTCCTGTGAGTCGAAGTCCCGTCGGCCGCCCGTAGCCAGGTGTCCAAGGAAGTAGAGCAAAGCGCCCCAAACTGCGCCAGAGGCGACCGAGATGATCACGATGGCCAGCCAACCGAATCCGGGGGCGAACAGCCCGAACAGCAGACCTAGCAGAACACCGAACCACGCTCCAACGGCTGCGCCTCTTAGCGCAGCCTTTCCTCCTGTCAAGCGACCGAGTACCTGCTCGACAACACGAACGTCGAGCCCTACGATCGCCACTCGTTCCACAGCGAAGCCGGCGTCGGAAAGACGGTCGACCGCTGCCTGTGCACTGGCGTAGTCAGAGAACCGCGCGATCGTTTGTTTCCAGCGGGGGTCATTGGTGAACGAGAGCTCCCTAGCGTCCTGTTCCGGAGGGTTGTTGCGAGGGGCATCAGGGCTGGTCATGGGCTTACTCCTTTAGTGAAACTGGATGAACCACCGTGCTAAGACCAGAAGGCTGGGTGCACGCCGGTCTTCCGGTCTTGCAAGGACGGGTGTTGCGCCGTTCGGCACCAGGGAAAAGGGTCGCCCTTGTTTGCTTTCGGCGCGTGCCGCGAACGAGAAGCATCGAGTTGGCTTGTTCCGTGCCCTACATCCGCGGCATGTTCTATGTCGGTGTGGGGCGTGTCGTCTGGCTAACTTTGGCTCGTCGATGGGTCTCCGGCCGGGCGTTGCTCCTGAGTCGAGTGCTGACTCAGGACATGGATCTTGCGGGGTTTTGCCTTTTCGCTTACTGGGATGACCAGGCTGAGCACGCCGTTGTCGTAGGAGGCGGAGATGTTGGCTGAGTCGACACCCTCGCCGATGCTGAACTGGCGGAGGTAGGTGCCCGCGGGTCGCTCCTGAACGAGCCACTTGGCTCCCTCGGTGCGGG
The DNA here is from genome assembly GCA_937925595.1 of uncultured Demequina sp. The sequence goes on along the minus strand of CALALQ010000470.1, from coordinate 2,351 downwards.
GTGCAGTGCGCTGGGCGCGGATGGTCAGCAGCTGACCGTCGACGTCGATGTCTACCGACTCCGGTTCGACTCCGGGTAGGTCGGCGGTGAGAATGTAACGGTCAGCTTCCCGGTACAAGTCGACCGGCATCAGCCGCGGTCCTGGACGAGCCTGCAGAAGGCTCGATGCGAGGCGGTCAAGTTCGCCGAAAGGATCGGAGGACGTTGTCATAGTGAATCGATTCCTTCCCGATATGGTAGCGTCGGATGTCTCCGACGGTACCCACGTTAGTTTGGTTCGCCCCATGGGTGCTACTACTACCTCTTTGTTTTTCGACCTTCATATCGGCACGGGAGTGGCACCCGTTCGATTATTCTGTGGTCACTGTCGTAGCGACGATTTGGGCGAGGCGCTTGCCGATGAGGTGGTTCGTTGCCCGCACACGCCGAACGGTGACCCCCGTCATCCGTTCCACGATGCGCAGCACGGCTTCGGAGCGGAACTCGTCGAGGTCGCCCATGATGACGTCGATGGGGGCTTTGACATGGGCGATGTCGCTGAGAGTGGTCTGTGACTCGATGGAGTGCTGCAACGACTTGACGAATGGCCCCCAGTTGCGTTCAGTGATATCTACAGCTTTGGGGATGGGCAGCAGCCGCTGTACCAGCGCAGCGTGCCGGAGGGTGAACTCCCGGTTCGTGCGGAGGTACTCGTAGAGCCGCAGGTAGAAGTCCATCCGCACTCGCTCGATGACGTCCCCGATTTCATGCGGTGCGAGATAGATAGGTGGGCTGACCATCACGAGCTTCGCGACTCGCTTTTGCCGCCGGGCGGCGTACCGGGCGCCGATGAGGGCGCCCATAGAATGCCCGACCACAGTGAACGGCTTGCGCAGCCGCAGCGATGCGACCGTCCGCTCGATAGCGGCGACATGGTCGGCCAGGGTGTAATCGGCCCACTCCGGCGCCGGCGACTCGCCGAAGCCGAGCAGGTCGATGGCGATGCACCGGTGGGTGCGCTCGAGCAGCGGGATCACGTGGTGAAACGTCACCGACGAGGACGCGATACCGTGCAGCAGCAGCACCGTCGGGCCCTCGCCGCGTTCCTCGGCGATATGCAGCACCGGCATGCGGCGAAACCACCTCATCCGACGCAACGTCGAGCGGATCTTGCCCGCTACGCCCGCATGGGCCACCGGAGGATCCGCGGGTTCTCCCACGGCTGCCGGGTTCGGGGTGGCGTGCAGCGTCAGGTGTCCCTGGATGTCGGAGCTCATGCGCACACCCGACTGTGACGACCCTCGTTCAGGTACTCGTGGATCTGCCGGACCACACTGGCGCCCTCACCCACAGCCGAGGTCATTCGCTTCACAGACCCGTGCCGCACATCGCCGATAGCGAAGACTCCGGGGATGGTGGTCTCCAAAGAGAAGCGGGGGCTTCCTTCCGTCCGCGCGCCGGCCAGCTCCGCCTCCGCGCCGGTGAGAATGTACCCGTCAGGATCGCGTGCCACATCGACCTTCAATGCCGTCGTCGCCGGAGCGGCGCCGATGAAGACGAACACGTGCCCCACGCGGAGCTTCTCCAGCACGTCACCGTGACGGACTGTGACCGCTTCCAAATGGTTGCCGCCGTGTGCTTCCACGACCTCCGAGGACAGCAGCACGTTGATACGGGGGTGATGTTGGATCTGGTCCACCAGGTATCTGGACATTCCCGCTCCCAGGTCCGCGGCGCGCACCACAAGGTGCACACGGGAGGACGTGCGGGCAAGAAACAGCGCGGCCTGGCCGGCCGAGTTGCCGCCGCCGACGACAGCGACAGGTGTGTCTACGCACATCCGCGCTTCCTGCGCTGTTGCCGCGTAGAACACGTTCGAGGTCTGGAACCGGTCCAGCCCCGCGGCGGGAAGCGAGCGGTATCGCACCCCGGTGGCAAGGACCACCACATCTGAGGTGACCTCCCTGCCATCTTCGAAGATCACCCGGAAGCGGTCCTCATCCTCCACGACCTCCTGGACCTTGGTCGGGATGTCCAACGTGGCACCGAACTTGCGCACTTGCAGGAGGCTGCGGTCGGCGAGCTCAGCGCCGGAGATTCCGGCGGGAAACCCCAGATAGTTCTCGATCTTCGCTGACGTTCCCGCCTGCCCGCCGGTGGCGACCGCGTCGCACAGGTAGACCGACAACCCGTCGGAGGCTGCGTACACCGCCGCGGCAAGACCAGCCGGCCCAGCGCCGACGACCACCACATCGCAGGTGGCCGGTGGGGCGGGCGGGCGCATCCCCAACTCTTCGGCAAGCCGTGCGGGGGTGGCAGCCAGGACGGTGCGTGAGCCGCCGAGGATCACCAGGGGGAAGTCGGCGACGGTG
>CALALQ010000469.1 GCA_937925595.1 uncultured Demequina sp. | reverse complement strand
CCCGCCGACATCACACTCAATGCACAGATGAGCGCCATCACGGCTTCGAAAGCGATGCTCCCGCTTCCGGGGTCGCGAGGCGAAGCCGAGAATGACTCGGCAACTGAGGACCCCGCCAACACCGCTGCCGACGTGGTCGCCGCGAAGCCGAGCCATATCGCCGCGGCGTGCCGTCGCACATTGCGCAATGGAATGGTCGCAGGCGCCCGCAGCATCGGCACTGAGAGTGCAATCGCCAACGCAGCAAGGCCATACAAAGCCGATGGCCCCTCAACGGCCCAGCCGAGGGCAGCGGCAACGACCGCGTATCCGCCTATGGAGACCAGTGCCGAGCGATACATCATTCTCATACTCCCAACGCAGCCCTACGGGCCAATGTTCGCACTCAGAGCGCGCGAAGTGAGCAACAAACCTGCACCCGCCCACTCGGAAGGCATTGATGCACGGTCTTGTATCACGGGAGTGTAGGCGCCGGCCCGGTCCACTGTCCCCAATTCAACGCTGGGAAAGCCCGAGCCGACGATCTTGACCGTGGTGGATCCGTTGGCTTGCGTATAGCCCTCGACAGACAAATTCAGAGAGGGCACAAACTCTGACTGGAGGCCCCCTGCGGACTGTAGCGCAGAGTTCTTCCCCGAGAACACCACCATCCAGTCTGGAACAGCATCCGCGCAGTATTCCTGGCCCGGCCATCCACATGACCTGCGTGGCGGCGGCAGTAGCGAGCGCACCGCTCGCTCATCAGTGGCGACGGCGAAGGTGCCTGCAGTCACCTTCGGCGCGGTGCAGATCGCCGTCTCGGGATACTCACAGCTCACATTCACACGAAGTGTCAGTGTGCCGCTCTTCGAGGAGTAAAACATCGAGAACCTGGAATCTGTGAATACGGTGCCAGCATTGTGAGCGAACCCACGACCGTCGCCGTGAGAGTCGCTATCACCCAGGAACCACCCACTCCCTGCCCGCTGCCCTTCAATGAACGCTCCCATCACGAAGTCTGTCTTGCCGAGATTGACTCCCTTGTACGTCTTGGTCGAGGCCCCGCTGGCCGAACCTCCACTCTTCGACGCCTTTGGCTTCGGCGTGGTCTTGTTGACGCCGGCCTTGCCGCTCTTGGCGAGTTCCTCGTTCTTCTTCGCGGTGGTCTTACCTGTCATGTAGTTGTACGTGGTGGTCGCGTATCCGGAGCAGTTCTTGTATGCCTGGCCCGTCAGTCCCGAACATGAGGGGGCGAGGCCACTCGGGTCCGTGAACAGCACGGGATTGTTGTCCGCATACCGGTACGGATCCAGGGTGCGCGGGTCGGTGGGGTCCATGAGCGGGTCTGGTGAGATGAACCGTGCGATCGCGGGGTCGTAGTACCTGGCGTTCAAGTACGTCAGCCCGCTGGAGGCGTCTTCGACTTGGCCCAGCCAGCCGCGATCGGTGGCGAGGTTGTCGCTGCCACGGGTGACTCCGTAGGGGGTGTAGGCGTTACGGGAGGCAACCACAGCGTCGGGATCCCCTGTGCCGTCACCCGCAGGGATCAACACCGTCGCCGAACCCTGCACGTCACCAATCAGATACGACACACCCGTCCCGTCCCTCAGCGCGACAGTAGTCCCACCAAAGGCGTAGTAGCGGGTACCCGCAAGCGCGCCAGGCGATGCAGTGTTCGCATCCGTGACCTCACTCGAGCCCAGATACGCGGTCGCCGTCGCGCCCGCGATACGCACCACCCGTTGCCCCGACGCGTCATACAAGTAACGCTCATTACCGGTAGTGGCGTTGATGCCGACAAGGTTCGACAGAGCATCCCAGATCAGCGTCTGCGCGGCAGTGCCGCCCACACCGTCAGCGTCGCGGGAGATCATCCTGCCCGCAGCGTCATACCCGTACGCGCCCACACCGGTGGACTCCACCGCGTGGGGGTGGTCCTCGTCATAGTCGTAGTCCAAATGCGCAGACTGCTCGACGCCTCCCTGAATCCACCACTGATACGAGTCCGTGACCTGACCGGCGAGACCATACGTGGTTAGTGCGCCATCGAACGGATCCCATCACCCGCAAGTCTGCCCGACGCTGCGGTGACCTAAGCGCCCTACTCGCCGCCAGCGTCGGCCGGGTTGGCACCGGCGCGGCGCACGTCCGGCTCAATGAAGATCAGCCGCACGGCGGGAACGGCGGCACGAATCGCGGCCTCCGCCCTGTCCGCCTGCGCGCCGTGGTCGACGAGGCTGATGGCGGGATCCTGCGCGACCTTGACGGTAAGCAGGATGTCGTCCGGTCCCAGGTGGAGCGTGCGCAGGTGAATGACGTCGCCAAAGCCTTCAGCGGCGAGCGCGGCCTTGATAGCGGCAACGTCCTCCTCGGTAGCGGACTCGCCAAGCAGCATGCTCTTTGTCTCGCGGCCGAGCACCACGGCGATCGCGCACAGCAGCAGGCCGATCATCGCGGCGCCAACCGCATCCCACCGACCGTCGTGGGTGATGAGCGTCATCGACACACCAAAGAGTGCGAATACCAGGCCCAGCAGCGCCCCGAGGTCCTCAAGCAGGATGACCGGCAGTTCGGGAGAGCGAGAGCGCTGGATGAACCGCGGCCAGCTCTGGCCGCGACGCACCTTGTTCGACTCGACAATGGCGGTGCGGAAGGACAAGCCCTCCATGATGATCGCGGCGACCAGCACCACAACGGGCACCCACTTCCACGACTCGATGGGGTGCGGGTCGTGGAACTTGTGCCACGCCTCGTACAGCGCGAAGAGGCCACCCACGGTGAACAGCACAATCGCGACCATGAACGCATACAGGTAGCGCGTACGGGCAAAGCCAAAGGGGTGCTCTTCCGTTGCCACGCGACGTGCGCGCTTGCCGCCCAGAAGCAGCAGCACCTGATTGCCGGAGTCGGCGACCGAGTGGATCGCCTCAGCAAGCATCGATGAGGCACCCGTGAGCGCGAAGGCCGCGAACTTGGTCACCGCAATGCCGAGGTTCGCGGACAGCGCCGCGACTACCGCCTTGGTTCCACCCTCTGTAGACACTCAGCCCTCCCTGATGATCTCGAGCGCGCGATCGCGCACCTGCTCCATGACCTCACGATCTGCGGCCTCCACATTAAGCCGCAGCAGCGGTTCCGTGTTGGATGGGCGCACGTTGAGCCACCATTGCGGCTCCGCGTCCCAGTGGTCGATGGTGACGCCGTCGAAGTCATCTGTGCTCGCGCCCTCGCTCATCGCGTCGACGACTCGCTGGGTCGCGGCGGCGACGTCGCTCACCTTGGTATTGATTTCGCCCGACGCTGCGTACGGCGAGTAGGTCGAGAGCAGTTCGCTCAGGGTTCCGTCCTGCGAGCCGAGCGCGGCGAGCACATGCATCGCGGCGAGCATTCCCGAGTCCGCGAAGAAGAAGTCGCGGAAGTAGAAGTGCGCGGAGTGCTCTCCGCCGAACACCGCATTGCGCTGCGCCATGTCAGCCTTGATGAAGGAGTGGCCAACGCGAGAGCGGACGGGGGTGGCGCCAGCCTGCGTGAGGAGTTCCGGCACCGCTCTTGACGAAATGAGGTTGTGGATCACGACGGGCGATTCGGCGCTGTCGCGGGCGGCCTCTCGCAGGCCAACGAGGCACGTGATCGCGGAGGCAGGGACCACCTCGCCACGCTCGTCCACGACGAAGCAGCGGTCTGCGTCGCCGTCGAAGGCGAGGCCGATGTCCGCGCCGTGCTCTCGCACCGCGGCCTGCAGGTCGCGCAGGTTCTCCTCCTCGAGCGGATTTGGCTCGTGGTTGGGGAAGGTGCCGTCAAGCTCGAAGTACAGCGGGATGATCTCGAGCGGAAGTTCAGGAAGCCCTGCGGCGGTGCCGAGCACAGCAGGAACCGTGTAGCCCGCCATGGCGTTTGCCGCGTCGACGACGACGCGCAGCGGGCGGATGCCGTCAAGTGGGACCAGGCCGCGAAGGAAGCTGCCGTAGTCAGCGATCATGTCGCGCTCAGTGATGGAGCCCGCGGTGGCGGCGGCCTCGCCGAGTCCCTCGGCGAGCAGCTGTGCGGCGCGAGAGCGCACGTCAGCCAGTCCCGAGTTCTCGCCCACGGCGCGAGCGCGAGAGCGGCACAGCTTCATGCCGTTGTAGGCGGCCGGGTTGTGGCTAGCGGTGACCATGACGCCTGGCAGATCGAGCTCGCCGGAGGCGTGATAGAGGCCATCCGTCGAACACAGGCCGATGCTGATGACGCTGACGCCACGCTGGGTGAGGCCCTTCGCCACCGCGGCCGCGAGGCCAGGGCCGGAGTCGCGCATGTCATGCCCGATCACGACAGCGCTGTCGCCTTCTGGCACCACGATTGCGTCGGCGAAGGCCGCGCCGATCGCCGTGGCGACCTCCTCCGTCAGCTCCTCGCCCACGATGCCGCGGACGTCATAGGACTTGATCAGGTTCGACAGGTCAGGCAGGTTCGGCACGCCCCCAAGGGTAGCCGCTCGTGACAGGCGGATCAGTTGTCGGCGGAGACGACGCGCAGGTGACCGCGGCGAGGCTCAGAGGCCACCGGGGGACGCACCACGACCTGCTCAACCATGGGCGGGGTTCCCGCTTGACGCACCGCCTTGGCGAGAGCGTCGAGATCGTCCTCGCTGGGACCCACCTCGACAAACTCCTGGTGGATGTGCACCACGTTCCAGCCGCGCGGTGCGGTGAAGCGCTCCGCGTGGTGAGAGCACAGGTCGTAGGCGTGGGGCTCCGCCGCAGCGGACAGCTGACCCACCACGACCGTCGAGTCCTCGTAGACGTACGTGAGCGTCGCCGCCGCAGGATTCGAGCACGAGGGTCGCGAGCATTGACGTACAGAGATCACGCTTTGGACGGTACCTGCCGGGCGGTCAGGACTGCTGATGCCACGCCGCTCACCGCAGTCCACATGCCCCCTCACCCGCCGCCCGTCACGTCCCTCCTCCACACAATCTGGGTGCCCAACCATGCGGTCAGAAACGAAACGCCTGGTAGATCGCACGCGCTGTGCGCGGCGATCCCAGAATGTGTGGAGGACGGACGCGGTGGGCGGGATAGTCTCCTGGCATGAGCGCTCGAGACCGGCACGGAAGAGGACTCAGGCGGCCCCTGCACCCGCTCGGCTCTCCCGGTGCGGTGAGTCGCTCGGAGCTCTTCGATGAACTCGTGTGGGAGGCCTCGGACCGACTCGCAGCCCGGTGGGGAAAGCAGTGGGGCCGCGTCGAGTTCGGCACAGAGGACGTGCCGCCCTCGGACCCGTCCCCGTGGGAGCGCGGAGTGCCGCTCGGGAGGCTCTTCCCCGCCGACCTGGGCCAGCCATCTCGCATCGTGCTGTACCGCCGCCCCATCGAGCAGCGCTGTGAGCGCAGCGACCTGCCCGCGATGGTTCGCGATGTGCTCGCCGAGCACGTGGGCTTCCTTTTGGCGCGGCCCCCGGAGGAGATCGATCCGGACTACGGCAGCTGAGCGCCCCGGCTCCTATGGCACGTAGCGACGCTGCTCCACCGAGACATCGAGGTCTTCGACCGTGGTGCGCAGCGGAGTCATCGCGCTGATGAACGCGTTGTTCTCCACGAGCAGCGCCCACACGTAGTCACCGCTCGCGGTGAGCTGCGTGCCTGCGCTCGCCTTGATCGGCACCAGCGCGCTCGACCCCGCCGTGAGTTGGACTGAGGCGACCTCCGTGCCGTCCTCGTCCGTAAGGGTGAAGGTTCCCCTTCGCGGCGCATACACGGCCACGAACGCGTCGTAGCCCACGGTCACCACGGCGCTCTCGCTGTCGTCGCCAACGGCCTGCGCGGCAATCCAGCGCGCCTCTCGGGCGGTGTCTCCGGCGACACCCACCGTCGCTGGCCTGCTGCGCGTCATGTACGCCGCGGCCATCACGGGCTGGGTGGCTGAGATCGTTGCGGTCGCATTGTCGATCGTGGGCACAGGCACCTCGACCACGACGCCAGGCTCAAGCTCCAGCTGGTTGACGCCCTCCCACAGCAGCTCGCCCCCAGGGGTCGAGAGCGCGAGCCGCGCGGTGGCTCCGCTCGGCGCCATGAGGCGCACCGTCGCGGTCTGCCCGCTCACGCCCTGCGTCCCCACTCCGGGGATCGCGAGCTCCTGGGCCACGGCACCGGGCACCACCCATTCGGTGCCCGCCGGCTGGAAGCCCTCCAGCCGAGAGTCCTGAAGCGCCGCAACCACACCCGTGCCGGTCGCCGTGACGTGCACCGCGAGCAGCGCGACATCGACCACGACGCCCTCGAGCAGCAGCTCGGCCTGGCCGTCGGGACCGATCGGCACCACTCTCGTCTCAAGCTCGCCGAGCTCGCCGTAGATCGTCACCGTCGCCTCGACGGACGCCTGCGAGGGGTTCGCGAGCACGAGCCGTGCGGACGCGCCAACGCTCGTTGCTCCGCCGATGAGCCACTGGTCGATGTCCGGCACGCCGCACGTGAGCGCCGCGAGCCCACTGATGTCTCCCCCACCGACGCGCTCGACGGCGGACCCGACCACAGCGTCGGACGCGCTTCCCTCGCCCACCTCGCGCACTGCGCCCGCGAGGAAGGTCTTGCGCGTGACCTGGGTCGCCGCTCCGCCAAGCTCCGGATCAGAACCGGTGCCCCCCGCCGGGGTCACGAGCGGCCCCGGGCACGCGACGTCCTGTCGCGCGGGGGTCACGGAGATGACACTGCCCGACGCTGTGGTGGGCTCTGCCGTGTCCAGCTGGCTTCCCACGGCCACGGCGGCGATGACCGAGGCGAACACAAGGGATCCGGAGACGATCTTGCCGATCATGAGCGCACCCCCAGGATCCGTCGGTGAGGAGCGGGAGCCGCGGCGAGCAGCGCGAGGCCGCAGGCGATGGCCGCGGCCCACCACCAGGAGCGATAGGTGTGGTCAACGAAGCGAATCTCGAGGCTGCCTCCGCCAGCGGGAACGGCGAAGGCCTGGCGACCTTCGTCATCGGTGACTGGTTCGAGCTCCCTGCCCGCGAGTGTCGCCTGCCAGCCTTCGTCGGCGGGAACGGCGAGCACCGCCGTGCCCGACTCGCCGGGAAGGAGCTTGGCGCGAGCCTTTCTGCCCTCCCACGCGATGGGCAGCCGCTCTCCGCCCGAGGTCTCGAGCCACGCGCGACCCGCCTGTCCCGCTGCGCCGATGCGATACGCCGTGCCCAGCTCGCTCGCGCCGATGAGCGCGAGCGTGTCGACTTGAGACAGCCCTGCCAGAGCGCGCGGCGAGTCGGGAGTCGCAACGATCACGCCGATGCCCCATGCTGCGAGCCGCTCGTCGGCGCCGACGCCTGCTCCCACGAGGGTCGCGACGGCGGCGTCGAGGTCGGCGGGAGACGGGGCATCGAGGCGCTCCGGGCGCGCGAGTGGGGCACCGTTGGGGCCGAAGGACACGCTGTCTGACAGCACCATGGCCCCATCGCCGCTTTCAACCGAGTACGCGACCCCGTCCTCGGTGTCCGTCAATGTGAGGACTCGCGCTGACGCGGGCGGCAGCTGCTCAAGTGAGGCGACGAGCGGAAGCACGTCAGCGTTCGCGGCACGCACGTCGCCGCCGTGGGCGCGGCCCGGCCACGCCCACGCGGTGGCGGAAGCGAGCACAGCGATCGCTGCCAGCGTCACCACGACAACTGCGCCAGTGCGCCTGACGCGAATCATTCCGCCCGAATGCCACGTGTTGTGCGCGGCGGCGGTAGCGGCCGCGAGCGCGCCGACGAGCGCGAGCGACAAGCCGGGACCCGCCCATCCATTCGCGGCAGGGATGCCGGCGCCGTCCGGCCACGAGACCATGACGCGCTGCGACGCGAGCGCAGTGAGCACGCCAAGCGCGGCAACGAACCAGCCGACGTGAACCGCGCGCACCGCCCTGCCGCTGAGCAGGGCAAGGAGCGCGCCCACACTCACCACAGTGGCGATGAGCGCGACCACCCACGGACTCGAATACCACTGCTCCCCGCCGGGAGTCGTGTCGAGGCCAAGCACAGTGCGAAGCGGCGAGGCCACCTCGCTTGGCGCTGCCGGTCCCACCTCGCGCGCGAGGATCCCCCACTTTTCAGCAAGCGAGTCAGCGCGCAGCGCGGCGAACAGCGCCGGACCGGAGATCACGATCGCGGGCGCGGCGATGAGCACGATGCGGGGCCAGCGTCGGCCCGCAACCGCCGCCGTCGCGATAAGGGCGACCACTGCCGGCACAAGCACCACCGGGGAGACGGCAACGACGAATGCGAGGGCGAGCGCAGCGGCGGCAGCAGCGGAAGGCGACGCGATGACGCGCTGGGTGAAGTAGTGACCCCGGCTGAGCGCTTCTCCCCTGTGCACGCCGAGCGAGCGGGCAACGCCCAGGGCGACGAGCGGAAGCATGATGTGCGCAAGCACCGCGCCCACCCTGCCCTGGGAGATCGAGACGAGGAACAGCGGCCAGAAGCCGTACGCGAGAGCCGCGACCGCGCGGACAGAGACGGCTCGAGTCGCGGCTCCGGCAGCGAACCACGCGGTGATCGAGGCCCACACCACTCCAAAGGTGAGGATCAGCCCCAGCCACAGTCGCAGACCTCCGGGAACGATCGCGAAAGGCAGCAGCGCGGCGGAGAAGGCGCCGTTGAGGGCGGGAGCGCCGTAGCCAGCCTCAGACCAGCCGCTCCACGACCGCTGCCACAGGTCGTGCCAGCCGATGTCGGTGACGCCAAGCGCACGGCCGGTGAGCATGTCGCCTGCCAAGAGCGCTGGCAGCCACTCGCCGAAGATCGCCATAGCGCCGCCTGCGGAGGTCGCGATGACGAGCGCGAGCATCCAGCGCCGGCGAGTGCCCGACGCGGCGAGCTCGGCGCGCTCCATGTTCGTTGGCGTGACCGCATTGCGCCAGCGGTCGTAGGAGCGCAGGTACCTGGTGCGCACGTGGTGCAGGACCGACGCTGGTGAGGCGAGCAGCCGGCGGATGGACCGCGCGCTCACCTCGGCATGACGACGCGCCCTCCAGCGCGACCCGGGCAGCAGCACCAGCCTGCCGACGAGGCGCCAGGGCACCCCCAGGTCAGTGAGCGCGAGGCGAGGCGCGTTCTGCGCAACCCTCAGCAGCGCTCGCACGAGCGCTGACAGGAAGGCCCACAGCACGATGAACGGCACAGCAGCGAGCGGAGCCCACACCAAGGCGTGGTACCACTCGCCGGTTCGCCTCAGGGCATACGAGGCGTGCGCGTCGTTGCTTCCCTCGCGGCGGCCGCGCAGGTTGAGCTGGGCGTGCCGCACCAGCGCGCCGGGGACCACCACCACGTCGTGGCCCGCGCGCCAGGCCCGTCGGCACAGATCCGCGCTGTCGCCGAACCCCCGATACGCGTTGTCGAGGCCTCCAAGGTCTACCCAGGCGGAGCGTCGGACCAGCGAACCGGGGAGGGACACGGAAAGGACATCGTCGCGAGAGTCGTACTGGCCCTGATTGATATCGCTGTCGTCGACGAGATCCACGCGGCGGGCGCCATAGCGGGACACGGTCGAGCCAAGGCTGATGAGCCTGCTCGAGTCGCGCCAGCGCACCTGCGCGGCTCCCACAATTGCGGCGCGAGAGCGCTTCTTCGCGGTCGCCGCAAGCCTCCCGAGAGCGTCGGGAAGTGGCGCCGAATCGTCGTGGAGGAGCCACAGATACTCGGCATCGTGCTCGGGGAAGGCGGCGATGACGGCATCAACGGCCTCGCCAAACGTGGCGGGCTCAGGCACGGGAGTGACCTGCACCGTGAGTCCCGGCTGCGCGGGAACTGTCACGCCGCCAATCGCGGCAACGTGCACGGAATCAGGGGCGAAGTCTTGAGCGGCGAGGGAAAGCAGCACCTCGTCGAGGAAGCGCGAACGGCCGTCTGTGACGACAATTGCGCGCACGAAGACACGTGCCGTCGTCATCGCACGCTCCCTGGACCCGCTGGCTGCGGACCCAGACGGCTACACCACGCGACGCTTGAGCTTGCGCCGTTCACGCTCTGACAGGCCACCCCAGATGCCGAAACGCTCGTCGTTGGCAAGCGCGTAATCCAGGCACTCGGCACGCACGTCACACGACGTACACACCTTTTTTGCCTCACGCGTCGATCCTCCCTTTTCAGGGAAGAACGCCTCAGGGTCTGTCTGAGCGCACAGTGCGCGCTCTTGCCACGCCAGCGGACCGTCATCGACTCCGCTGAAGATGTCAACAACCGACGCCAGTGTCGGTGAAGGCGTGCGTGCGTCCGAGGGCACTGAACCTTCGTAGATATTCCACATAGGCCCTCCCTAGACCGCTGGCAGGCGAACCCGCCTACCGGAATTACACCGTTGTAATCCCTACTCGTCAAGTTGAGACTAACCGATGCCACGCAGATATCCCGTACCCCACCCCAGATGCATGGTCGCCAGCACACCCGGAAGGAGCAGCAGGCTTTTCAGCGGCAGGTCCTTCACATGCGTGAACGAGGCGACGAGGACGCCCGCGAGATACCCCACCGGAAGGATGAACGCTGCCATCAGCGCGCTGAGACCCACGGCCGACCCAAGCAGCCCCACGAGCAGTCCAAGGATCACCGCAACGGTCACGACGGGCGCGGCCAAGTAGCGCGGCGACTTCGAATCGGGGTGCACGCGCACCACCTCACGGCGCCAGCGCCCCGAGTCGTGGAACTGACGAGCGAGCGCTCGCCAGGTGCCGCGCGGCGCGTAAGGCACCTGCATGCTCGGCACGAACCACACCTCATAGCCGGCCTTGCGCAGGCGATAGTTCAGTTCCCAGTCCTGGGCTCGGCGGAAATGCTCGTCATATCCGCCGACGCTGTCGAGGGCCTCGCGACGGAACGCACCCAGGTAAACGGAGGCAGCGGGGCCCTCCTGCCCTCCCACGCGGTGGCCGGCGCCGCCGATTCCCCAGCGAGAGGACATGGCGACGGCGATCGCTGTGGCAAGCGGAGCGTCGGCCGTGGGCACCATGCGGCCACCGACATTCGCGGCGCCCGTGCGCACCAAGGCGTCCACGGCGTCGGCAAGGTAGCCCTTGGGCAGCCGAGCGTGGCCGTCCGTGCGGATCACGACGCCGTACTTGGACGCGGCGATCGCGCGATTGAGCGCCGTTGGGGTGTCAGAGGTGGGATTGTCAACGAGCGTCACCCTGTTGTCCGCGGCGGCGATGCGCGCCGCGACGTCATTGGTCGCGTCCGAGCTGTTGCCGAGCGCCATGACGAGCTCGATGGGGCCGTCATAGCCGTTGTCGAGCACCGCCTGCGCCGCGCCCTCAAGGTGCGCCTCCTCGTTAAGCACCGGCATGACGACGCTCACGGGAATGGGCGCGGAGGAGTCAAGGGCGGGCAGGGAGGAGGTCACGCATCGAGGGTAGCCCGGCACGCGCGCACGGCATGCCTGCCCACCCGGGCGCGGCGGCGATGCCTACACTTGTGACTCATGGCTGAGGAGCTCGGCGACGGCAGCGTCATCGCACACGCGCGGCGCCGATCCCCCTCGCGCCTGTGGACCTGGGCGGCCTGCGTGGTCGCGGGAGCCGTGGGCTTTGGGCTTGTCTACGCCAACACCGTGCTGGGGCAGGTGGCAGGCGAGATCACCACGATCGACAACAAGTCGCTCATCTCCGAGATCCCCGAACCAGAGCCCACCGTCTCGCCGACCGCTGACGATGAGATTCCGGACCCCGCAGCTGGCAACGCGATCAACATCCTGCTGATGGGCTCTGATCAGCGCGACGGAGAGAACGGCAAGATCGGCGGCAAGGTCGCCGCAGGCATGCGCAACGACACGACGATCATCATGCACATCGCCGCGGACCGCAGCCGCGTGGACCTGGTCTCGATCCCCCGCGACGCGCAGGTGCAGATCGCTGACTGTCAGCTGTTCGACGGCACCACGGTCAAGGGCTGGAAGGGCGACTTCAACATCGCCTTCTCCAACGGCGGCAAGAAGGGCAACCCGGCAGAGGCCTCCGCTTGCGTCATCAACACCATCCAGAAGATGTCGAAGCTCAAGATTCACCACTGGGTGGTCGTCGACTTCGCTGGCTTCCAAGACATGGTCGACGCAATCGGCGGCGTGCCGATGTGCATCCCCGAAAAGATCGTGTCCAAGAAGGCCCGCCTCAATCTCAAGCCTGGACCGCAGGTTCTCAACGGCAAGCAGGCGCTCGGCCTCGCTCGCATGCGCACCGCAGAGGTGGGCGACGTCTCCGGCTCTGACCTGCAGCGCATCGCTCGCCAGCAGCAGCTGCTGCGCCAGGTCGCCCGCGTGGTGCTGTCCAAGAACATCCTGACCGACGCTGGAGAGCTCACCCAGTTCCTCAAGGCCACCGCCGCATCGCTCACCATGGATCCAGAGCTCGCCGACACCCGCCGGATGATCGGCCTTGGGTTCTCGCTGCGGAACCTGGACCCCGCAGACGTGCAGTTCTACACCGTGCCGTGGAAGTACACCGACGACTACATGGACGTGTTGCTCACCAAGGACGCCAAGACCATGTGGAAGCAGCTGCGCAACGACAAGCCACTCACCGCCTTCGGCGACAACAGCGCCGGCAAGACGTGGGACAAGGTCATCGACAAGTCCCCCAAGCCGGTGGACCCTGACAAGGACCCCACCAAGGCGCTTCTCGACGAGTGCAAGGTCTGAGACACTAATTCGCGGGAACGCGACGGCCGATACAACCGTTTGACCCGTTGTTACTTGAGATGTACGCGCTCATCGCGCGCGCCCAGGAGGGTAAGTGAGCAAGCAGGAACGTGCCTTAAAGCGCGCGCGCCACGGCGCAACGGATCGCCGCCGCACCGGCATGCAGATCGTTGCCGCGGTGCTGGCAGGCGTCCTCGGCTTCGGCATCGTGCTTGGCACCACCTACTGGAACAACCTCCAGGGCTCCTTCGACACCCAGGACATCTCAGGTCTTGTTGGCCTTCCCTCGCGCACCCCTGTGGCCACCCCCAGCATCACGGCCACTGAGGACCCTGAACCCGTGGACCCCAACGCCGGCAAGGACGTGAACATCCTGCTCGTGGGCTCGGACGTCCGCGACGGCGAGAACGGCAAGATCGGCGGCAAGGTGGGCGGCATGCGCTCGGACACCACGATGATCATGCACATCTCGGCCGACCGCTCTCGCATCGACTTCCTCTCCATCCCGCGCGACATGCGCGTGCGCGTGAGCGACTGCAAGCTGTTCGACGGCTCCACGGTCAAGGGCTGGACCGGCAAGTTCAACATCGCCTTCGCCAATGGCGGCAAGAAGGGCAACGCGGCCGAAGGCGCCGCGTGCACCATGAAGACCGTCCAGGATCTCACCGGCATCGAGTTCGACCACTACGCCGTGGTGGACTTCTCCGGCTTCAAGAAGATGGTTGACGCTGTGGGCGGCGTGCCGATGTGCATCGAGCGCGACATCAACGACCGCAAGTCCAAGCTCAACGTCAAGGCTGGCGCCCGTGTCCTCAACGGCAAGACCGCGCTGGCGTACGCTCGCGTCCGTCACATCGGCGACGGCACGGACTTGCAGCGCATCGAGCGCCAGCAGGCCCTCATGACGAACCTTGCGCGCAAGGTGCTTGGCATGAACGTCCTCACCGACGCCCCGCAGCTCACCCTGCTGCTGAAGTCCGCAGGCGAGTCGATGACCATGGACCCCGACCTCGGCTCCTTCACCTACCTCGTTGGTCTCGCGTACTCGCTGCGCAACATCGATCAGGACAACATCAACTTCATGACGGTTCCGTGGCGCTACGCGGGAGACAAGTCGGGAGACGTGCTCGCGACCGCAGACGCGGACCTCGTCTACAAGCGCATCGTCAAGGACATCCCGATGGACGGCGGCAAGAAGAAGCCGACCACCTCCACCCCGGATCCCACCATGAGCGGCGGATCGATCGTCTCACCCACGCCGGAGCGTCAGTCGCAAGAAGAGATCCTCGCGGAGTGCAAGGTCAAGAAGTAGCCGGTCGGCGCTGACCGCAGTCAGCGCCGCGCAGTCAGTGCGGTTTACAGCTCCCGCAGCGCCTGGCCCTTGGCGTGTGCCACATCGCGCAGCTGCACCTGAAACTCGCGCATCGTGTCGCGCAGCTCGGCATCGGCAGCGGCGAGGATGCGCACCGCGAGCAGTCCCGCATTGCGCGCTCCTCCAATCGACACGGTCGCGACGGGAACGCCGGCCGGCATCTGCACAATCGACAGCAGCGAGTCCATGCCGTCAAGGTGCTTGAGGGGCACGGGGACGCCGATCACCGGCAGCGTCGTGACGGAGGCGAGCATTCCCGGAAGGTGAGCCGCGCCGCCGGCGCCCGCGATGATGACGCGCAGGCCGCGCTCCTCGGCGGAGCGGCCGTACTCGATCATCTCCTCAGGCATGCGGTGAGCCGACACCACGTCCTTCTCGAACTCGACGCCGAACTCAGCCACAGCGTCGGCCGCGGCGCTCATCACGGGCCAATCGGAGTCTGAGCCCATGACGATGCCAACCACTGCGCTCATGCGCCGCCTCCTGTCTGCTTGCCGTCCCTGACGATATCGGCAGCATTGCGCGCCCGTGTGAGCACATCATCAAGGTCGTCGCCCGCGAGGTTGACGTGGCCCACCTTGCGACCAGGGCGCACCTCTTTGCCGTAAAGGTGGATCTTCGCGTCGGGATCATCGACATCTGCAAGCGCTGCGGAGAGGTGCTCTCGCGCCCCGCCAAGAACGTTCGCCATGACGGTCCAGGCCGCGTTGGGCTGCGTCGAGCCGAGCGGCAGGTCGAGCACAGCGCGCAGGTGCTGCTCGAACTGACCGGTCACCGCGCCGTCCAGGGACCAGTGGCCGGAGTTGTGAGGGCGCATCGCGAGCTCATTGATGACGACGTGCTGGCCCACCTGGAACAGCTCGACCGCGAGCATTCCCACTACATCGAGCTCTGTCGCGATCGTCACCGCCAGCTCGGTGATCTCCGCCGCGAGCGCATCCGAGAGATCCGGCGCCGGGGCGATGACCTCAGCGCATACGCCGTCCTTCTGCGTCGACTCGACTACGGGGTAGGCGACAACACGGCCCGACGCTGTTCTTGCCACCTGCGCGGCCAGTTCCCTTGAGTACGGAACCAGCTCCTCGACGAGCAGTTGGGGGCCGCCGGTCGCCTGGGCGTCGATCCAGTCCTTCGCGTCAGCGGCGCTGTGAATGACCCGCACCCCCTTGCCGTCGTAGCCGCCGCGAGCAGTCTTGAGCACCGCGTGGCCGTCGTGGGCGGCAAGGAACGCCTCGACGTCGTCGTCCGTGTGCACCTGCGCCCATGCCGGGTTGGGCAGGCCGAGCGCATCCATGCGCGAGCGCATCACGATCTTGTCCTGAGCGTGAGTGAGCGCGGCGGCAGAGGGCAGGGCGGGCACGCCGCGCTCGGCGGCGGCCTCGAAGACGGCGGCAGGAATGTGCTCGTGCTCCCACGTCACGACCGTGGCGCCCTCGAGGAGGGTGGCCACAGCGTCCGCGTCCTTGGGAAGTCCAACGACGGCCTCGTGTGCAGACACAGCAGCCGCAGCGTCGGGCGACTCAACGAGCACGCGAAGCGTGATCCCAAGCTCCGTGGCTGGGCCGGTCATCATGCGAGCCAACTGGCCGCCGCCAACTACGGCGACGATGGGGGCGGTCATGGGTACAACCTACCGGCGATAGGCTGACGCGGTGCTCGCCTGGATCCGTTCACACGCCGCAGAACTCGGCCGCTTTGGGGTGGTCGGCATTGCCGGCATCCTCGTCAACCTGGGCGTGTTCAACTTGCTGCGCCTTGGGCCGCTCAGCGAGGACTCCGAGTTTCTTGGCGCCTCCGACCGTGTGGTCACCGCGAAGGTCATTGCGACGCTCGTGTCGATCGTGTTCGCGTGGATCGCACACCGGCTGTGGACGTTCAAGGGCCACCGCACCCATCGGCCCATTCGCGAGTTCTTCCTCTTTGGTGCGGTGAACTTCATCGCGATTGTCGCGGAGGCGGGAGTGGTGGCGATCAGCCACTACGTGCTGCAGTTCACGAGCCTCATGGCGGACAACATCGCATCCCTGCTGGGCATTGGGCTCGGCACGGTGCTGCGCTACGTGGGCTACAAGCTGCTCGTGTTCACCACGAAGCCGCCCACCGCGATCATCGACGTCGCCGACGAGGATTGATGGCCTTTCCGTGAGGGATCACGGAGTCGAGGTCTACCATCTGGGGCACGCCCTGGAGGAACACCGAGAAGACCGCAGGCACGCGCTGGGCGAGCTCTAGACGCCCGCCGTCAGCCGTGACGAGGTCCCTGGCAAGCGCGAGGCCAAGTCCCGTGCCGCGACCGCCGGTGACCTCGCGCTCGAAGATGCGCGGCGCGATGTCGTCGGGAACGCCGGGTCCCGTGTCCCTCACCTCGACAACGATCGCCTGGCTTCCGCCCGACGCTCTGGCCGCCACTGTCGTGGTGCCCGCCCCATGCTTGAGAGAGTTCTCGATGAGGGTCGCCAGCACTTGGGCGAGGCCGCCAGGGCTCGCGAAGACAAGCGCATCGGTGGGTTCGATGACAAGCTTGCGGCTGGCCTTGGAGAACACCGCACTCCACTCCTGGCGCTGCTGCTCGAACACCTCCTCGAGGTTCACAAGCTCGGTTCCAGAGCCGAGCGCCTTGCGGGAGCGTCCCAGCAGGTCGTCGACGACCCCCACGAGTCGCTCGACCTGCTCAAGAGACTTCTCGGCCTCTTCGCGGACCTCGGGCTGGGTTGTGGTGGTCGCAATCTCCTCAAGCCGCATCGACAGTGCGGTGAGCGGGGTGCGCAGCTGGTGGGAAGCGTCGGACGCGAACTGGCGCTCTGCGGCAAGGCGAGCCGCCATGCGGTCCGAGGAGCGCGCGAGCTCGTCGGCTACCAGGTCGATCTCCTCGATTCCGGTGCGCTCGAGGCGCGGCCGCACTTGGCCTGAGCCGATCTGCTCGGCGCTCGCCGCGAGGTACACGAGAGGTGCGGACAGGCGGTTGGCCTGCCAGATCGCCATGCCGATTCCGGCAAGCACCGCTATGGCCCCGGTCGCGAGGACCAGGCCCACGATGCGGGCTGCCTCCCAGAACACGTTCCAGCGCGACTCGTACATGATCACGACGATCCCCGAGTCGGTCACTTCGCTCGCCGTGTAGGACGTCGACGGCTCTTCGCCGTACGTCAGGACCGTGCCGTCAGGGAGAGTCACCGAGATGAACGAGGGAGCGCCGGAGCGCTCAGAGACATACGACGCGAGATTCGCCTCCGTGATGCCCTCACCGGCGCCATAGCGCACCTCGAGGGCGCGGCTGGCCGTGGCCGTGCGCGACTCGAGCTCTCGCAGCGCGTTGTCGCGCACCAGCTGGGCGGCGGCGATGGCGAGCGGGATGCCAAGCAGGATCACCGCCACCCCGAGCGCCGAGATGGTCGCGATGAGTACGCGACGGCGCAAGGTCAGTCGTCGTTCTCGAAGCGGAAGCCCATTCCGCGGACGGTCGTGATGTACGTCGGCTGAGCGGCGTCGTCTCCGAGCTTCCTGCGCAGCCACGAGATGTGCATGTCGAGAGTCTTGGATGGAGCGCCGGGCTCAGCGCCCCACACCTCATGCATGAGCTGGTCGCGAGAGACCACGGAGCCGGCATTCGCGACGAGCACGTGGAGGAGGTCGAACTCCTTGCCGCTCAGCTGCAGCTCCTTGCCATCGACAAACGCGCGATGGGCGGCGACATCCACACGGACATTGCCCACCTCGACGTCTCCCTGCACCTCGGTGCCGGTGCGGCGGCGCAGCAGCGCACGGACGCGGGCGAGGAGTTCGGCGAGGCGGAAGGGCTTGGTGACGTAATCGTCGGCACCGGCGTCGAGGCCAACGACGAGGTCAACCTCGTCAGCGCGCGCGGTCAGCATGAGGATGGGGACGAGCAGTCCCTTGTCACGCACGCGTCGCGCAACATCTACGCCGTCGATGTCCGGCAGACCCAAGTCGAGAATGAGCAGGTCGGCTCCGTCAGCGGCGTCGACGCCACCGAGTCCGGTGCCGTGCCACTCGACGTCGTAGCCTTCCCTGCCCAAAGCGCGAGTCAAGGGTTCTGAAATGGTCGGGTCATCTTCGACCAAGACGATTTTGGTCATGGGCCAACCTTACCTGCGCCCACGAACTTTGCCGCGCGCACCACCGCCAGTCCCGCTTGACCGCCGGTAGGCTCGGCCATCGTGAGCACCGAACGGCTGTGGATCGCGGCGGCCCCAGCACGCATCGTCCAGGTCGCCGTCGCGCTGTCTCTCGCCGCCGGAATCACCGTGAGCCTTGGCCACTTCCGGCCCTGGACCGCGCTGCCACTCGCCGCCGTACTGGTGGCAATCACCTGGCGACCCTTCCGCCCTGTCGTCACAGCGTCGGACGTTCGCGGAGCGGCGCTCGCCCTGTGGGCGTCGCTCGCGTGGACCGTCGTCAACTGGGTGTGGACCTCCGAGTACCTCATCGTGGTGCGTGACCCGGGCTTCCTCACGCTGTCCGGACTGTGGCTCACCGACCACCCGTCCACGGACATTCCGGTGCTGGGCGCCGACGAGGCAGCGGCGCTGCAGCCCAATCTCCTTCCCGACGCTTCGCAGGCGTGGAATCTCACGGGCGACGCCGTCCAGCCGCAGGGAGCCAAGATGCTTCCGGCGACCATTGCGATGGGCGGGTGGATCGCGGGCACATGGGGAGTCCTTGGCGCGAACGTGGTCATCGGCGCGGTGGGGCTGCTCGCCGTGTACGCCCTTGGCCGGCAGTTCCTTGGCCCCAAGGTGGCGCTCGCTCCCATGGCGGGGTTCGGACTCACGGTGGCGCATATCGCGCTGTCCCGCTCCGCGTACTCCGAGCCGCTCACCGTGGTGCTGGTCATCGCCGGCCTGCTGTGGGCGTGGAGGGGCCTGCGCGAGCACAGCGCGCCGCTCGTCATCGCGGGCGCGGTGCTTACGGGAGCGACGACGCTTGTGCGCATCGACGGCGCACTGTTCGCGGCGGGTGCGATCGTCGGCATCGTCATCGCGCTTGCCCTGTCCGACGCTCCGCGCACGTGGCGCACAGTCGTCGCCGTGGCAGCGGCGGCGGCCCAGGCGGGGACCGTCGCCTTCGGCTATTGGTCGCTGTGGCGATGGAGCACTGCCTACGCCGAACGCCTGGGCGAGCAGACCGAGACGCTCATCACCGCCTATGCGCTCGTGATTGGCATCGCCCTCGTGTGGACCGCGTCGTGGCTCAGCCCCATCAGGGGCGAGCGGCTGCTGAGCGCTCCCGCCGCCGCGATCGGCAAGCGCGGAGCGCTGTGGGTCGCGGGGACGCTCGTTGCCGGGATGGTGGTGCTCGCTTCCCGCCCGCTGTGGACTGTGGTGCACCGCAGCACCGACGATCCCGTCGACGTCTTCACCAACTCCGTCGTCGAGCAGTTCCAGCGCGCGCAGGGACTGCCGATTGATCCCACCCGCACCTATGCGGAGTCGACGTTCGCGTGGATCAGCTATTACACGACGTGGATCATCGTCGCGCTCGCGATCTTGGGCCTTGGAATCGCCGCGTACCGCGCACTCAGGGGACGCAGCGAATGGGCCGTGTTCCTGGGTGCAACACTCGCGCCATCGCTGCTGTACTTCTGGGCGCCGGAGATTGTGCCGGATCAGATCTGGGCGATTCGCCGCTTCGAGTCGATGACGCTGCCCGCCTTCGCTCTCGCCGCGACACTCGCGGCCGTGTGGCTGGCCCGACGCTTCACACACGGCGAGCGCCGACGGCTCGCGATGCAGTGGGCTGTTGGGCTCACCGCGCTGCTTCCCATCTCGACCTGGGTCATCATCACGCCCGACGCGGAGGTAGTCCCGGTCCGTGGCGCCACTCCCCTCGTGGTTCGCGAGATGGGCGGCTCCCTCGCTCAGCTCGAGGACCTGTGCGCCATCGCCCCGGGAAAGCCGATCGTGCTCGCGTCGACGTCCTCTCACTTTGGGTCGCTGCGCGTGATGTGCGATGAGCCGGTGGTGCTCGCCCTCGTGGCCCCCACGCAGGATGCGCTCGCCCAGATGACAGAGGTCTTCGACGAGCAGCCCGTTGTCCTCACTCGCGACACCACGTGGTTCACGTGGACAGAGGACCCCGCTGTCCTCGTCGAGTCCACGGTGCGCCAAGCGGGCTACTACCTGGGCGGCATTCCCCGCACCTACATCGACCGGAACTATCAGTGGTACGCGGGGACCATCAACGAGGACGGCACGCTGACCCCCCTACAATGACCGCAGTCAACGACGACCGGGACGGGGAATATGGGAGACACCAGCGAGAACAAGGGCAGGCGCCGCGGCGCCGCGATCGTGGGACTGGTCGCGACGGTCGCGATCGGTGCAGGCATCGTCGCCGCAGTGAACGCGAGCGGCGACAAGGCGCCGTCGGAGACCCCGACCCCCACAGCGTCGGCCTCCCCCAGCCCCAGCGCGGAGCCAGCGAGCTTCGTGACTACCGACGGCCAGGACCTCATCCTCGACGGCGAGCCCTTCCGCTACGCCTCCGCGAACGCCTACACGCTCGTCTATGAGGCTGCTCCCACGATCGCGGTGTACATGAAGACCGCGAAGGAGGCGAACCTCACCGTGCTGCGCACGTGGGGCTTCTACGACACCGGCACGCCCGACGGCGACCTCGTGGTCGAGGGCAACAACCGCGGCATCTACTTCCAGTACTTCGACGTCGAGGCGGGAGCTCCCGCGCTCAACGAAGGCGACAACGGTCTGGTGCACCTTGACCAGATCATCGCCGCCGCGAGCGAGAACGACATCAAGCTCATCATGCCGTTCGTCAACAACTGGACGGCGTTTGGCGGCATCGATCAGTATGTGCGCTGGGCAGGTGGCAGCCACCACGACGACTTCTTCACCAACGACACCATCAAAGGCTGGTACAAGAACTACGTCGAGTCACTGCTCAACCGCACCAACACCATCACGGGCGTGAAGTACAAGGACGACCCCACGATCCTCGCATGGGAGCTCGGCAATGAGCTCCAGTGCTCCGAGTCCGGCCCCTACCCGCCCAGCGAGAACTGCGGCTCCGACATCATGGTCGCGTGGGCCTCAGAGATGTCCGACTTCGTGAGGTCGATCGACGACAACCACCTCATCGCGTTCGGCGGCGAGGGATTCATGTGCTCCGAGCCGGGCGGCCCCAACTGGTGGAACAACTGCACCGCCTCTGCGGACCCCGTTGCGCTGCTCGCCCTGCCGAACATCGATCTGCACGGCATTCACGTCTACCCCAACCACTGGACCCCCACCGAGGACCCCAGCGGCTGGGAGGCGTGGGCGGCCCAGTGGATCGACGACCACGGCAAGATCGCCGCGGACGCGAACAAGCCCTACTACATCGGCGAGTACGGCTGGGTCGAGCGCTCGCAGCGCATGCTCGTCTACGACAACTGGCTGCGCCACTTCTACGACGCCGGGGGCGACGGTTCGCACTTCTGGCTCATGCAGCCCGCGGCATCGATTGCGGCGGATGCCGACGGCGTGGGCTTCACACAGCGCTGCCCCGGCCCCGCGTGCGACCTCGTGACCGCGTGGGCGCATCACGTGGGCGACGGCACCGACTGGAACGAGTTCGGCCCCATCGCGGAAAACGACTTCGCCTTCTTCGAGGGCAAAGAAACCGTGACGATTGACGTGCTCGCCAACGACAAGGTGTTCGGCGACGCGGCGTGGGATCTCGCGACGATCGACCTCGACCCCGAGACGGCAGGGGTGCAGAGCCAGCTCACGACCGACGCTGGCACGTTCGCCGTCGTCGACGGCAAGGTGACCTTCACGGTCACGGGTGAAGCCACCACCTCGAGGGCGTTCTACTCGGTGGCCGACACCGAGGGCAGGGTCACCGAGCCGCGCCAGATCTCGGTGTCCGCCCGCAGCTAGTTCTCCACAGGCCGCCGCGGGGCGCGGGCACATCGCGGCATGCTGTGCCCATGCGCATGTGGGCGGGGTCGCTGGAACTTGAGGTTGCACCCGGCGTCGCGGCTTGCGAGATCGTGGCGTTCGCGGCGGCTCGCGGGGTGAACCTTCCCGAGCGGCCGTGGTGCGGGCCCGTGCGCCTGTCCCCGTCGCATCCGGCGGGCACGCCGCCCCTCGTCGCATGCTGCGAACTCACGCCACTGCCGGGGCCCGACGCTCGTCCCGACCCAGGCGTGCACCTCGCCGTCGTGGGCGGTCCGGATGCGGGAGCCGTGGCGACGCTTGCGGAGGGGCGCACCATCGGCAGGGGCGACGAGGCGGCACTGCGGGTAGCCGATCCGACACTGAGCGGGGTACACGCGGTGCTCGGCGATGGCACGGTGCGGGATGCGAGGTCACGCAACGGGCTGCGACTGAATGGCCGCCGGTTGCGCCGCGAGCGTGCGCTCAAGCCGGGAGACGTGCTCACGCTCGGCGAGACGACCGTGCAGGTGGCGGGGCGAGCCGTACAGGCCAAGGAGGACAAGCGTCGGCCCGTGGCAAGCCTCGCCACGGCCGCCGCCGCGGCCCTGTCGATGACCATCCTCGCCATCGCGACAGGGCATTGGCAGCTCGCGATCGTCGCGCTCGTGATGCCCGCTTTCGCCGTCGCGCCGCTCCTCGCGCGTCGGCTGCGCAAGGCCCCTGCCGCCGCCGTGCTCGACATCACGGGCACGCTCGACATCGAACCGCTGCCACCAGGGAACATCGCCGTCCTCGGGCCGGTCGGGCTCATGCGCGCCGTGACGCTGAGCGTTGGTCGTCCGCCGCGCTCCGCACCGCAGTGGGAGGACTGGATGGAGCTGCTGCCGCCAGCCGAGCGTGACGTGACGTGGGTTCAGTCCGGCGATGACGTGCCGTCGTGGACGGATGTGCGAGTCGAGGAGGCAGGGTCACAGGTGCGCGTGACGGGACACGGCACCACGACGAGCGGTCCGCTTCCGCTCGTCGGCGAGGCGACCGCACGCGCGAGCGCGAGGCGACGGGCGGGAACAGCCGCCGGAGCGGGGATTCCGGCGAGCGTGCGGTGGGCCGAGCTGCCGCCACCACCCCGCAGCGGCCTGCCGGTGAGGCTTGGGATGGGTGCCCACGGTCCCGTCGTGCTTGACCTGGTTGCCGATGGACCCCACATGCTGGTCGCCGGAACCACGGGATCCGGGAAGTCGGAGGCCCTGCGGACCATCGTCGGCTCGCTCGCTGCGGACTTCACCCCCGCCGAGGTCACCTTCGCGCTCATCGACTTCAAAGGTGGTGCCGGACTGGGCCCGTGCATCGGGCTGCCTCACGTCGCGTCGGTGCTCACCGATCTCGAGCCGCACCTTGCGCGCCGATGCCTCCTCGCGCTCGGCGCGGAGCTCGCTCAGCGCAAGGCGGCGGCCGCTCGAGCGGGAGCCACCACCTTCGACGAATGGAACAGCGGCAGGCCACCACGGCTCGTCGTGGTCGTCGACGAGTTCCAGGAGATCGCCGCCGCGGATCGGGACTTCCTTCCGCAGCTCACCCGCCTCGCGGCACAGGGTCGTTCGCTCGGCATCCACCTGGTGCTTGCGACGCAGCGTCCCGCCGGGGCCGTGGGGCCGGAGATCCGCGCGAACGTCTCCACGACTGTCGCTCTGCGAACCGCCTCCGATACCGAGTCGCGTGACCTCATCGGCACAGGCGACGCGGCGCAGATTGACCCTGCAGTCCCCGGCCGAGCGATGCTGCAGCGAGGCGGAACCCTCATCGAGGTGCAGGTGGCCCTTCCGCTCGCCGACGCTCCCGCTCGCATCCGCGAGCGCGCGGCTGCGCAGCCGCTGGGCCGGTCGCTGCTCGAGGCGGCCGCGACTGGAGCGAGAGCCGTTCCCCTGTGGCTGCCGCCGCTTCCTGACCGCATTGCCCCTGCTCCCGCCCAACCGACCCGGTTCGCGTTGGGCATCGCGGATGGTGCAAGCGAGCGTCGGCGCATGCCCGTCTCATGGGATCCCGCAGCCGGTGCGCTCGTCGTGTGCGGCCCTCCGCGATCCGGCAGAAGCTCGCTGCTACACGCCATTGGCGCCCAGGCCCAAGCGCTGGGTCTGCGTCCTGTGCTCGTGCCGCACTCCCCTCGGCTCGCGGTGCGCACCCTCGCACTCGCGCTCGAGACAGAGGAAGCCATGCTCCTCATCGACGATGCGGCCAGGGTCCTGACCAGTGCCAGCAGCGCCGATCCCGAGGCAATCGACCTGCTCACCGCAGCGATGGTGCGCATGCCCACTGCGCTTGTGGTGCCCGCGAACTGGGCGCACCACCGGCTCGTCGCCAGCGCGGGCCTGCGAATAGTCCTGTCCGGCCTCGCGGCAGACGACGACGCGGCGTGGGACGTTCCTCGGGAACTGCGCACCATCCAGTCTCTTCCCGGCCGGGCGCGCGTGTCCCTCACCGAAGGATGGTTCGAATGCCAACTGTGCCTTCCCGGCGCATGGCAGCCCAAGCCTCTCGTCACCGAGCTGCCGGCCGTATGCGAAGCCGCCCCAGCGTCGGCGCTGGGAATTGGCGGCGACAAGCCCCGGGCGGTGACGATCGACGCGCTGCCGGTCGCGGTCGTGGGGCCGCCCGGCCCCGAGCGGGATGCGGTGGCGAGACGAGTGGAGGTCGTGACGGGCTCGCCGCCCCGCGTCACCGACTCGGCATTCGCGCTGGGAGCGGCGCACAGCCCACGCAGCGTCATCATCACGCGGCCGAGTCAGCGCTCGCTGCGAGAGGTGGTGAGGGATGCTCCGAAGGGCCTTGTCGATCCGCAGCCGCCGCCGTTCAGGGTTGTGGTGGTTGCGGATGGGGTGCCGCAGGCGGTGCAGGTGCTAGCTGCGTGACTCGTCGACAGAGCGCGCGATCGCGATGAGGGCGAGCCCTGCTGGGACGGCCAAGACGAGCAGGCTCAGCCCCAGCAGCACATTGCCCGTCGAGAGCACATAGGCACCCACGAATCCCTGCAGCACCTGCCACGTGATGGACGGGCCGAGCGCCCAGCGCTTCGAGCGCGCGACGCCCCGAGTCGCGGCGCCGAGCCCCAAAGCGCTCAGCGCCGACAGCGCGGCGAGTCCCAAGAGGGACGCGCGGTGCTCGGCATCGCCAATGATCGCCAGCGTCACATACGCCAATGTGGCAAGTGCCAGGGCAGACGCCTCAACGGCGAGCGCCACCATCGCGGTTATGCGGCGAGCGGAATTGGGAGCACGGAGGACGGCCACAGCGTTAACGGTAGCGAATGCGGTTGTGAGCCACGACACAGTCCCGAACCCTTGTCAGGGGTTCCCAACCGTGAGAACCTAGATGAAGTGCAACCGCGAGAGCGCGGCAGCAGACCCCGTCCCACCCGACCTGGCCTGCTCGCGCCTTGCCTAGTCTCCCAAGGAGAAACCATGGATTGGCGCGACCGCGCTGCTTGCCTCGATGCTGACGACCCCGAGCTCTTCTTCCCCGTGGGGAACACCGGCCCGGCGCTCGTTCAGATCGAGCGGGCAAAGGCCGTGTGCAACACCTGCGAGGTGCGCGAGACGTGCCTCCAGTGGGCCATGGAGCACAACCAGGACTCTGGCGTGTGGGGCGGTCTGTCCGAGGACGAGCGTCGCTCGCTCAAGCGCCGCGCTGCCCGCGCTCGCCGCGCCGCCAAGTAACGCAGCCCCAGGTATGTAGGCGCTCAGCGCCCTTCACCGACCTGTGCCGTCAGTTCGACGGCGGAGCCTTGGTCTGTTCCATGCCAGGTGATCTGGCCGCCCAGCTCGTTCTCCACGAGCGTGCGCACAATCGACGAGCCCAGGCCTGACGGCTCATGCGTGAGACCCACGCCGTCGTCGGCAATGACCACGCGAACGGTGTCCCCTTCGCGCTGCGCCGTGACGGTGATGGTGCCACGCTCCCTGCCCTCGAAGCCGTGCTCCACGGCGTTAGTCACGAGCTCCGTGATGACGAGCGCAAGCGATGACGCATACTGAGCAGGGATCAGGCCGAAGTCTCCCTCGTTGACGATCTTCACCTGCACCCCTGGGGAAGCCACCTCTGCCGCCATGCGAATGGAGCGGGCAGCGAGATCGTCGAAGTTGACCAGTTCGTCGAGCGTTCCCGAGAGCGTCTCGTGCACGAGCGCGATGGTCGAGACCCGACGCATCGCCTCAGCGAGCGCCTCTTTCGCCTCCGGCGCCTCGACCCTGCGCGACTGGAGGCGCAGCAGCGCCGCAACGGTCTGCAGGTTGTTCTTCACGCGGTGATGGATCTCGCGGATCGTCGCGTCCTTGGTGATGAGCTCTCGCTCGCGGCGACGCAGTTCCGTCACGTCGCGGCACAGCAGCACGGCGCCCACCCGAGCGCCGCGATCCAAGACCGGCAGAGCGCGCAGCGACAGGCAAGCGCCATTGGCCTCGAGGTCGGTGCGCCACGCGGCGCGGCCCGCGACGACCATTGCGAGCGTTTCGTTGACGAGTCCCTTGTCGGTGACCAGCTCGCTCGTGACCTGCGGAAGCGACCGGTTCATGAGCGAGCCGATGACGCCCAGGCGGTGGAAACACGACAGTGCATTGGGAGACGCGTACATCACGTGACCTGACGCGTCGAGACGGAGCACGCCGTCGCCAACACGAGGGGCGCCGCGCCGCGGGCCCGTGACGGCGGTGTGGACGGGGTACTCGCCGCGAGTGATCATCCGCAGGATGTCGTCGGCGGCTCCCTTGTAGTTGAGCTCAAGGCGGCTCGAGGAGCGAGACACCGCCTGCGACACCTCTCGCGTCAGCACGGCGATGGGCTTGCCGTGCATCACGACTGGAAGCGCGTCCTCGCGCACCGCATAGGTCTCGTCCCAGCGCGGCTCTCGCGAGGCGACGATGCCGCCCTCGTCGAGCGCGCGCTGCAAGTGGGCGATGCGACCTGCTGCCGCCATGGTGCCCACGACATCGTCGAGGTGCACGGTGGGCCCGGTTGAGGGTCGGCACTGGGCAATAGCGACAAACCCCTCGCCAACCGCCCTCCACAGGATGAGGTCGGCAAAGGACAGGTCCGCGACGATCTGCCAGTCGGCGATGAGGGAGGCGAGCCACTCGGCCTCCTCGTCGGTGAGGGGACCGTATCGCTCGGCGGTCTCTCGCAGGGTGGCCACGGGACAAGCCTATGGCCCCTGCGAGACCGGGGTAGCCTTGCCTCACTAGGAGGGGTTCAGTGGAGTTCACTCACCAGCACGTGTTCGCCGCGCCGCTCGATCGCGTCGTCGCGATGTTCGCCGACCTCGCGTTCGCACAGCGCCGGGCTCAAGCCTCAGGAAGCGATGAGGGCGAGGTCTGGATCGACGGCACCGCAGACTCGGCGTTCACCGTCTACATCCGCCGCACCGTGCCGGCGAGCTCGATTCCCAGCGAGTTCCGCTCCTTCGTGGGCTCTGATCTTCACGTGCGCTACACGGAGGCCTGGCAGGAGCCGGAGCCAGAGGGCCGAGTGGGCACCTTCGCCGTCGAGATCGTTGGCGCGCCGGGACACGTCTCAGGCGCAATCGGCCTCACCGCGAATGGCGACACCACCACGTTTCTTGCAACCGGAGACGTCAAGGTCTCCGTTCCGCTCTTCGGCGGAATGATCGAGAAGACGCTCGCCGACGCGGTGGTCAAGGGCCTCGCCCAGGAGCTCGAGGCGGCAGACGCCTGGCTCGAGAAGTGATTTCCCGACTGGTTCTCGCCTTTGTGGGCGGCTGCCTCGGCGGCGGCGCGCGACTGACCATCGGCCTGGTGTGGGATACCGGCACGGGCATCCCGTGGCAGCTGCTCGTCATCAACCTCGTCGGCTCGTTCATGATCGGTGTGGTTGCGGTGCTGTGGGGCGGCCGGCGCCACCTGTGGCCGCTGTTGGGACCGGGCCTGCTCGGAGGCTTCACGACGTTTTCCGGAATCGCCGCGATGGGATACGTCACGGACAGCGGCGCCCTCGTGAGCGTCGCGGTGCTCATCGTCTCGATGCTCGTATGCACGCTCGCCGCGTGGGCGGGCTTCGCTCTTGCCGAGCGGCGGCGGATGAGGGCTGCCGCATGAGTGCCTGGGTCTATGTCGCCGCGATCGTCGCCTGCGGGGTCGCGAGCGCCGGCCGTTATGCACTGGGACTGCTGCGTCGGCCCCACGGATTCCCGTGGCCGACGGTCGTCGCCAACGTGGTGGGAACGGCCCTTCTCGCGGGCGCGGCACGAGCGGTCCACGACGGCGCCGGCGACTGGGTGTTCGTGGTCCTCGCGACGGGCGCGGCCGGCGGTCTCACCACGTTCTCCTCCCTCGCCTTGGATGCGGTGACGCTGTGGCAGGCGGGCCGGCGCTCTGGTGCGGCCTGGTATCTCACGGTGACCACAGCGTCGGGCCTGGCGGCGGCCGTGCTGGGCTGGGTGCTGGTGGGAGCATAACGATTCGATAACGGGGTTTGGGTTCGTTCCGGGGCGGTTGGCAAAGGGGCGAGGATGGTGAGGCGGCGACCGCGGGGTCGCCTTTTCAACGCAAAGGGGTGTTGACCGGCGTGAGACCGTGGCGAGTTCGCCTAACTGTGAGGCGGTCGCGCATCCAGTGGGCCTTCCTCGCTGTGGTGCTCGCCGTCTCCGTGCTTGCGTCCACCCTGCTCGCGACCCTGTACCTGCTCGCCGCGGCAACCGAGACCACCGCCGCTCGCGCCGCGCTCAAGAATGCGACCGCAGAGCAGACCCAGTTCGATGTGCGCATGGACGTCGAGGACACCGTCGCAGGCGTCATCACTGGCGCGGACGGGGCGGCCACTGAGCTGTTCGGCGACATCCCCTACACGCGCACCGTCACGGTCCAGGGCTCGCTGCTCGCGCTCGCCCGCGAAGACCGGTCGGGCGCGCTCGCCTACCTCGGCTTCACCGACGCGATGGACGATCGCGTCACGGTCCGCTCAGGCCAGCTGCCCCAGCCCACCAGCACTGGACCCGTAGAGGTGCTCGTGCCGCCCGCGCTGCTGCACGACCTCGACATCGAGATCGGCGACGAGTTCGGCCTCGCCAACTACGCGGACCGCAAGGACAGGGCCGATTTCAAGGTCGTCGGCACCTACACGGTCAACGATCCTGACGATCCTGTGTGGCTGCTTGATCGCCTCGGCGGCTCCGCCCACCGGCCCGACGTCGTGGTCCCCTTCACCGGCGGAATGGTCACCACCGACGGCTTTGGCCCCATCTACACGGCCATCGAGGAGATCGAGACCCTCCCCGTCGACACCGTGATGCTCAGCTACACCCCAGACTTCTCGGCGACCTCACTCACCGAAGTCAACGAGGTGCTGTCGCGACTCGAGAGCTTCGAGCGCATCCTGACCCGCAGCGTCGGCGATGCGGGAAGCGGCACCGAGGTCGTCACGAGCGTCGGAGACACGCTCGGTGGAGTCGTGGGATCACTCGCCGTCACCCGCTCCTCTGTGCTCGTCACGGGATTGCTGCTGCTGGTGCTCGCCGTCGCGGCGCTGAGCCAGACCGCCCGTCTCATGGCGGAGCGCCGCTACGCCGAGCAGCACCTCATGATCGCTCGCGGAAGCTCTGGGCGGCAGCTGTTCAGGCTCGGCCTCATCGAGGCCGTCGCGCTTGGCATCATCACCGCGGCCGCGGCGGCACCCCTCGCGCGACTGGTCTTCCTCGCTCTCGCCACCACCCCCGTGATGGTCGACGCCGGGATGGACATTGACCCTGGCATCCCCACCTTCACATGGGCCGTGACCGCGGTCGTTGGCGTCATCCTGATCATCGTCCTCGTCGCGCCGCTCGCACGCAGGCAGACGAGCTTCGTCGACGCGGAGCAGGCCCGCTCGCGACCCGGCCGCCGCGCGGCCTTCCAGCGCTCCGGACTCGACGTCGCGGTGCTCGCTCTCGCAGGCCTCGCCTATTGGCAGCTCAAGAACTACAAGTCCCCCGTCCTGTCAGGCGACGACGTCGCCTCCGTGGACCCGCTGCTCGCCGCCGGGCCCGCGCTCGCGCTGCTCGCGGGCGCGCTCGTGGCCGTGCGGCTCATTCCTCCGGCCTCCAAGGTGCTCGAGGCCGTCGCCGCTCGCGGTCGCAAGGCCGTCCTTCCCCTCGCCGCCTGGGAGGTGGGCCGACGCTCCGCTCGGGCAGTCTCCGCGATCCTGCTGCTCACGCTCGCGGTGTCGATCGGCACGTTCTCGCTCACCTTCCTCACCACGTGGCACCAGTCGCAGCAGGACCAGGCGCACTTCCAGCACCCGCAGGATGCGGTGGTGACGGACATTGAGGGAACGGCCCTTGGCCAGCGCTCCCAGGTGGACGATGGCACCTACGCGACCACAGCGTCGGGCGTTGTGCGCGAGGTGGCAGTGTTTGGCGCCACTCCCGATTACGGCGAGGTGCAGGGCCGCGCGATGACCCTGCTCGCGACCGACACCGAAGGGCTCAAGACGTATGGCGTTGGTCGTCTCGATGAGATCGCCGGCTATCGCGTCTCCGCCGCGCTCGGTGGCAAGGCGCCGGAAGAGGTCAACCCCATCCCGATCCCCGGCACGCCCCAGCAGCTGTCGATGAACGTCACCGCGGAGGCCAGTCAGAACATGGGCGACGTTCGCCTGCTGCTGCGCGCCGTGATCCGCAGCGAGGCCGGCGACTACCAGACGATCCCCCTGGGTCAGGTGGCTCTCAACGGTGAGGAGCATCACCTCATCGGCACCATCGGCACCACTTCAGACCTCGCCACCATTCAGTCGCCGCTGTACCTCGTGGGCCTCCAGGGAATGTGGATCTCGTTCAACGAGGGTCCGCCGGAGGGCATCGACGACACCCGACCGCTCGCTCTCACCGTCTCGATCGACGACATCACCGCGGAGACCCCCGTGCTCGCGATTCCGGTCCGGGGGGTGCCGAGCGTCGTGGATGCAACCCCTCTCGAGATTCCGGCCAGCCTCGGCTGGACGGCCACCAATCGCGGAGTGGGCGTCGACACTCTCGCGCCAGAGGGCGACCAGATTCACATGCGCGTCATCGCCTCGGTGACGGCACTCCTGCGCAATCCTGCGTCCCTCGTACTCACCGCTGCCGAGCGTTCCCTGCCCCTGCCGATTGTCGCGAATGGCGCAGCCGTCGATGCGACGAGCATCGACGTGGGAGAAGAAGGCGTCGTCCAGATTGGGAACACCCAGGTGCCTGTGTACGTCGCGGAGCGAGTGCCCATGCTGTCCGGATCGCTCATGGGCCGACAGGCGCTCGTGGCGAACGTCCAGCAGCTGCAGATTGCGAACATTCAGTCTGGAGGCGATGCGCTCTCGCCCCAAGAGTGGTGGATAGGGCTCGACGACGCGGACATCGACGCCTACACGGCGACGCTGCCTGAAGGGGCGCACATCTCCACCAAGGCGCAGCTCGCGCACGATCTCACCAACGACCCGCTGCGCGTCGCCATCCAGGCCGCCCTGTGGCTCGTGACGGGAGCGGCAGTGGTGCTCGCCGCACTGGGCTTCGCGGTGCACGCGATCGTCACCGTGAGAGCCCGCGAGATCGAGCTCGCGCAGATGCGCGCAATCGGCGTGCTGAGAGGGCAGCTGCTGCGCATCGTCAGTTCCGAGAACGGCTTCCTGTCGCTGCTTGGACTCGTATTCGGCCTTGGCCTCGGCATTGCGCTCAGCTACCTGGTGGCGCCGCTCGTGTCCGTGGGAGCCGATGGCAGGCCGCCCCTGCCCCACGTGATCATCGACGTGCCCTGGAACGCTCTGGGACTGCTTGTCGCGGAGGTCGCACTCGTGCTCATCGTGTCGATCTTCATCGTGAGCATCATGCTGCGCAGGATCAAGCCCGCGCAGATGCTGAGGCTCGGTGATGAGCGATGACAGAGACGATGACGATCGAGGTCATGCCGCCCGAGGGCGGCGGCACCCGCAATTCCGGCACCTTCGCGGCGATGGGGCTGCTCGTGCGGCGCCGGCTCATCCGTGATCGGTGGCTAGTGCTCAGTTCGGCCCTCATCGTGGGGCTCGCGACGGTGCTGTCGCTTTCAGGCCCGGAGCTCGTCGCTCGCACGATCGATGAGGGCGCCGCCGACGCTGTGGCTGGCGCGGGTCCTGCCGCGGACATCATCATCGAGGTGCCGATCGGCAACCCGCATGGCGACAACGTCAGCTCTGTTCGGGGCCTGCCCACAAGCGTCTTCGCTGGCCTTGGCGAGACGATCATCGGCAACCTTCCCCAGCACACCGCGTCCGTCGTCGACGGCCACGAGGCGTGGATCCTGTCGCGCGCCAACCGCATCGCATGGGCGGCGACGGCCGACGCTGTGGCTGAGCAGGCCGAGAACCCGCAGTCAGAACTTGAACAGGTCGAGCGGATCGGCGACGTCATCCAGTTTGGACATGCGCCGGGCGCCGACGTGACCCTCGTGGAGGGAGAGCTGCCGGAGGCTCCGCCGCGGCCAGAGGACATCAGCGGTGTGGGCGCCGTGATTCCTCCCACCCAGATCGCCATCAGCCAAGAGGTGGCCGACACTCTCGAGTTGGGCATCGGCGACCGGCTGCTCCTCAGCACCCCTGCCGAGAGCATGGAGCTCGAGGTGTCCGGCATCGTTGCTGCAGCCGACCCCTCCGCTGAGGTGTGGCAGCGCTACCCAGAGTTCGTCAACCCCGTCGTCATCGACGGCGGGCCCAACCCGGATGTGCGTCGCGGCACGGTCATGGTCAGCGCGGAGACCCTCGAGGGCATCACGCGATCCCTGCGAGCGCCGGTTCCGGGAACGGTGAAGATCACCGTGGACCCCAAGAAGATGAACCTCGCGCTCACGTCAGAGGTTGCTCGCGAACTGCGCGAACTGCCCACCGACGCGAAGCCGCTCGTGGGAGAGGACGCGGGCGTCAACGTCGACGTCTCCACCGGTCTCGACGAGGCGCTCTCTGAGTACCCGGCTCGCGCTCGCGCCGCGCTGGCCCAGATGTCGGTCATCATCGCGGGAGTGGTGTCCGTGGCCGCTGTGGTCATCGCGCTCATGGCTGCGCTCGTGCTGACGCGTCGCGACAGCGACATCGCGCTCGAGCGCGCTCGCGGCTCCTCGGTCGCTTCGACGGCGCTGCGACTGCTCTTCGAGTCGCTCCTCGTCACCGCGTTGGGCCTTGCCCTTGGCATCGGCGCGGCAAACGTCATCACGCCCGGCGTGTCGACCTCGAGCGGTCTGCTCCGAGTGGTGGCCATCGTCTCTGCCCTCAGCGCTCCCGTGCTTGGCGCCCTCCAGGCCCGACGCATGTGGACCGGGCGCAGGGAGGCCGCGAACCGTCAGGACCGTGCAAAGGTCGCGAAGGCCCGCGGCGCTCGCAGGCTCACGCTCGAAGCTCTCACGATCGTGGTCGCCGCTGCAGCAGTAGTGAGCCTGCGCGGCCGCAGCGTGCTACAGACCACCACCGAGGGCATCGACCCCTTCCTCGCGGCCGCGCCGGTGCTCATCGCGCTTGCCGTCGTCGTGATCGTGGTGCGCCTGTATCCCCTTCCGATGGCCGTGATCCAGTTCTTCGCCAAGCGCACCAAGGGCGTTGCCGGAGTCATCACGCTCGCGAAGTCCCGCGAGCGAATTCCTGTCCTGCCGCTGCTCGCGCTCACGCTGGCGATCGGCATCGCCGTCTCCGGCGGACTGCTCGTCTCGACGGTCAAGCAGGGTCAGGA
>CALALQ010000468.1 GCA_937925595.1 uncultured Demequina sp. | reverse complement strand
GTTCGCCCGGCGACTGCTCGCCTGCTCACTAGCCGATAATGCACATTATGTCAGTACGTAAGAGGACGATCTGCAAGTTCTGCTGATAGTCCTCCCCTGATATGCAGGGCGCGAGCTCCTCCGAATCATTTTCTCATCGGGGACTTTCCGGTCATTGCCCCAGCTGAAGAACGTTCCTCACGGTTGCGACGAAACTCTCTACAGATTCGTCGCATGACCGGGCGTTTCCGGATGACGTCTTGCATTTCATGAGGATCGCCTCGTGAGCGACAGGATTGGCCGGCTCAGTTGCCTCCCCGCTGCGGTGGCACGCGCCGACCCGGACGAGTTCCTGAGCGACGTGCTGACGGGGTGGAAACGTCAGCAGCTGGCGCAGAACTTCAGTGTCGAGACAGCCAAGAGACGGACGCGCTCGGTGATGAGGATGGCATCGTTCGTCGGCAAGCACCCTTGGGAGTGGCTCACCGGCGATGCCGACGAGTTCTTCTCACACCTTCGGGGCGTGGAGAATCTCTCACATAACACCGTCCGGACCTACCAGACCGACGTGAAGCTTTTCCTGGACTTCGCCACCGCTTCGATCTACGACTGGAACGAGCGTTGCGGCCAGCTGTTCGGCACCGTGTTCTCACAGGTTGTCACCGAGTTCAACCGCTCATCCCACTCCGACGAGACTGGCGAGGGTTCGAAGCGTCCGTTCAGCATTCGCGAGCTCCAGGAGTTCTTCGACCTAGCCGACCTTGAGCCCGAGCGGATTCTCAACTCCGGTCGGAAGGGTGCGCTGCCAGCTTGGCGTGACGCTGTGATGTTCAAGACCATTTACGGCTGGGGCCTTCGATTCAATGAGGTTCGTCACCTGATTCCAGCGGACTTCTCCCGTCACGTCCGGACACCAGCCTTTGGCGAGTGGGGGCTGCTACGCGTCCGTCATGGGAAGGCCAAGAAGGGCTCTCCCCCGAAGCAGCGCACGGTGTTGACCGTGTTCGACTGGTCCGTCGACGTCCTCGACCATTGGAGCCGTGTCGGGCTACCCCGGTTCGGCGGCCATCGCGCCACTCCCCTGTTCCCTACCGAAAACGGGACCATGGTCGACAACGCCGCGCTTCGCCGGCGGTTCCACTCGCTCCTCGACGAACTCGGCTTCCCGCCCGGACTGGATCTTCACTCTCTCCGCAGGTCCTACGCCACTCACCTGCAGACCGAGCTCGGGTTCGACGTCAGCTTCGTTCAGATGCAACTCGGGCACGAACATGCCTCGACGACCGGCCTTTACACCATCGCCGCGCCGGACTATCGCTCGCGCGAGCTTGGCCGAGTCCTCTCCGCGACAATCGAGCGCAGCGGAGCCACACTCCCCTCCCCCGCCACGAAGGAGTCCCAATGAAACGCGAAGTGAACTATCACTGGCACGTTCGCGAGCTGATGGCGCGCACGGGCATGCGCAACAGCCGCGACCTGGTCGAACCTCTCCGAGACCGCGGGATCACACTCTCCGAGTCGCAGATCTATCGAATCGTCGCGCAAGACCCCGAGAGGATCGCATTCAAGGTCCTGGTCGCTCTTGCCGACATCTTCCGGGTCGAAGTGAATGATCTCGTCACCTACACGGCAACCGACACGCGAGCCCAGCGCCCGAAGAAGGTCGCAGGGGCTGCTTCGGAGGTCCCCCTCATCGAGGCCTACAGGCCGATTCGAGCCCGAGTCGACCGCACTGCGGACAATGAATGAGCTAAGAGGGCGGGGCCGGCCTCGAAGCGTTGGCACACTCCGCTGCGATCGCTGCGAAAACCTGGTACCCAAGATTCGCGTCCATTGGGGAGACGGCGCCATCTGCGGGGCATGCTTCTCTGCCGCGGTCAACGCCTACGGCGTCTGCGCCCACTGCGGAGAGGATCGTATGCTTCCCGGCCGTTCGCCGTCCGGAGAACACATCTGCCGCGATTGCGCTCATATCAGAACGAACCTCACTTGCGACACCTGCGGGCGAGAAGCCGGGCGCATTCGGCGCGGACAATGCGCTCAATGCGTCGTCATCGACGAACTCACCGAAATACTCCAACCCAAGAACCCGCCCGACCTGCGACTACACAGGATCATCCGCGAACTGGCCACCACAGAGCGCCCTCGCAGCATTGTCACCTGGATACGGTTGCCGGCCGCCCGCGCGCTTCTCGAAAAGATCGGCGACCGCACTCTCAAACTCGACCACGCGGCATTCGACGCGCTCCCGCCCTCCCCCGCGGTCGAACACCTTCGCGAGATGCTCACGCACCACCACATACTCCCTTGTCGAGGAGACCGCCGGCTGGCCCGATTCGAAAGCTGGCTGGACGCACGTCTGGACCACTTCCAGGATCGCCCCCACATTCATCAGCCCCTCGAACAGTTCGGTCGCTGGCATCACCTCCGTCGCCTCCGCGCGGACCCGCCACAAAAGAACATGGACTACGCGACCCGCACGGCGAAACAGGAGATCACCGAGGCCGGCAAGTTCCTCACTTGGCTCGATGACGAGCAGCACACCAAGATCGATGAACTTCGCCAAGAACACATCGACTTCTACTGGTCGGAGGGAACATCAAGTCGGAAGCACGTCAGATCGTTCCTCCAGCAGAGAAGGCAAACAGGGAAGGGCCGCCCGCTCAAGGCCAAGGCGCGGGTCGCGGAGACCACGCCAATGGTCACAACTCAGCAGCGGCTCGACGCTATCCGTGTGGTCCTCGAGAACGACAAGGTGATCCCCGGGACGCGCGTCGCCGCGATCATCTTCCTGCTCTATGGCACTCCCATCGGCCGAATCGTTGCTCTACGCGCCGACTCGATCACGGCGGGCGTCGACGGCATGACCATCGCGCTCGGCAGCCAGCCGGCACCGATCCCAGACGCTCTCATCCCTCTCTTCAACGAACAACTCACCCGAGCTCGCAGTCTCTCAATGAACAAGGACTCCCCGTGGCTCTTCCCCTCGACCCAACCAGGTCAATCCATCTCAGCGAACACCCTCTGGAACCGTCTGAAGATCTTCGGAATCCAACCGCTGGCTGCGAAGAACACGACACTCTTCGACCTCACCAAGGAACTCGATGCCAACACCCTCGGCGCACTCCTCGGCTACTCCGTCCAGATCATGGCGAACCACGCAGCCCGCAGCGGGAACACGATGGCCAGCTACCCCTCGACCAAGCGCGGGCAGCCTAGCTAGCACTGCGGGCACGGGATATGGGGGCGCATGACGCGATCCACTCGACCGGCCAGAGCTCCCGGACGCGTTCATCGACGTGGTGCCGTAGCGCTCTGTCCCCAACTTCCCGACCGACCATTCCCCCTTCGCCATACGTCGACCGTTGCGTTCCACGCTGTCAGTCGGACCGTTACCGTTTTGGTACCTTCTCTTGCAGACGCCGAGGGCCTACTTTCTGGCTATGGAGGCAAAAGACGCATCGGGCCGCTCAAGGCACTGGCGACGACGCGCGGCCGCGATAGCTCTGGCTGCAGCCGCTACCATCCCCTTCTGGATTCCGCCGACCGGCGCGTCCGCGTACGTGAATGACACTCTCTGGGGATGCATCGTCACCGACGACATCGTTTGGGCCTTTGACGACTACTCCGGGTGGGAAACACCGCAGAAGACTTGGACGCGGGGGGCCTTCAATACGATCGAGGCTGCGCTCGATTTCGATGGGTCGAAGCTCGTCAACCTCACGGAGTCCGCGACGAGTGGCGCCACACGCGTTTCGCTCAACGACAATCCCCCAGCCGGTCAGTATGGCCAGGCTCTTTGCGGCGCCTATATCTGGATTAACTCGAACATCTACGCGTCGAAGTTCTTCTGGCACACAGCTCGCCACGAGATGATGCACCTTCTGCAGGCGGCGCACGGGGGACGGGCCGATTCGCTAGTCGGGGGTGAGGACCCTACGACAATGTCGACCTGCGTGAATGCCACGGAGTTCATTCCGGACAACTTCCTCGATCGAGATGCGGAGGCGTACCTGAACTGGTTGCACAGTGACCTCAGTTACCGCCAGATCAACTCAAACATCGGGTTCGACAACGACACGACCGGCTGGGGCGGAACCAACGGCTCCCTGACCGTCGTCTCAAGCGGGGGATACTCCAGTCCCCCATACGCGGCGTTCAGCGCGGCCGGAACTTCGGCGGACTCCTTCGTCCGACAGACGATTCGCCTGTGGGTAGGAGACGACATCGGGGACTTCGAGATTCGGGCGGTGTTGCGAGCCCGCGCGCCGAGCTCCACGGCAAACACCAACGTCCGGGCTGCCGTCTACCGAAAGAACTTGAGCGAGTCGGGCGACACCTCCTGCGACTACCCACGTGGGCTGAAGAACCCCAACAATCTCACCCTCGCTGACATGAACTACATCGTCGTCAGCGAGAGTGGCCTCGTGAACGTGGACACCTCCTGGACCTCCGTGATCAGCGGTTGGGCGTCGATCGGTGTCCAGAGGGACGGGTATCAACTGCAGCTGCGCGCATATGGGAACGCTGCCGGCAGCGGCGCCGTCCGGTTCGACAACGTCCGAATGGAGGAGCGGTAATGTCCAACCTCAAACGAAGCCGCGTCCTCACGACGCTCACCGTTCTTGCACTGTCCGCACTTATGGCGGGCTGCTCGAGCCCCGGCGCTCTGCCCAACAACGCGGGCGCGAAGGAGCTAGGGCAGGCGTTCAGCGTGTGCCCTGGGGGTGCCGGGGAGGGTGCGTCCGCGCTGGAGACGGTGGCCGCAACAACTGAGTGGGTTGCCGTGGCTGCGCTCAACACTGACCAGCGTCCGGCGGAGGGAGAAGACAGGACGACCGACGTGACGGTGCGCACCGCCGACGGCGGGGAGGCGAAGGTGCGGCTCCACTCCTCCTTCTGGCCCGGGATCGAGTGGGCACTCGCTCACAACGCGACCGTGTGGCTGGCGATGGCCGATCCGGAACTGTGGATCCCGAACACTGTCGACTACGTCATGATCGTGACCGAGGCCAGGCAGGTCTTCTTCCCGGGCGACTGTCTCGACGAGGTGCTCCGCGTGCCGCTCCGGGAGGTGCTCGGAACCGAGGCCAACGCGGTGCTGGCGGGTCTGCCGGAGGTCGCTCCCGGCGAGGCACGAGCGTATCTGGGGATCGAGAAGCCCGCGGAACCGGAGCCCGACCCCGATCACACAATCCTGAATCCCGACGACGTCGACGCATCGGTCTTGGACCCGCTCACCCCGCTCGGTGTGAACATCACCACCACGGGGGCCATCGGAGATGGCATCACGTTCACCATTTGCACCCGCATCCCCGCCGGGTGGAACGACTGCATCATGGCGGACGAACGCGCGACCGAAGGGTGGAACATCAGCGCGTACGTCGACAACACGGGTGAGCTCGAGTTCTGGTTGCTCGATGCGGACGCGAACGTATCCAAGCCCCTCGGGAAGCTCGGTCAGGTCTCCACCGGCGGCAAGGGGATACGGGTTCTCGTCGACACGTCAGGCGTCACCGCCGACGGCACGATCCGAAGCCAGGACCTCGTCCAGCTCGTCGAGTAGTCGCCCGCGCGCCGAGGACGGCGTAGTACCCGTCGGGTGCCCGCTGGGACGACCGCGACTGCCGCCTCCGCCGGCGAGCTGGTCGACCGCTCTTCCGCTGAGGCGGCACGCGCGAAGCTTTAGGACCGCATTACGCAGCTCGAGGAACTTCCAGACGTTGCCCATGGGGCGCCAGCACCGGAGATCTGCGACCCGGTCCATGCGCGCGCAGCTCAGATGGGCTCCAGACAGGGATAGTCCTCAAACGGATACGCCGGTTATCCAGTCGGGTGTGAGCGCCCCTGCCCTGAGATCGCGAAAGCAAGTTGCAGACACCTCGCAGCA
>CALALQ010000467.1 GCA_937925595.1 uncultured Demequina sp. | reverse complement strand
CTCCGGTCGGGATGACAGGATTTGAACCTGCGACCCCTTGACCCCCAGGCGTCCAAACGGTGCCGCCCAGCCCGTTCTCCGCGTGATTCCGGGGATCAACTCATGCTGAGCACGTCACGACGTGCATGGTTTTCATGGTTCTGGTCCCCTTCTGGTCCCCCACGCGCGGACCTGATCAGGAAGTCTTCCTGACTAGAGCAGCCGCTTCAGTCGAGATATAGATCAGGATCAACACGCGGGAGTCCTTCATTCATCAGGAAAGCCGCGTGCCGTTGCTGGAGCAGGGTGATGTACGGCGGGAGGAGTCGCCCAATGCGTTGCTCAGAGACCTCGTTCCAGGTCGCCATACGGCGCGACCTAAAGCTGAAGGCATAGGGTTCGTCTCCAAGCAGTACATGGACAAGCATGCCATTCGGCCCGTCATAGTCATTCTTCTGCTTGCCAAACGCGCTCTTGGACTTCGGACGCTCCAGTCGCTGGCCACGTACTAGATTGAGATGTACCTTGCCGGACTCCTCGTCTCCTGAACCCTCGGTGCGACTGATGACCGTATGACAGGCTGGCGTGACGTTCACCCAGACCACTCCGTCATCCGAATCTGAGAACAAGTCGCCCGGAAGGATCATCGTGGGGTAGAGACGCGTGCCCGGCAGAGTGGTTCGGCCCTGAACCACCCTACGCATAGCCTCACGGGTTGGATCGCCGTCGAACTCGCGAATCGCGTCCACGTCGAAACGCAACGTATCCATTCGGTGCAACAGATTCGCTGAGATCACGGATGCAAGTTCGTACGAAGGGTCGATACCGTCCTTCCCCGCGTTCTTCCAGACGTAGGCGGGCCAGTCAGGCGCGAGTTGGTCCATGTCCTGGAACAGGCGATTCTTCGCCGACTCGTTCTCGTTCTCCCAGATGTTGAGGGCGGCAAGAGCCGGCGTGGAAGCGATCCACTCTTCGAGGTACTGAAGGAAGTTCTCCATGAGCGTCTGCTTCGGAAAGACCTTAATTCGCCCAGTCCCCACCAATCGTTGGAGGGAAGCATTGTCGTTGAGCTGTCGTTCAATGTCTACGACGTCCTCCGCACTGATAATGAAGATCGGGCAAAACACCTTCTCGATGAAACGCTCGAGCCACTCAAACAAGCTGGATCGAGCGAAGTCACTGAGTGTCGATCCGCCAAGAGCACCAGGCGATCCGGGCACCAGGTCCCAATCAAGAACCAGGAATGCGATCGAACGCCAGTGCTCTGAGTGCTCGTCCGGCGGAAGCTCTTCATACTCTGCAATCGGCCGGCCGGTCGCACGAATCTGTTGAGCTAGGGCATAGGCGGGCTTCGCTTCGTTTGAAACTTCGTCATCAATGAAGACGACCGGGCCCTGAACAAGAGACATCAGTTCACCGTCTCAGAGAACCGGAGCGCAAAAGTTGCGCCGGAGAGAGTCCGCTCATCGTTGACCCGTTCGAGGTCAACGGAGAATCCGTTGCGAGCCGCAACATCGCGCGCGATGTACAGTCCGAGCCCTTTGCCCGCATCACCCTTACCGGAGTAGAAGGCCTCGAAGATGAAGGGCTCATCGACCGCCGAGACGCCTGGGCCATTATCCGACACAACGATCATGTCTTCTCCCACCCCGAAAACTCGAATGATGCGAGTTTCTTGAGTAGACGCAAGGAGCCAGAATGTCGCGTTATCGACCAGGTTGATTAGAGCCTGAAGAACCGCGGCTTCCGTGGTCTTCGCCTTGAAGAGCGCGGAGTCATCAATTTCGAATCTGATGTCCTTTGCCTTATGCATCGCCGCGTACATCGAGCGGACTTTGCGGGCCTGCTGAAGGACATCGACTACGCCCTTCTTCTGACGCGTAGAGACGAAAAGACCTTGTACATCCTGAAATCTACTGTCAACGAACTCTAGTCGCTGGACAAGCGAGGTCATCAACGTGAAGACGTACTCGTTGGTCAGCCCGAGTTGTTTCAGTTCAGCAGCCACAAGACGCGAAACTCGCAGAGCCTCCGCACTCGCCGCAATCAGGTCGTGCGACGCCGCCTCGACGGATAGCCCAACACCCGCGAGATCTTGCGTCCGGGCGATCTGCATCTGCGCAACTTCGCGCTCCGCAGTTACGGAGCTCTGAAGTTTCTCTACCGACTTCTCTGCCCGATCCCCCAGGCCAAGTGACCGCAGCTTCTTGAACTCGTCATCGACCACCTGGCTGGGGGGACGCTTCTGCTCCCGCGCCCGACGATTTGCCGCGGCATATTGCTCATACGGCTTGCTCCGAAGGTAAGCGAGTACCGTTTGTATGAGCGCGATGAAGTCACCAGTCGCCGCCCCGAACTCCAGCAAGCCCTCACGGTTTGTCTTGTCACGAAGGCGCGGGTTCTCGTTCTGCGAGATCGAGACATACCCGACTGTCTGATCATTGCTAAACATCGAACGCGCAGACTGCGTTCCGCGAATTACGTCGATCTGTAACCAGTCGTCATCCGGATCACCGTAAGGGTAAACTCGGACTCCGTCTCGGTACAGATAAATCCGGTGCTCACGCAACAGCCCCTTGTCGGTGCGGTCCAACTGATTCTCGGCCGGGGCGTTGTTGCCAAAGTCAAAGATATAGAACTCGAAGCTGAACGGGCCGCACTCGAACTCCGGCCTAGGGGTTGCTCCATCCTTGAGGAACCTGTCTCGAAACGGTCGCAACCCGCGAACTTCCGGGTCATCAAGGCCAAGATCGAGGCGTCGACCATTTAGATCGAAAGAAATCGACCTACTAGAAACATCTACACGCCCATTCGTCACTTGCAGGACTGCACGGTCGAGGATCGCCTGAAAGTGATCGCTTCTCCCGTCATGGAGGTTTAGATCAATACCATCGCGAAAGAACCGAACCTCAAAGTCGTTCGTGACGTCTGGCGCCTCCGACCCGTGCCACATGAGTGGTTGCAGTCGCTCCAGATCAGCGAACGCAGCCTCGACCTTGGATTGACTCCACGAGGATCGAACTCGGTGGATCTCGACTCGCGTTCCATGGAGTCCAGGTGGATCGGCCACGAAGGTCCTCGGCACCCGCGAACCCAGAACTGCCTTGATGTCCTCAAGGTAGGGCTCAGGCTTCTGCGTGCCTGACGTGTCCTGTGGGCCATCGTCATCGAG
The DNA here is from genome assembly GCA_937925595.1 of uncultured Demequina sp. Next base: position 26,095 of record CALALQ010000467.1, on the reverse strand, counting down.
ACTGGAGATGTCAAGGTCCAGGGTGGACTCGACTTCAGAGTTCTCGAAACGGGTTGAGAGACTGACCACTGAGCCGAGCTTGAAGACAGCGAATCTACCGATGCCCTTTTCGCCCTGTAGCGCGCGCCCACGCGCTGTCGATGGTTCCTGTCGTTTGCGGTTGAGCTTCGCAGGGGTCGCAGGACTCATCCAAGCGTCACGCAGCGTTGCCTCCGTCATCCCCGAACCGTTGTCCGTGACAACAATGGTGGAATCTGGTGTTGTCTCGAAGCCAGGGCCGAATCCTCGGAAATCAACCCATACGCGAGTCGCGTCGGCGTCGTAACTGTTCTTCACGATCTCGACCAAAGCAATCTGATCACTCTTGATCAGTTGCTCGCCGAGCATCGTGAGAAGGCGTGCATGTGGACGGAACGGAATCTGCTCAGTCATGTCAACAGCCGAACGTCGAGACACAGAGCGTCAGCCATGCCGGGAACCAGAGCGTCAGAAATGGACTCGCGTGCCTTTCTCATCTCAGGGTGCCTTCCTCACAGTAAGCACTACCTCAGTGCGCATACGCTTGGCCATCGAAGAATCTGCATTTGTCGTGCGCACAGGCAAGTACCGCCTGCTCTCGGGCAACTCGCGCTCTGTTCGGCCCCGAAAGCTGAAGCCGGCTCCTTCATAGGCCTGCCGCACCAGGACGTCGTTCTGGATGTAGTTTCCTCGCAGCGTGGAGTTTCCGATCACCGTGACGACTTCCGCCCCCTCCCTGCACACGCGGTGCAGCTCACGAGAGAACAGAGTGAGGTCGTGCGCGTATCGCACGATGGTAGCGAGGGGCAGCTTCGACGGATCATTCGCGGCATTCTCGATGAACGACACCATGTCATCAACCTGCTTGAGCGCGTCGCCGTCGAGCGCGCGCTCTGCTCCGATGCTGTTCGAGCGAATCTTCCGTAGTTCCGGGATGGTGTGCCCGAACCAGATCAAGGACATCTTGTGCCCGCGCAGATAGTCAATCGCGTTGAGGTATGGCGGTGAGGTAATAACTAAATCAACCGATGAGTCAGGTAGATCGAGCGCCCTCGCGTCTCCCCTACGGACTTCCACCTGCCCAACAATGGATCGTTCATCGAGCAGCTTCTTGAGGCTAGCGACAGACCCCTCGAACCCGCGATACACGTCGTAATTGGATTCGGTCGCCACACGATGAGGTCTGCTATGCGATGTGTCAGCCGCCAGCGAAGCCTTGGGAGCCTTGGTGATTATGATCCGACTCAGCGCCACTTGAAGAGCCTGGCGAACGGCATCATCGCTAACCACGTCCAGTTCCCGCGAGAGGCGGTTGAGTTGACTAAGTTGCGTCGCTGCGAACCAATACTCGGCGAACTTCCGCGTCTCTGGGTCATCCCATCGCGGTTCATCCACGCTTGATACTCGCGCGCGGGCGCAGATGCGCTCGGCCTCAGCGACGACCTGCTCGGTGTCTACGACCTGGGTCGCAACCGAACTCATGAGGACAGCGAGAGGATCGACATCGAACCCACGTGCGGCGTGACCTCTGTCGGCCGCTGCGGCAAGGACCGTCCCTGATCCGCACATCGGGTCGAGCACCACCAACTCCGCCTCGCCTGCGGTGGAGTCCAGGTGGTCGATGGCGATGTCCGGCGCCATCCTGGCGGGGAACGGGTGGATCGTCCTTGCACCCATCAGCACTCCTTCGACTCGTACGTTCCGGCACGAGCAGGCGTGCTCCTAGAGGCCGTTCACACTCCTATCATCCCAGGGGCGCGGGAGTCAGGTCAAAGAAGCCTGCCGGCGTGTCCGAGCGTATCGGTTGCCTCCGACGCGCTCCTGGCGCCTGCTCCGCACGAGCCAGACGAGGCTGACGGGTCCGATCCAGAGCATCTTGAAGGCATTCCAGATGAACAGCAGGACCAGCAGGTAGAGCCAGCCTGGGCCACCCTGGTTGATGATCGTGGCGCAGATCGCCGCGGCGTAGAAGTAGACCCCGGCGAGCAGCATCGCGGGGATGCCCCATTTCAGGCCGCGCCGGGTACGGATCGCGTTGAGCAGCAGGTTCGTGGGTGCGTAGCGGAGCACGCCATAGCCTCGTGCGCTGAGCGCCACAGATGTGCGGAGCATCGCAGGCCTCTTTCCTCGTCATAGCGCGACGGTGTTCCGTCGTGGAGGCGGCTATGAACCGAGTGCCCGCGAAGGGCCGTCCCGAAGGACCCGCATAGTTTGCTGAACCTGCCTCGCTACCGAGTTTACGACTGTCCTATGGCAGAGGGAACCCCATCGGCAGGCGGGCGTGTACCTCGTCGGTGACCTTGGAGCGAGAGGACACCGATCATGGCCACGTTGGCGGAGCAGGTGCAGGGTGAGCGGATGGCGCGGGTCGCGTTGTCGATGATCGCCGAGCCGAACGACCCGATCACGGGGTACGTCCTGGCCCGTCACGGCGGGGTCGAGACGCTGCGGCTGATCGAGTCCGACGACGAAGTGCCCGGCCTGGCACGCGCCGACACACTGATGTGGCGCGAACGACTGACGGCGCGGGTCACACCCGGCCTGCTGGATCAGATGGCTCAGGCGGAGCGGCATGGATTCGGCACGCTCATCCCCGCCGACAAGGAATGGCCCGCCGGCCTGAACGACCTGAGCGATCGTGCGCCGTACCTGCTGTGGACTCGCGGTGCGGTCTCGTTCTTGATGACGGCGCTGAGCGATCGGGCCACGATCACGGGCGCTCGCGCTGCGACCGCCTATGGAGAGCAGGTCGCGGGCGAGCTGGCGGCGGGTCTTGCCGATGAGGAACGGGTCGTCGTCTCCGGTGGCGCCTATGGGATCGAAGGGGCCGCGCACAAGAGCGTGCTTGCCGCGAGCGGTCAGACGATCGCCGTTCTGGCCGGCGGGTTGGACCGCCCCTACCCGGCCGGGCACAGCGAGCTGCTGAATCGCATTGGGGATGTCGGCTTGCTGGTGAGCGAGCTGCCGCCGGGAGCCGCACCGACCAGACACAGGTTCCTGGCCCGCAACCGCCTGCTGGCGGCGCTCTCGGGTGCGACCGTGATCCCCGAGGCCGGTCCTCGGTCCGGGTCGATGACCACTGTCATCGCCGCACGCGAACTCAGCCGGGGCGTCGGTGCGGTGCCCGGCCCGGTGACCAGCGTCGCGAGCGCGGGGCCGAACGAACTCATCAAGCAAGGCTTCGCCTCGCTCGTCACCCAGCCCAGCGACGTGATCGACCTACTCGACGCCGACAGAACCCCGGACCGGACTGTGACGCGGCCCGAGGTCGGACGCGAGTTCGGGCACCGGCACCCGTCGCCGGGCACGCCGGGGCGCTCTCTCTGACGGCCGCCCTCGCTGGACGGGTTCACAAGCTCGGTGCGGGGCGTGATGTGGTCGCTGGCCGCACCGCATCAGCCGTCGTGCCTTCGTGAGCGATCGCCTGGGCGCGGTTGAGGGCGGCGCGGGCGCGGATGGCGTCGATCTTCTGGCTGGTGCTCTCCGGCGTCGGGCCGAGCGGGGTCCGGTCGTCGGTGATGCCGTAGCGGTCGCGGTAGGCGGCGACGGTGCGAGCGGCACGCCACCACGCCGCCTTCTGCTTGTCGCCCCTCGGAGCCGCGCCGAGGTCGGCCGTCCACGGCTCCTCATCGGTGAGGTAGCCGCGGAGCACGGCGTCGGCGCGGCCTTCGATCAGCTCGCGGCGCTCGTCCAGGGCTCGCCGCATGTCGTCTGCCATCTGCCCGCCGGCGTGCGGGATCAGTCCGACGATCAGCCTCGGGGCCTTGCGGGTGCGGCCTGATCCGGCGGGCCGGGCGGTGGCGCGTGCCACGCGGGCGTGCAGGACGGAGGCGATGTCATCGGCATCGTCCAGACTCCGCGCGGCGACCAGCCGCGGGAGCAGCGCGTCGAGGTCGTGGTGGTTGGCCTCGGCGTGACGCAGCTCGGCCGACAGCGCGCCGTAGGCGTCGGAGCCGAGCACGTCTTCGATCTGCTCGGCGGTGATCCCGGACGCGGCGAGCAAGGTCGCCCAGCGGTCGTGCTGGGCGGCTTGCGCGATCGTGTCGTACTCGGCCGCGAGCTGCGCGATCGAGCCCCAGCGGTCCTGCTCGGCAGCGACCGTCTCGTGCGCAGACAGCTCGGCGCCGATGTGCTGCAACACGCCGTAGAGGATCGAGCGAGCGGTGACGTTCGGGTTGTCTCCGGGATGCGGCACCGCGTGTTCTGCGTCCTCTCGGTCGACGGTGACATAGGCGTGGTTGCTGTGGGCGCCGCGGGTCATGGAGACGTAGAAGTTCTCCCGCGTCGTGGTGGCGGTGACGACCGCGTGCGCGGTGTCGGTGGTGACGCCCTGGGCGCGGTGCGCGGTGATCGCGTAGCCGAGGTCCAGGTGCTCGGCCACATAGTCGGCCGGCAGGACGATCCCGCCGCCGAACCTGCGCCCGGCCGGGCGGATGATGACCGACCCGTCCTCGCGAACTCCGGTGACGGTCCAGCGGGAGCCGTTGCGGACCCAGGTTCGGCCGTTGCGGAGCCGCCGGTCGTTCTCGCGGGTGATGACCAGATCGCCCTCGGAGACCGCGGTGCCGTCGCGCAGCGGCAGTTCGCGGGTCGGGTTTACGGTGCCGTCGATGATCCGATCCGCCCGCGCTCTGGCGTTCAGCTCGGTGACGGTCGCGTGGGTCTCGGTCACCAGGATCGACGCCCGCCCGGCGGCAAGATCGGCCCGCCATTCTGTGTAGGCGGCGTCGATCATCGCTTCCTCGTCGCCGCCGGTGATCCGGCCGTGCTCGATCAGGGCGTCGATCGCCTCGGCACGGCCGTGGCGTAGCTGGAGCGAGGTGGTCTTCTCCCATTCGTTGGTGAAGCGGTGCAGATCGGTCAGCTCGGGGGCGTCATCGCGGGCGTGCACGAGCATGGCGAAACTGCCGCCGGCGCCGGGTGATTGGAGCTGGCCCCAGTCGCCGACCAGGAGGACTTTCGCGCCGGCCTTCTCGGCTTCGTGGGTGAGCCGATCCAACGACATCGTGCCGGCCAGGCTCGCCTCGTCGATGATGACGAGCTGCCCGGCCGTGAACGTAGTCCCGTACATGAGGTGGTTCTGCCACCACTTCGCCGTGTTCTCCGTGGCGATGCCGAGGTCATCGGCGAGGACCTGCGCGGCGACCGTCGAGGGGGCGAGCCCGATCACCGACCCTGTGCCGTGCTCCTTCTCCCACGCCCTGCGGAGCCCGTTCATCGCCGTCGTCTTCCCGGCCCCAGCCGGGCCGACCAGCACGTCCACGACCCGACCGGAGACCGCGACGCGGCAAGGGCCGCGGCCTGATCCTCGCCGAGCACCCGGCCGCGTGCGTCGGGCTTGCGGGCGATCCTCTCAACCGTCTCCAACGGCACCACCGGCCCGGCCGTTGTGGCGGCACGCGCCAGGAGTCGGTCTTCGGCGGCCAGCAGGACTTCGGATGAGAACAGGGTCGAGGCGTGCGGCCGGAACCGAGAGGTGCCGTCCACGCGGCGGAACTGCAACGGGCTCGACGCCAGCTCCGGCGGCGTCAGCCGCAGCGAAGCGTGCTCGGCGGCATCGACCACGAGCCCGGTGATCGCCTCCCGGTCCTGGATGCTGGCGAACCGCCACCCCATCAACTGCCGGGATGCTTCGGCATGCAGGTTCCAGCGGGTCCAGGTCGAACGCTTCTCGCCCACCGTCTCCATCACGGTCTGCCCGACCTCGCGCACCACATCCAGCGGCACGTCGTCGGCGCGCAGCACCCGCCGCGGTGCGTCTGCGGTGGATGCGGTGAACGTGCGCGCCCAGCCGTTCGCGTCCCGGCGCAGCACCCGGCCGGCGCGCTGCCGCCACTCGGCGGTGAGGTCGGCCAGCGACCGGACCTGCTTCTCCGGCCTCGTGGCGAGCGTCGCCTGCGCCCGAAGTTTCAGCACCGTTCGCGCGGAGGGCTGCCTGCCGTGCTTGGCGACGTAGCCGGCGATGAGGCGGTCTTTCTCGGCCTCGATGTGTCGGGACCGGGTGGAGAACTCGGTCACCAGCTCGTCGGGCACGCCCTCGATTTCCCATGCCGGGTTCCGGTCCCTGCCCCGTTCGCGTGCTTCCCATTCGACGCCGAGGACGCGGGTGAGCTGGTCGGCCAGCGCGGCGTTGTAGAGCTCGGAGACTGCGACGACCACGGAGTGCATCGGCCGGCCGGCGAGGGTCCGCCAGCGGCCGTCCTGCACGGTCAGGACCTTGTTGCTGACGACGACGTGGGTGTGCAACTGCGGGTCGCCCGCACGGCTGTCGTAGTGATCGAATGCCGCGGCCACGACACCGGCGACGTCGACGTGCGCAACCGCGCCGTCCGGCCCGGTTGCACCGACGCGGGTTGCGGCAACCTCGCGTTCGAGGAACGCAACCAGCTCTGCAACCGCCGCATGATGGGCGTCCGCGATCAGGGCTTGGGTGCCGGCGTCCGCGACCGCCCAGATCGTGGAGACTGACTTGGGCACGCTGAATGTGAAGTCGTAACCGGCTACTGCGCGGCGGGTGCCGCGCTCGGCTTCCTCCGCCTCGATCGCGGCCACTTCCTGCGCTCGAGTCGCCGGCCCCAACTCGGGGTCGAGGGCGTCGACGCGCTGCTTGATCCGCTCGGTGATCGACGCGAACTGCTGGTGGGCGCGGCCCAGCGGCTCGCCCGTGATCGGGTCATGGCCCATCCCGACCAACAGCGCGAGCTGAGCTTCAGAGACCTGCCCTCCCTCGACCAGGTCGCCGTGCCCGAGACGACCCAGCCCCGAGCCCATCCAGAAGCCCGGCGGCGTGCCCGCCTCCGCGTAGTAGCGGGTCAGCGGCGTGCTCAGGCTCCGGTCGCCGTCGCCCGCGGCGATGGACTTCAACAGGTACTTGTATCCATCGCCCGCGCTCATCACGCGCATCGAAACCGTCACCTCGGCTGCTCCTTCCGGCCGCGCTCGGAGAGCAGGTGAGCCCGCGAGACCGGTCGCATCAGATGCGACAAAGCCCGAAACGGCCTCGTCTGAAAGACGTGTGATGGCTCGGTGGGCCGGCGAACGAGAGCTGGCGGCGCCGCCTGAGTCACGGATTCCGAAGTACGCGGGGGTGGTGCGCCGCGCGCGGGTCACGGCATCGGCGACGAGGCAAGCGGTGGCGGTTCGAGTGGTCGCGCACCTGGTCGCTGACCAGCCCGGTGGTGACCTCATGCGTGAAGTCCGACCGGGATCACCCGTCAACCGGAGCCCTCATGCACGACCCTCACGACCGGACTCGCCCACTCAGGGTCGGATCACTGTTCTCCGGGTACGGCGGTCTCGACCTCGCCGTCGAACACGCCTTGGATGGCGAGACGATCTGGTTCTCCGAGAACAACGAACACGTCTCCCGCATCTTCGCCCACCACTGACCCGACGCCCCCCAACCTGGGCGACATCACCACCATCGACTGGCGCACCGTCGAGCCGGTCGATGTTCTCTGTGGAGGCTTCCCCTGCCAGGACGTCTCGACCGTGGGCAAGCGCGCCGGCCTCGCGCCCGGCACCCGCTCCGGGCTCTGGTCGTACATGGCCGCCGCGATCGACGCGCTGCAACCCCAGCTCGTCGTCATCGAGAACGTGCGCGGCCTGCTGTCCTCACCCGCCGTCCGCGCACCCCTAGAAGAAGACGACGATGCGCAAAGCAATCCCGACCACGCAACCCCCGGCGATGCAGCCCTTCGCGAAGTGGAACCCGACCCGTGGGGTCTGGGAGACCTCGCAGCTCGACCTCTCCGGGCAGTCGGCGCCGTACTCGGCGATCTGGCCGACCTGCGGTATGACACGCAATGGATCGGCCTACCAGCGTCCCTTGTCGGCGCTCCTCATCCCAGGCTTCGCGTCTTCATCCTCGCCCGCAGCCGGGGCACTGTTCAGGACGCCGCTCGCCACGGACTCGACTCGTGGCGGCGAGTCACTGGAACAGGTGAGGGCGAGGCGGGGGACGATCGTGCTCTCGCATCAGATCATCGACCTCGCGCTAAACGGGCCGGCTGGCTTGCAGAGCAAGAGCAGCGAACCCGAGATGCTGTGGTTCCTGATCGAGGACATCTTCGCCGCTGGGGACGCTACGCCCGCGCCATCGCCCGATGGGAGCATGTGACAGGACGAATCGCGCCAGCGCTGCTAGACAGGACTAGTGGACCGCGGCCGTCGCCCGAGTTCGTGGAGTGGTTGATGGGTCTCCCCAGTGGTTGGATCACTGATCCGATCCATCAACTCACGGCTAATCAGCAGATCGCTGCGCTCGGCAACGGCGTTCTTCCGCTACAAGCGCTCTCGGCGATGCGCGTCGGCGCACTCGTGCAGGCCGATGCTGCTTCGTTGGCTGGAGTCCAGCACCCGATGGTGTCGCGAGGATGCACGGTCTCGCAGGAGGAGGAAGGCGAGGACGAGAAAGCCGGCGAGAGTGCCTGAGACGATCAGCGTGTTGATCGACTGCGCCAACATGACGGCGGCGGTGAGCCCGTCCCGGAGCTCAAGGTCGGCGATCATGAGTCCGGGTTCGTCCGCGGCTAGTGCGGCCAGCGTGGCGCCGTTCGGGGCGAGTACCTGGCTGGTGCCGGTGGTGGAGAGGTTGACGACGCTGCGGCCGGTCTCGATGGCGCGCATGCGCGCGAACGCAAGCTGTTGCAGGTGTTCATCGGTGTCGCGAAAGTCGGCGTTGTTCGTCTGGAACATGAGCACCTGGGCACCGCTGTGCGCGCCTTCGTGAATGACGTCATCGAAGGCCACGTCGAAGCAGATCGCCAGTCCCACCTCTACGCCGTCGTCCTCGATGGCGGGTGTGTCGACGCCGGCGGCGTACTCGCGTTCTAGGAGGTCTACCAGGCTGGGCACGAGCGCGCCGTAGAACCACCGGTCGGGCACGTACTCGCCGAAGGGGACGGGATGGCGTTTGGCGTGCGCGGCCGTCGGCCCGTTCGAGGTCCAGAGGACGGAAGTGTTGTAGACGAGGTGGCCGTCTGCCGCGGCGGCGTTGAGCAGGATCGGGGCGTCGTATCGGGCGGCTGCATCGTCGAGCGCGTGAGCGGTGGCCTCGTCGGCGAGGGGATCACTGTCGACGCCGCCCTCGGGCCAGAGCACGATGTCGACCTGTTCGTCTTCGAGAGGGGCGGAAGCGGCGAGCTGAGATTCCAGGACCGCGCCCGGTTCGTGCTCATCGACGTACGCGGCGGGGCCGTTGCCCTGCACAGCGCCCACCCGGATGGTGCCCGCGTGACTGGTCGGGAACTGCGGCACCAGGACCATCACCGCTGCGAGACCGAGCACGGGGATCGACGCCGCCCACGAGGCGAGAGGTGTTCTCGGGTGCTCGGCGGCGTTACCGCGTGCCGGTTGCGCGCGCACGATCCAACGGACTGCTTCGATCGCGGCGGCGCACACGGCGACCATCAGGAAGCCCAGGCCGGAGACGCCGACCCATGACGCGACCGGAGCGATCGGGCTTTCCGATTGGCTCATCGCCACCCGTCCCCACGGGAATCCGCCGTAGGGCCAGGAGCCCATGATGAGTTCGCGGATCGTCCAGGCTCCCGCTACCAGCAGCGGCAGCGCCAGCAGCCGCATCGCGAAAGCGTTGCGCCGGCGCGGCAGCCATCGGTAGGCGCGGGCGATCGGCACCGTCAGCACAGCCGTGTAGATCGTCAGCGCGCCAGCCAGGGCCACCCACGGGACCCAGCTCAGCGGATGCTCCCCGAGAAACTGCGCCGACCAGGACACGTGAGGAAACCAGAACGCTGCGCCGAAGACTGTCCCGACCAGCAGCGCCCCCCAGGACCGTCGCCCGATGAGAATGACCAGGGACAACGTCACCGAGACGAACGCCAGCGGCCACCACCCGAGTGCGGGGAACGCCGCATCCATCGCGAGCCCGGCCACGCCGGCGACTGGCATCGCGGCCCATAGCGGCAAGGGCGCAGTCTCGGACGCCCGCGTCCGCGTGTCGGCCGATGTCTCGACTCTGAGCCCGGAAATGATGCGCTCCCTGTTCTAGCGAGGGTCGGACGCCTGCATTTGCGCGCGCACGTGGTCCATGTCGAGGTCGCGGATTTTGCCGATCAGGTCGTGGAGCGCTTTGGCCGGGAGCGCTCCGGGCTGGGAGTAGACCAGGACGCCGTCTTTGAAGCCCATCAGCGTGGGGATGGAGGTGATCTGTGCGGCGGCGGCCAGGGATGCCTGGGCCTCGGTGTCGACCTTGGCGAACAGGATGTCGGGATGCTCGGTGGACGCGGCCTCGAAGACGGGGGCGAAGCTGCGGCATGGTCCGCACCAGGCGGCCCAGAAGTCGACCAGCACGATGGGATGGTCGGTGATGGCGGCTGAGAATGCGTCTTCGGTGAGGTCGATGGTTGTCATGAGGGTGGGGCTCCGGAGTCTGGTCGGCGACGGTGTGTTGTGAGGTGAAGTGGTTCAGCCCGGGGTCGGCCGGGCTAGGCCGAAGGGACAGTTGAGAGCGGTCAGCCGGCAGACGAGGACGAGGACCACCGTGATGAGTCCGAGGCCTCCGGCGGCGATCGCCCAGGCCGGCGGCAGCTCGATCACGAGCACGAGCGTTCCGGTGAGCAGGACGAAGACGCCGAAGACCTTCTGGAGGGCGTCGGCTGGTATGCGTCCTGACAGGCGCGCACCGAGGAGCGCTCCGAGCACGGCCATCGCAGTGACCGCGGCCACCAGGGGCCAGTCGAGGGTCACCGTGGTCAGGTAGCCGGCGAGTCCGGCGAAGGACTTCATCGCGATCACCAGCAGTGAGGTGCCCACGGCCACCGGCATGCTGAGGCCGCCCAGCAGCACGAGGGCGGGGACGACGAGGAAGCCGCCGCCGGCGCCGACGATCCCGGTGATGAGGCCGACGACGATGCCTTCGAGCATGGTCCGCAGCATCGGCAGCGAGTGGGCGCGCTCGCTCCCGGCATCGGCCGTGGGTTGGTCGGTGTCGCGCCTGGGCTTTCTGGTGACCATCGCGATCGCGGTGGCGATCATCATGATCGCGAAGGCCACCATCAGCACGGCACCGGGGAGCTGGCCTCCGATGAGTCCTCCGGCGAAGGCGCCCACCATGCCAGCGGCTCCGAAGATGAGCCCGGTGCGCCATCGGACTCGACGGTGCCGGGCGTGCACGACGAGGCTGGACAACGAGGTCACGCCGACGATCAGCAGCGAGGCCGCGATGGCCTCTTTCGGGGGCATGCCCGCGATGTAGGTGAGCAGCGGGACGGTCAGGATCGACCCGCCACCGCCGAGCGTCCCTAGCGCGAGCCCGACACCCACGGCGAGCACGAGGGTGAGGATCAGGGTGCCGCTCACTCGTGCTCACCGGGCATCGTGGTTGGTGCTGCGGGTCGTGACGCCGACCGTGCCGATGCCGGTCCTAGATGCGGGGTCGTTGCAGTTGAACGCCGTCGGAACGTCGGAGCACGCCAGGGCATCACAGTTCCTGGGTCGCGACCGGGATGGATGCGATCGCGCTCCGTGCGGTGGGGCTGGCCGTGACCTTGTTCCAGGGCACGCGGGAGAGGATGCGGCCCATCAGGCAGGAGCCGGTGAGCGCCGCGACGACGAGCCCGGCGCTGAGCGCGAACGCGATGAACCGGGACTCCGGCCAGAGGAACTCGGCCACGAGCAGGCTCACCAGGACGATCAGCCCGGCCGTGAACCGCACCCTGGCGCTCGATGTCCCAGCGAGCTGCGCTGCGGACCACCTGGCCGCCAGCGGCCTCGAAGGCGGGCACGCCGCCGGTGAGCACGTTGGCCGTCCGCACGCCGGCGGCAGCGAGATGCTGCTGGGCCTGGGTGGCGCGGTTGCCGGACTGGCACACGAGTACCGCGCGGTGCCCGAGCCGCTCTGCCAGATCCGAGGCGTGTTCGGTCAGCAGCGGCAGCGGGACGTTGTACGAGCCGTGAATGTGGAGGGTCTCGAACTCGGCCGGGGACCGCACGTCGATGATCGTGAGGTCGTCGTGGAGCTGACGCCACTGGGCGAGCTCCTCGGCGGTGAGCGTTCGGAGCTCGGCGGAGGGATCGGTCATGGGGTGGTTCCTCGTCAGGTCTGGCCGCGGGCAGCGGAGATGCGAATGGAAGGGGCTGGGGCCGACCGCCCGCCGGAGGATGCGATCGTTCTGCTGTGCGTCAGGCCAGCGCGGTCTCGCTGGTGGTCTCCTGCCATGCGCGCCAGGCGTTATAGCTGCCGTCGAGCTCGACGACGGCGTGCCCGGCGCGTCGTAGGGCACTCGCGGCGACGGTGTTCCGCATCCCGGACTGGCAATAGGTCACGATCGTGCCGGAGCGCGGCAGCTCGTCTTGGTGCCAGAGGACGCGTGCGGCGCTGAGCTGTGTGGCGCCGGGGATGTGCCCGGCGGCGTACTCGCCGCGCTGGCGCACGTCCAGCAGCAGCGCGGCATCGAAACCTGCCAGCTCTGCCGGCTCGATGAGGGGCGGGACGAACCGGGGAAGCCCGTCGATGGTGGTGACGTAGCCGGCGGTCTGGTCGATGCCGACCCGCAGCAGCCGATCCGCGATCGCCTGGGCGGCGGTCTGGTCCTCGGCCAGCAGCACCAGCGGACGCGAGTCGGCCTCGGGATCGTAGGCCCAGGCGGCATAGGTGGCGGTCTTGGAGCCGTCGGGGATGTTGAGCGAGCCGGCAACGGTGCCCTGATGGGCCTGCGCCGGCGGGCGGGTGTCGACGAAGGTGATCTCGTCGGCCTCCAGCCGCCGCGCCACCTCCGCTACGGCCAGCTCGGGCACCGGGCCGCGCTCGCCCAGCACGGCGGGACCCTCGCGGTTCTGCTTCTTCATCCTCGCGAAGTAGGCGTGCGCGTCGGGCTGCCCGTCGAGCAGCTCCTCGATGAACCCCTGCTCGTCGTCGGCAGCCAGGTGGCGCGACCACCAGGCGTTCGCGCGTTCGTAGCCGACCGTGGTCGAGGGCAGCGCGCCGAGCGCCTTGCCGCACGCACTGCCGGAGCCGTGCCCCGGGTGGACCTGGACGTGATCCGGCAAGGTCAGGAACACCTCACGCAAGCTGGTGAACAGTTGCCGCGCGCCCTCGAAGCGGGTGTCGACCCCGCCCGCGGCCTCGTCCAGCAGGTCGGGGCGGCCCAGGTCCCCGGCGAACACGAAGTCGCCGGAGATGAGGTAGCCGGGCTCGCTGGCGAAGGCGCCGTCGGTGACCAGGAACACCAGGTGCTCAGGAGTGTGACCAGGCGTGTGCCGGGCCTGGATCGTGATGTTGCCGATCGTGATCGTGTCGCGGTCGTACAGACGCCGGGCGTCGAACCCGTACTGCCAGTCCGCGCCGCCCTCGCCGGAGACGTAGACCTCGGCGCCGACCGCCGCAGCCAGCTCGCGGGTCCCGGACAGGTAGTCAGCGTGGATGTGGGTCTCGGTCACTGCGACGATCCGCATGCCGTGCTTGGCCGCGAGCGCCAGGTAGTCCGCGATGTCGCGGCGCGCGTCGATCACCACCGCCTCGCCCTTGGCCTGGCAGCCGATGAAGTACCCGGCCTGCGCCAGGTCCTCGTCGTAGATGCGTTCGAGGAGCACTGTTCATCCTTCCGTCGATGTCATCGATACCCTGGGGGGTATTTTTACCGTCTCATACCCCCTGGGGTATTTCAAGTCGAGTCTGCGACCCGAGCGCCCACGATCGACATGCCCGCGTGGCTGGACGTCGGGAAGGACTCGTTCAGAGGGGACTCAGCGATCGTCGCCACCAGGTGCCGTCGTTCCTGGAGGAGGAGTGCAGCGCCGTTGATGGTGATGTGGGTGGGCACGATGATCGGTCCTTGGCCGTCGGGTTCGTAGGCTTGGGCGACATCGCCGGTGAGGACGTTGTGGACCCGGATCGCCCCGTCCTCTCGCAGGTAGAGGAAGACGCCGCCGATCGCGGCGATGGTGGTCTCGGCGGCAACAGGCAGGGACCACAGCGGTCGGTCGTCGGCGTCGTAGCCGTGCAGGCCGGTGTCGTCCAGGGTGACGAGGGTCCCCGTGGTGGGGTCTACGGCGGCGTCGCGGGCGGTGCTGCTCACGATGCTGCCCTGATCCAGGTTGAGGAGCGCGCCGGTGGTCTCGGAGGTGGCGATGAGCGCGAGCCCGTCTCCCGGTTCAGGGCGCAGGGACGCGCTGATGGACGCCGCTGTCCAGCCGTGCTCGGCGAGGGGGATGCGCCAGAGCTCGTGATCGTCGGCCGTGTCGCGCGCGATCAGAGCGTCCTCGTGGGTGAGCAGCACGATGCCGTGGTACTCGCCGATGATGCGGATACCTTCAGGGCTCGACTCGTCGGCCGCGACGTCTCCGGTGGTGGGATCGAGCGCGACGCGTGGGCCGGTCTCGCCCATGAAGCCATCGGGAGGTGCGGCGAAGACCAGGCCGGGGCCTTGGTAGGGGCCGGGCACCTCGACCGGACCCCAGACCTGTTCCCCGGTCGTCAGGTCGTAGGCGGTGGCAGTCGTCGCGGCCAGGGCATCGGCCGTGATCTGGAGGTCGCCCAGGATCGCGAGGGCTCGGCCATGCGCGTCGGTGGTCACGACGAACCCGGTGCAGCTCGCTGGACGTTGCGCGGCCCACAGCACGTCCCCGTAGACGTCCACGGCGGTGAACTCCAGCACACCGTCGCGTTCACCGGCGGCCAGGTACACCCCGTCCGCGTACTGAGGAGTTGATGTCCACCCGGGGTCCACGACCTCCAGCTCCTCGAACGGCGTCGGCAGCTGCAAGCCCGAGGTGTCCACCACGGGTAGCGACCCATCGACCGGGTAGGGGTCTCTTACGGGCTCGGGCTCGGATGCCCCGCAGCCGGTCACCAGCAGCGCGGCCACGGCGGCGAGGGCAAGGCTGGAGCGTCCCCGGCGCGGCGTCATGACTGTTCCGCGCGGTGCTCGCCCGCCTGGGCGTCAGCGCGAGCGTGGGTACGGCGGCGTCTGGCCCAGAGCACGAGCACGATCCCGGCGATGAGGACGACGGCGAGGATGTCCAGGATCGGGTTCGCCAGGATCGCGGTGTTCTCCTGGAGCCAGGCCTGGGCGTCGAGCGGAACCAGTTCGGGAGCCCCGACCAGGCCGTTGGTGGTCCAGAACAGCACCCCGACGCCCACGATCAGCAGCCCGGTGACCACCGAGGTGGTGTGCAGCTCCCGGCCCAGCACGGTGAACGATCGCCCGCGCAGGAACCGGCGTCCACGGGCGCCCAGGCGCTGCCAGAGCGCGGCGATCAGCAGCAGCGGCAGCACCATGCCCGCGCCGTACACGGCGAGCATGACGCCGGCGGCGAGGGTGTCGCCGCGGGCGGCGGCCAGGGTGAGCACGGCGCCCAGGATCGGGCCGGCGCAGAATCCCGCGATGCCGCTGGCAGCGCCCAGCAGCACCGTCTTGACGAGTCCGGTCTTGGACGCCGCTTGCGCGTGCAGGTCTGCCCCGGCCGGTAGCAGCCGGGCAGGGTCGAACCCGAACCCGAGCGCCTGCGCCGCGCCGAGGACGACCAGGACCAGCGAGGCGACGAGCACGATCGCCTGCCGGTGAGTCACGAACAGCGTCCCCAGGGCGCCGGCTCCGACCCCCACGGGGACCAGGACGGTCAGCAGGCCGACGTAGAACACGGCTCCGTGCAGCAGCAGCCGGGGCCCGCTGCCGATCGTGGAGGCGAAGAACGCCGGCATCAGCAGCGCCGCGCACGGGCTCAGCAGCGCGAGCGTGCCGCCGGCGAACGCGGCGAGCAGTCCGATGTCCACGCCGCCTCACTCCGCCGCGTCGAGCGCGCTCTGGAACGCTTCCTGGAACACCTCGGTGGGCTGCGCCCCGACGATCGGCTGTCCGCCCAGGATGAAGATCGGGGTGGAGGTGGCGCCGAGGTCGAACCCGAACTGCTGGTTGGCGGCGATCACCTGCGCCGTCTCCTCCGAGCCCAGGTCGGCGGCGAACTGCTCGGTGTCCAAACCGAGTTCGCCCGCCAAGGCGACGAGGGCTTCCTCGCTCAGCTCGCTCTCGGACCTGCGCTCCCCGTCCTCGAACAGGGCGTCGTGGTACTCCCAGAGCGCCCCCTGGAGGGCGGCGGCGTACGAGGCCCGCGCTGCGCGCTCGGACGCGGGACCGAACACGTTGATGTCGCGCCACTCGATCCGCAGATCCCCGGCGTCGACGTGCTCCATCATCGACGGCAGTGTCTGCTCGCTCCACCGCGCGCAGAACGGGCACTGATAGTCCGAGAACACCACCAGCACCACCGGCGCATCCACGGGCCCGGCCGCGAGCAGGTCCGCCTCGTCCCTGGTCTCGGCCGCAGACAGGTCCGGTTGCTCGGGGTTCTGCACCTCCGTCGGCGCGCCGCTATCCGACGGCGAGCCCCCCTCCTCGGCCGTCGTGCCACTCCAGTTCACCGCCACGATCACGGCGATCAGGACAGCAGCCAGGGTCAACACGGCGACCGGCACGATTTGTGACGACCTCGAACGGTTCGACGGTTTCGGGCGGTTCGTGGTCTCGGTGGGCATAGGGATTCTCCTGTCACTGTCGCGGGCACCGACCTCTACTATCTCAGATAGTCGACTATGCGTGGTAGTCGAGTCGTGTCAGAATGGGTTCCATGACCTCTCCCACGACTCGATCCCGCCAGGGCATCGGCGAAAGCTTCCGGTTGGCGGTCCAGGCGCTTCGAGGGTGGACGGGCAGGCAGGTGCTGGCCGCGATCGCTGCCTCGGCGGTTGTCGCGGTGGTGATCGGGGTGGCGACGGTGCTGATCCCCAACCCGCTGTTCGGCCGAGACATCCCGCCGGTGTGGTGGAACTATCCGGTGTGGCTGGTCACCTCGGTGCTGTCGGGCATGCTGGTCGCTACGTATATCCGCCCGTACCGCGCCGCCGCGGACGAGCAGCAGGCGAATGCGGTCAGCGAGGACGGCGCCGCCACCGACGCGGCCGATGAGGCGCAGGCTCGGCGCAGCAGCCGGATGGGAATGGCCGGCGGCATCCTGGCGTGGTTCGCGGTGGGGTGTCCGGTGTGCAACAAGCTGGCGCTGCTGGCGCTGGGGTACTCGGGAGCGATCACCTGGTTCACCCCCGTGCAGCCGTTCCTCGCGCTCGGCGCGCTGATCCTGACCGGCGTCGCACTGGTGTGGCGACTACGCGGGCAGGTCGCTTGCCCGGTCCGCCCCGAGCCGGTGGCGGCTGTGCGATGAAGGCCGCCGATGGGCGCTCCGGCGACCTGCTGCGCCTGGGGGCGTTGGAAGCGCAGGTGATGGACGTGCTGTGGGACCACGGCCCGGCTACCGTGCGCGAAGTGATCGAGCACCTGCCCTCCGACCCCGCCTACACCACCATCGCGACCGTGCTCACCAACCTGGATCGCAAGCGCCTGGTGACCATCACGAGGCAGAACCGGTCCACCCGGTACGGCGCCAAGATCACCAGGCACGAGCACGCCGCGGGGCTGATGGAGCAGGTGCTGGAGGCTAGCCGCGACCGGGCCGCCTCGAT
This sequence comes from uncultured Demequina sp., assembly GCA_937925595.1. The sequence goes on along the minus strand of CALALQ010000467.1, from coordinate 8,601 downwards.
CCTGCAGTTCGTGGACTCGATGCCCGAGAACGACCTGGACCTGCTGCGCGACTACCTGGAACGCCGCGACCGGGGAGACATGCCATGACCGCGGGCATCCTCACGATGGCTCTGTGCACCGGACTGGTGGCATTGGCGGTGTTCGGGCCGTGGTTGCTGCGGCACGCTGCCCCCGCCCTGGTGCGCGTCCCGCGCTTGGCGATCGTGGTCGTCGCCGGCGGCATCGGGGTCTGGCTGGTCACGCTGCTGGCGATCGGCCCGGTGCTGGCCTGGGCCGGAGCCGGGCCCGCGCTGCTGCCCGAACGCGCGGCCGAGGTCTGCCAACGGTGCCTGACCGCCGCGAACCCGTTCTCCGCCGACACCACCGAAACCCTGATCCCCGCGGTGCTGCTGCTCGCCCTGCCGGTGGCGCTGGCCCTTGCTCTGGGAGCAGGTCTTGCCCGCCAGATGGTTCGGCGCAGCTCTCGCTCCCGGGACGCCGCCCGCACGCTGCTGCACGGCGCGCGGCGGCAGCTCCTTCACGGGCACGAGGTGGCACTGGTCGACGCCGAGCACCCGTTCGCGCTTACCTTCCCCGACCGTCACGGCGGGATCGTGCTCTCCACCGGCGCGGTGCGCGCGCTGGGGCCGGGCGAGCTGGCCGCCGTGCTGGCCCACGAGCACGCCCACCTGCACCAACGCCACCACCTCATCACCGCGCTAGTGGACAGCATCGCCGCCTACCTACGGTGGGTGCCGCTGATCCGCGCTGTCGCCGACGCGCTGCCGCACTACCTGGAGATCGCCGCGGACGACCAGGCCCGCCGTCACGCAGGAACCAGGGCGCTGGTCAGCGCCCTGGTCAAGCTCGGCGAACGCACCCACCCCGCCATGCCGCAGCACTCCTGCCCTGTCGCCTTGCACGCCGCTGGTCCCGAACGCATCCGCCACCTCGTCCACCCCAGCGCCGGGCTGGCAGGCGCCCTGCCCGCCGTCGCGATCGCCGCATACCTGGTCGGCATGGCCGCCCTTGCTGCCCTCGTCCATCTGCCCTACGTCTCGGCCGCCCTCACCGGCTGCACCATCTGACCCTGCCGGAAACCAAGAGAGAACACCAAACAATGAATGAGAACACTCGTGAGGTGATCCTGCACGTGGCCGACGACCCCGCCGACGTGCAACGGGCGCTGGACGCCGCCGCCGGACTCCACGCCGCCGGCCTGGGAGTGCGGGTGCGGGTGATCGTCAACGGCCCGGCACTGGCCGGCCTGACCGGCACCGATGCCGTCCAGGTGCCCGAGCACACCGAGGTGGCCGCGTGCAGCGTCGGGCTCGGACGGCGCGGCATCGACCCCGGCGAGTTGCGACCCGAGGTCGGCACGGTCCCCTCCGCGGTCACCGCGATCGTCCATGCGCAACTGGCCGGCGCCGCCTACATCCGCATCTGACCGGACCAGAAAGCCTGGGATGAGGCCGGACAGTATCTGGCAGGCAAAGCCCGGGGCCTGCAGCGGGCGGGAGCGGACTTCATCGCCTGCGGGAGCAACACGATGCACCGAGTCGCGCCCGTCATCGAGGCGGCGATCACCGTCCCATTCCTGCACATCGCCGCTGTGGTCGCGACCACAGCGACCGACATCGGGGTGACCCGGCTGGGACTGCTCGGCACCGCGCCGACGATGGAACAGGACTTCTACCGGAGAAGACTCGAGCGAGCGGGCTTCACTGTACTGACCCCGGAGCCCGTCGACCGGACCACGGTCGATCAGATCATCTTCGACGAGCTGACCAGACACGTGTTCCGGCCTGAGTCTCGGGAGACCTACATCCGGGTCATGACAGACCTCCACGCGGCCGGGGCCGAGGCGGTCGTGCTCGGATGCACCGAGATCATCCTCTTGGTCGGCCCCGACGACGTGCCGGGACTGCCGCTGCTTGACTCGACCACGCTGCACGTCGAAGCCATCGTCCAGACCGCGATGTCCCGCGGCTAAGCCGCCCCACAGCGGGTCCGCCGCGCCGGGACGAGCCGGTCACCGGCGCTGGAGGAGAAGTACCCCGTCGGTCAGCTCGGCGGCCTCGCCGGAAGGGGCGGTGGCGTGTCGGGTGTGCGTCTGGATGCTCAGGACGAGCCAGTCGTGCTCGTTGAGGTTCAGCTCCACGAACTGTCGTGCCGGGCTGGGAAAGCTGTGCGCGGGATGATCCGCGGCGTCGACCCAGGGTGGGAGTGCGGCGTGGGAGAGGACCACGAGGTGACCGCCGGCGCGCACCGTGGTGGCTGCGCGTTGCAGGATCGCGATGCGCGGGAGCGGGACAGGCGAGTGCAGGAAGCTGGCGGTCACCAGATCGTAGGGGCCGTCGTCCGGCTCCCACCGTGCCAGGTCGGCAGTGACGAACCGGGTGGCCGCGCTGGCCTGTTGACGCTGAGCCTCGCGGCGTGCGCGGGCGATAGCGGTGGCGGAGATGTCCACGCCGGTGACGAGCCAGCCCTGGGTGGCGAGCCAGATCGCATCGGCGCCCTCCCCGCACCCCAGATCCAGCGCTTTCCCCGGAGCCAAGTGCTGCACAGCGTTGACCAGGCTAGGGTTCGGGCGGCCCGACCACACGCGCTCGGCGTCCTGGTAGCGGCCCTCCCAGAACTCCTGAGGATTCTGAGAGGGCGAGTCGTGGCGCGTGGCGCCTGTCATCGTCCGAACAGGCGGGCGAAGAACCCGCTCGTCGCGGCTGCCTTCTCCTTCTCCTTGTCGTGTCCGGGGCACCACTGGCCCGCCGGCACGGTGCGCTTGACCTCGGCGATGTGCTGGCCGCAGCCGGCCCAGGTGGTCTTGCCGCAGGTCTTACAGGTCACAGCTCGGCACATGGATTGCTTCTTCCTTCGAGGGCTGTCTGTCGGTTGGTCGTGAGGATCGCTCGTTCAGGCGAGCGTGAGGAACAGCTTCTCCAGCTCCTCGGTGGTGATGTCGTCGGCACGGTTGGTGCCGTCGGGGTCGGCGATGCAGTCCTTCATCGCGGTGGAGATGATCGCGAACCCGGCACGGTCAAGCGCCGAGGAGACCGCCGCGAGCTGGGTCACCACCTCCCGGCACGACCCGCCGCCTTCGACCGCGTCAATGACGGCGTTGAGCTGGCCGCGGGCGCGGCGGAGCCGGTTGAGGATGCGGCGCTGGGCGTCGGGGTCACTCGTGGACATGAGAACTCCTGTTCGGGACGGGGGCGCTCGTCAGGTCGACGTGCTGCCGGGCATCGGGGATGTCGAGTGTGTGCTGCGGCGTCTGAGGCTGCCGACGAGTGGTGAGCCAGCTCGTCGGGCATGTTCCAGTGACCGCCATGACCGCGATGACGGTGGCCATCACGCCGGCGGCTACCGCGATCGCCGGGTCCGTCGACAGCATGGATGCACCGAACGCGCCGACGATCAGGGCGACGGCTCCACGGCTCAGCCGCCCCCATACGCCGGCGCGGCATGCCGGGGCGCAGGTGAGCTGTCGGTCAGACATAGGCGAAACTCCTCTGACTGTCAGGAACGTCGTCGAGTGGGTGGTCGGCCCAAAAGCCCAGGATCGGCAGCGAGCTCTCCTCGACCACCCGGGTCGGGTTCTCTCGCCTGATCTCGGTCGCGCCCATGACTCCACTATACCCCCGGGGGTATCGCGATCTCAACTTTGTCATCGCAGCGTCGCGAACGAGGTCTCCGCGACAGAGGCAAGCGGACTCTCCGGACGGTTGTGCAGCGCCCGCCGATCGCTCCTCGCGCAGCCCACTCCTCTCGGACCGCGTGGGCCGCAGAGGTCACGAACCGGGCGGGAGGCGGCTACCCCACGGCGGCCGGCGAAGACAGGCTGAACCATACGACTATGCGAGATAGTAACTATCATGGATAGTCGAACATGAGGTTGGTCAACGTGCGGAACGGGGTTCGGAGCATGCGGGAGACAGTCGGACGGAGTAAGCCACCGCCGCGGCGCTGGCATGGGTTCCTCAGCGCGGCGGCGGGGACGGTCCTCGTCCTCGCTGGCGGGGCGCTGCTGGTAGGCCTTCTCGCCGCGCCGGAGCGGGTCGAGTATGTGTACGGGACGGTGAAGACGGCGGTCACGGGAAGCATCCATGCCGCGCGGGAGGACGCGTTCGGAGACCTGCCCACCGTGGACTTGGGCGCCACGGGTGGCGTGCACGAACTAGACGGCTGCGACGGAACGTTCACGGAGATGAGTTCCTACGAGCGGGAGGGCGTTCCGCCGGTATGGGCAGCTCACAACAATTGTCAAGGCGACGTCCTGCTCCCCTGGGAGATAGGCCAACGGGTGCAGGTCGAGGGTAGCGATCAGGTGTATCAAGTGGTTGATATCCGCCACACGCCAAAGACCTGGGCGACCACCGATGACCTACTTGGCCTCGACGGTTCATTCGCCTTGCAGACATGCTTCTACGGCGAGGACCGGATGAAGTTCGTTGGGCTCGAACCGGTCGATTAGTCGCGGGATTGTCGAGACCCGCCCGTCGCGCAGTCCTCAGCGCGGTCCGTCTGGTGCCCGCGAAAGAGGTGGTCAGGAATCCCATCCCCGGAATGCGGTTGATGAGCCCGAATCGGTCGCGGCGTCGAACCAACACGAGTCCTGCAGTCTCCGCGGTTTCGCACCCATCCTCGCCCGGAACCGCATCATCGTCCAGCCGGTCGGGCCGTTGGCCTACGACTGCGTTCAGGTCATCGTCGTTCGCGATGGAAGCGCTATCCTGTTTAGCGAGTTCAAGCAGAAGCTGGTCAAGTTTGGGGACGTGATTCTCCTGGGGGCCAACACACTGCTTGGGGGTGAGCCCGAGGGTCGTGCAACTGTGACGACGGTCTATCTCGACACCGACTACTTGATTGACCAGATTTTCTGGCAACACGTCGGCATATTACGGGACCGCCTCGACGCGCAGTGCTTTGCCGAGACTATGTATGCCGAGCCTGCGCAGGTACTTCATATCGGCGAAGATCGAGCGGGTATGCTGATGCCGCGTCTCGATGAGCTGGTTGCTCTCAGTATCGATGGCCGATTCGCGGAGAACTTCAATCGAATGCAGGCATTGTGGTTCAGCATCGCTCATGTCGTGACTCCCTTTGTCAAGACCTCACCGATCCGTACATCCCCGACGCAGCGCGCGACCGCGATACCCTCCCTACCTCGTGTTCGTCGGTTTGCGCCATTGCGCACAGAAGCGCGCAAGGTCGCTGAACTCTTACGGACGGACCCGGCGCGGCGTTGGTCCGTGTCGGACTTGGCAGATGAAGTACATCTGTCGAAGTCACAGGTCAACCGCATCTTCGTTGAGGCGTACGGGAAGTCACCGATCGCTTACCTGACCATGCAGCGAGCCGAGCGGATGGCGCATCTTCTACGCACGACGTCCCGCTCTGTTGCGGCGATCGCTCAGGAGGTGGGCTGGAGCGATCCTGACTTCGCCGCTCGCCAGTTCCGCCGCGGCGTCGGCCTTACTCCCAGCGACTACCGGACGATGCATCGGGTGACGTCCACGCAAGTGGCCGGGTGAAGGACGCATCTGTCCGGGTGATAGCCGCGGGATCGGTGGCCGCAGGCCCCAGGGCCAGTTCCGATCCGGTAGGCCGGTAGAGACTCGTCGGGTTCGTCGCGGAGCTGACGGTCGCCAGTCTTGTTCCGTCGTCCGTCTTGTCTTCCTGATCCGCCCGGCGTACCTCGCGGTCGCACGGTTACTCCCACTCGGAGTGGCCCTGGCGGAGGGAGGTCAGGCGATGGCTGCGAACGAGGACAAGCAGGCGGCGCGGCAAGTGACGCTCGATGCGCTGGAAGAACGCATCGTGCGTTCGGTCGAGGAACTGGTGTCGGGCGATGACTGGCGGCGTGCGATCGAGTTCGCCGCGAGGTTCCGGACCCGCTCGTTCAACAACACGCTGTTGATCTGGGCGCAGCATCTCGAAGCCTACGAACAGGGCCGGGTGCCGACACCGACGCCGACCTGGGTTGCCGGGTACAACGACTGGCAGAAGATGGGCCGCTGGCCGGAGAAGGACGGCGGCTATCGGATTCGCGGTCCGGTCAAGGCGAGGTTCGCATCGGCGACCCCGCGCGATCCGGCGTCGTGGCGGCGGCTCGGGAAGTGGGAGAAGCCCCGACCGGGCGAAGTCGTGCGCAGGCGGATCGTCAGCGTCGTCCCGGCCTATGTGTGGGACGTGTCGAGGACGCACGGCGCACCGCTTCCCGAGCTGCCCCGTCCGAGGCTGCTGGAAGGCGAAGCCCCGGCCGGGCTGTGGGAGGGCCTGACCGAGCAGGCGGAGTCGCTGGGGTTCGAGGTGCTGCGGATGCCGCGCGACCGCATCGAACGGGGCGCGAACGGCTGCATCGACTTCGAGACCCGGCAAGTGATGGTCTGCGCGGACATGGACCCGGCCGCGCAGGTCAAGACCCTCGCGCACGAGCTGGCGCACGTCCGGCTGGACGGCCCGAATCAGCGGGACGACGCCCGCGAGCATCGAGGAATCAGCGAGGTACGCGCGGAGTCGGTCGCGTTGATGATCGCCGCCGCACACGGCATGGACACCAGCGACTACACGATCCCGTATGTCGCCGGATGGGCGAGCAACGTGGACGGGAAAGACCCCGTGGCGGTGGTCCGCGCCACGGGCGAGCAGGTGCGCAGCACCGCATTCGACATTCTCGACAAGCTCGACACCACACAGCTCGGGAACGGCAACCCGCTGTCCCTGCGTGTCGATGGCCCGGAGCACACGCCGCAGGCCCAGGAGACGCCAGAGCAGGCCGCGCGCCAGGTCGAGCCGCTGCCGGAGCGGGAGACGCCGGCGGCCTCAGTCGGCTCGGGACGGGGCCTGTGATGGTCACCCCCGCCACGGCTGCCGCCGTGTCCGGTCAGCTCGACGGGGCACCGTTGCCGGTCGCGGCTGGTGAGCTGGCGCGGGCCGGAGTTCCGGTGTTCCCCTGTGCGCCGGCCGGGAAGCGGCCGATCCCGGAGCGCGGATTCCACGAGGCCAGCATCGACCCGAGCCGTGTTGAGGCGTGGTGGCGGGCGCGGCCGGCCGCGAACATCGGCATCCCGACCGGTGCCGTCTCGGGGCTGGTAGTGATCGACGTGGATGTGCACGGCGTCAACGGGTACGCCGCCTACGCGCGGTCAGCCCGGGCCGGGCTGATCCCCGAGCCGCTGGCGGTCGTGCGCACACCCACCGGCGGCCAGCACGCCTACTTTCCAGCCGACCCGAACCAGGCGCAACGGTCCTGGCAGGCAGGGAAGGTCGGCATCGACTGTCGCGGGGACGGCGGCTACATCATCGCCCCGCCCTCGCTGCTATGGCTCGACGGCCTGCGCACGCCGTACCGGGTCGAGCAGCTCGCGGCCGGTGCGGCCTGGCCGATAGATGCGGGCCGGCTGCGAGACTTCCTTGATCCTCGGCCCGCGCCTCGGCCGCGCCTCGGTGGGCCAGTGCGGCGCGAGGATGCGGAGCGGCTGGCGACGTGGCTGGGGCGGCAGGCGGGCTGATCCAGATCAATCCTGCGAAGAACCGCGCCAAGCGGAGCCTGAACCGCAACGCCTTCCGCGGCCAGTCCGCCGAACACACCTCCCCACGGGCGCACGCAATCCCGGACATGAAGACCCTCAACCGCCTCGCCAGGGCGTGCGGCAAGGCGCATCAGTCCTACAGCGACTTCGTGATGCTCGCCGCGCTACTCGCCGCACGGTCCTCGGAGGTCTCCGGGTTGCAGGTCGGGGACGTGGACTACGGCAAGAACCTCGTCGTGATCCGCCGGCAGGTTTTCCCCGGCAAAGGCGGCCTGGTTACAAAACCGACCAAGAGCCGCAAAGAACGCCGCGTGCCGATCCTCGAACCACTCCGGCCAGTGCTCGAACGCCTCACCGACGGGAAGGAGCCCGAGGACTCGTTGCTGGTCGGCCCGAAGGGCGGCTATCTCACCACCGCGACCGTCCGCGACGCCACCAACTGGGACGGCATCGTCGCGAAGCTCGGACTGCCCGACCTCACCCGGCACGGCCTACGCCACACCGGGGCAACCTGGATGGCCGACGCGGGCATCCCGCTGCACGTACTGCAAGACATCCTCGGGCACGCCTCGATGGAGACCACGCGCGGCTATCTCCACCCCGACGACCGCCACCTCGCCTCCGCCGCCGAGCAGGCCAACGCCTTCCTCTCCACCGCCGGACAACGCAAGAACGCCCGGCGCAGCAGCCCCGCGACCAGGGGCCTGTGATGCGCTCCGACGCCCGCGGGAGTGCTCCCGGAAGCGTTCTGGTCCCCTTTTGGTCCCCTTATCCACAGGACGCGGGTTCTGGGCGATCAGTTCGTCCACAGGCGACCACCGGCGAGAGCGCCGGGGGGACCAGAGGGGGACCACAGAGAACGACCCCCGGACATGATGAAGCCCAGGCGAGAAACCTACTCTCACCTGGGCTTTTACGTCGGGCTGACAGGATTTGAACCTGCGACCCCCTGACCCCCAGTCAGGTGCGCTACCAAGCTGCGCCACAGCCCGTCGCTTCAGTTTTCTGTTGTTCGGGCCGACCGGAGCGGGGTAGACCCCTTGACCCCCAGTCAAGTGCGCTACCAAGCTGCGCCACATCCCGGTTCGT
>CALALQ010000466.1 GCA_937925595.1 uncultured Demequina sp. | reverse complement strand
CAAGTTAGCTAGCGGGTGTGCAGCGAAATTAATTGCCTCCGTCCCCTTTAGCTCGCTGCCGGCTGGTGCAACCCGACGTCCCGGCGCTGGCCGCCATCGGCGACGCCCACGACGTGGTCACCGTGCAGCGCGTCTACCGTCGCAGCGAACTGGTCCGGCGCGGGCCGGGGCATACCGGTAGGCCATTGCCGGGAAACGCGTGGTCGCAGCCTATGAGATGGGTCCCGGATACGTTGCTCTGCCCTCTTCCCCCATGGGACGTTTACGGACAGAATGTCCGCAACATTCCCGGAGATCGCAATGGAAGTCTACGAGCTGCTCGAAAGAGCCCTCAAGCAATTCAGTTACAAGGAAGTCGGTCTCGCACTGGGAGTGGATCCCAAGACCGTCCGTCGCTGGCAGATCCGCGAGACGGAACCCAAACCCTATATTGCCGATGCCATCCGCCAGCGTCTTCTCCCGCTAGGCGAGCCGAGCCCCGAGCCAGGCAGGTTCAGCTTCATCGATCTGTTTGCCGGCATCGGTGGCATCCGCACCGCTTTCGAGCAGCAGGGCGGACGCTGCGTGTTCACCAGCGAGTGGGACCCTTACGCACGCAAGACCTACGCCGCCAACTTCCATGACGGCCACGACCACGTCTTCGCCAGCGACATCACCCGGGTTCACGAGGACGATGTGCCTGACCATGACGTGCTGCTGGCGGGCTTCCCGTGCCAGCCGTTCTCCATCGCCGGCGTCTCCAAGAAGAATGCGCTTGGCCGGCCGCACGGCTTTGCCGACAAGACCCAGGGCACACTCTTCTTCGATGTGGCCCGCATCATCGCAAGAAAGAAGCCCCGTGCCTTTCTGCTAGAAAATGTGAAGAACCTGGTCAGTCACGACAAGGGACGCACCTTCTCGACCATCATCGAAGTGCTGCAAAACGAGCTGGGTTACCAGGTATTCCACCGGGTGATCAACGGCAAGCATTTCGTGCCGCAGCACCGCGAACGCATCATCATCGTGGGCTTCCGCGATCCGGTGGATTTCAGCTGGGACGGACTGAAGCTGCCCGCCTTCGAAGATGCCCCGAAGATCGGCAGCATTCTGCACCGCGAGGATGGCAGCGAACCCGCCGACTGGCCGTACATTAGCGGCCCGAAAGGCAAGGTGCTGGACAAGTACATCCTGTCCGACAAACTGTGGGACTACCTGCAGAACTATGCGGCCAAGCACCGCGAGAAAGGCAATGGCTTCGGCTTCGGTCTGGTGACGCCCAAAGACACCGCCCGCACCCTCTCCGCTCGCTACTACAAGGACGGCTCGGAAATCCTTGTGTCCCGCGGGCCTAGGAAGAACCCGCGTCGTCTGACACCCCGCGAGTGCGCCCGCCTGATGGGCTTCAGTGACGACTTCCGGATCCCGGTGTCCGATACCCGTGCCTACAAGCAGTTCGGCAACTCTGTGGTGGTACCGGTGATTGCCGAGGTTGCCCGGATCATGGTGCCGCACCTGCTGGAGGAGAAGAAGAGCACGCCCGCAAAGCGGTCCCGCAAAGCCGCCTGATGGCCGACATCATCAGCCCGGAGCGCCGTTCCGCGCTGATGTCGCGGATCCGCGGCAAGGACACCAAGATCGAGCTGGAGGTTCGGCGCGGCCTCCACGCTCTTGGCTTCCGTTACAGGCTTGGGGGAGCCCGCCTGCCGGGGCGCCCGGACCTTGTTCTGCCGAAGTACCGGGCAGTAGTGTTTGTCCATGGCTGCTTCTGGCACCAGCACGACTGCCACCTTTTCCGGCTGCCCAAGACCCGAACGGAGTTCTGGAAGACCAAGGTTGATGCGAACCGCTCCCGGGATCTGAGGACGGTGGCTCAGCTGAGGGAGCTGGGCTGGCATGTGGAGACAGTGTGGGAATGCCAGCTCCGGGGCCTCTCGACGGAAGCAGTGAGAGACGTCATCATCTCTCTCGCGGAACGCATTCGTGCTAGGGGGAGCGGATGAGGAAGCAGTTCGAAATGGACTTCGGCGAGGGCAGGGGCGCCGAAACCGCGGCGGACGGATCTCCCCTGTGGTGGAAGATCCAGAGTCTTGCAGGCCAGAGCGACGAGCTGTTCGTCAAGAAGCTTGCACAGAACGATACGTCGTGGGCCGAGCCCGAGAAGGGGAGCAACCAAGCAGGCTTCTACGTACCCCGTCCAATCCGGGAAGCGGGCTTCTTTCCGACGCTGCTCGCGGATAATCCGGCCAAGCCGCACATCTTCCACGCCGAAATCCCGGTGCTCTGGCCCCAGACGGGAGAAGTCACGCAATCCCAACTGCGGCACTTCAGCAACAAGAGATCCGAGGCGCACTGCACCTGCGTCCCGAGGACGCTGTTTCGCGGACTCACCCCCGCTTCGCTGCTGCTCGCGGGACGCTTTTCCGCGCCGCTCGCCGGGTGTCGCTGGTGGATGGCGACGCTTGACTCTTCCGGCGAAGAGGCCGAGATCCTGGAAACGGTCCTGGATCTTCCGGTCGATTTCCACTATGCCCTGTTTCGCGCGGATGCGATCACAAAGGCCAAGCAAGCTGAACACGACGAGCTCGAGGAGCTTATTGAAGAGTTCAGAGCGGCAATCAGGAGCGGCACTCTGGCGGATGTGGTGGCACGATACGCTGTGATGCCGGACCCGGCGACAATTGCCCGACAGGCCCGAAACCAGTGGCTCAGAACCAAGGGACTGGAGTCATTCGACCCGTGGAAAATCGCTGCGCCCGGCGATGCAATCATGGAGATCAGCCGGGAGATCGAGTACCGGTTCTACAGGCGCCATGAACTGAGAAGACGCGCTTCCGAGCTATTGGCGCTGCTCTCTGACGGCGACGACCTTCCTTCCGCTCTTGTGAGACGGTACCCGGAAGTCGATTCGGTCCTGCTTAGCGCCAGTCAGCAGCGGAAGAGCCGTGCCGGCAGGTCGTTTGAACAGCACATCGCCGCCGCCCTCGACGCCGGGCATATCCGGTACGAGGAGCAGGTTGTAACGGGTGGCCGCCGACCCGACTTCGTGATGCCGGACTGCCGTACCCTTCGTCGGAAGCGCCGGTCTCATGACGACGCTCTCGTACTTGCGGCCAAGACCACTCTTCGGGAACGGTGGAAACAAGTCAGCCGCGAGCGACTCAACTGCGACGTCTACTTGGCCACAGTAGACGACCGCGTGGCTGCCACTTCAATTACGGAGATGGCTGATGCGGGAATCAAGCTGGTCGTGCCGGAATCACTGAGGGAGAGCGGCGAGACGGTCTACGCCGACCAGCCGAACGTTCTGACGTTCAGGCAGTTCTTCGACAGCGAGATAAGGGGCCGACGGCCACAACTGATCAGGCTCACCGACACAGATTCTGGAAACAGGGGAAACACATGACGCTGGAGTGGCGATTCCTGGCTAATGAGGGACAGGAAGAGGAAGGCCTTGGACACGCGGGCATCGAAATGTTCAAGGGATCGCCTTTTCCCGGGTTGGCCCGGGAGAGCGCCCAGAACAGTCTTGACGCCTGCCTGAAGGGCGACGATGGCGGACACCAGCCTATCCAGATGGTGTTCCGCCAGATGTCGATTCCTCGTGATTCGATTCCGGTGGCGGACGCTTTGCAGAAGGCACTTGACGCCTGCCTCGAGCGCTCCAAGAGTCGGCGCATCCGCAAGGACACGCAGTTCTTCGAGCTGGCCTGTGCGGCAATCCGGAGGCCGGCCATCAGCATCCTCGCGGTGGAAGACTACGGGACGACAGGACTCGTTGGGCCGTCCATTCCCGGCAAACCCTTCCATGCACTGGTGAAAGGCTCCGGCGTCAGCCAGAAGAGCAGTTCGGATGCCGGCGGCTCGTTCGGCATCGGTAAGAACGCCGCATTCGCGGTATCCCAGTTCCGGACCGTATTCTACTCCACCCTGTATAGCGATGGCCCCTCGCAACAATTCCTTGCCCAGGGCAAAGCTATCCTCGTCTCCCATACCGACTCCGCGGGGGCGGAGAAACGGGGAATCGGCTACTGCGGGCAACCGGACTTCCACCCTGTCTCTGATGCCGCGGAGTTGCCTGACTGGCTGCACCGGACTCAAACCGGGACCACGGTCGCGTCCCTCGGCTTCCTGAACGAGGACGGCTGGGAATGGCAGATGACAGAGTCGCTGGTCCGCAACTTCTTCGCGGCCATTCTCGAAGGGGCCGTCTCCTTCAGCGTTGTCCCTGAAGACGGAGATCCGATCAAGATCGACCCGTCCACTCTGGGCGCGCTCTTCAAGCATGACAGGGTGCTGAAGGCTGCGGAGGATACAGGCTCATCTGCCGACCTTGCTTTCGCCGCGGCACTCTACCAAGCCCTGGTTTCACCCGAAACGCGGACATTCGAGCAGCAGTTCGACGGTGTCGGTGTTTTCAGGTTTCGTCTTCTGGAAGGCGCCGGACTGCCTCGCAAGATCGGCTTTCTCCGCAACGGGATGTATCTCACGGACAACCTCCGACATTTCGGGCACCCTCTCGCGCGATTCAGCCTTTCGCGGGACTTCGTGGGTGTGGTGGAACCCGTCGATATCAGGACCAGCGGCCGAGTCCGCGATCTGGAGAATCCGCGCCACGACGAGCTCTCCGCGGACCGGCTAGACGACCCCCGGGAAAAGCGACAGGCCCGGGCAGGAATGAGGAAGCTGGGCGCCTGGATCCGCGAGATCATCAAGCAGGAAACCTCGACACCTCCCGAGGCGGAAATGCTGCTCGACGAAATGAACCGCTTCTTCTCAACTCCGGAGTCGGGGAAGGACATTCCCGACCCGGCAAACACCCAGACCAACCCCGAGCGCATCAGGATCAAGCCGAAGACCACCACGGCCCGCCCGAGCGGAGCTGGTCCCGAGGGCGAAAGCGGATCGGCCGGGGGGCGTAAGGCAACAGGCGCGGGGAGTGGCCGCACATCGGGCACCCGCTCGGGACGTGGCCGGGGTCTACTGGGCGGACGCGGCGGCAGGAACATCGCGTTCCGTTCATTGCGAACGCATCTGCCTGACGCCAGGCGAGCCGACACCCGAACCATCAGCTTCGAGCCGGAGGAGTCGGGATTGGCACGGCTGGAGGTGCTTCTGATCGGTGCTGCCAGCGACGAACCGATGGACGTGGTCTCGATCGACGGCCACGGATGCGCCAAGACACCTTCAATCCAGCTCGAGCAGGGACAGAGGAAGACCTTGACCGTTGAATTCTCGGAGTCCTATACGGGTCCCATCCGTGTCGTGCTCTCGAGGGTTGAAGAGGAGTCCGCCAATGCTGATTAGGCCGACCACCGCGTTCGCCCATCCTGTCCTCTCCCCGCATACAGACGACTACGGAGACCGGATCTTCGATATCTCGCTGGAGGTCGAGGAAGCGCCAGAGGCCGGCGAAGTCGTCCTCAGTGGCCACTACGTTCTGGACGATGACGCAGTAGAGGAACTCATCCGGAGCAGCCAGGCAACTGTCGGGATCGTGATTGAATCCCTCGAGACCTACTTCCAGAGATTCGTACCGCTTTCCGGAACAACCTTTACTCTCGAGTTCAAACGGGGCGAACTGCGCGGTCGGGTGGCGATCCAGGCAATCATCGCGGCAGCAGAGGACGGCGCCGTCCTCCGCTCACCGCATATCGCGCCCGACTATCCAGACCATACAAGAGCTCTGCAGGCAGGGCACGTTGTCGCCGCCAGCAGTATCCACTGGTTCGAGGCCGGCCTGGACAAGCTGCTCCCGATGGAGTCGATCTTCCGCCTAATCGCCAATGACGAGATGGAGGACGGAATGTTCCAGATCGAACTCGACACCGAGGCCATCCAGATCGAGGTGAACCGCAAGCTCTACGACACCATCTACGGCATTCGTGGCAGCAGCATTCGCGACATTCTTCTGCCGTCGCTGTTCTTGCCGGCGGTGATGAACGCACTTGACGCGATGCGGACATCAGGGAACGAGGGGCTCCGCTGGCATCGGGTGATTGAAGCCCGATGCAGTAATGAGGGCATCACGATTGACGCCAACACCGACCTCGCGTGGGCCGCACAGCGCCTCCTCGAGGGCCCTGTCGGACTGCTGGGCACCCTGTTCAACGAGGAAGACAAATGAGCAAGCTGCTCTACGTCGGTCAACAGACCGCGGATTTCCTTTCAGACAACGTCGAAGAACATCTGAACCGGTACATGGAATCCGGTTTTGAAGATCTGGAGCCCAGCGGGGACTGGCGCATCCCGCTCTCGATCGAGGCCGACCTCACACCGCTCGAAGAGCTGACCCCCGACAAGGGTCGTGATGCCGAGGTCCAGAACTCGATGCTGGTCGGCCTCACACTGGCTTCGCTGACGCCGAGCCTCGCGCGGGAGAACAGAGTCTGGATCCGCTTGAGTCACATCGAGGGGATTGCCTACGCGCGTGAACGCTGGCTTCGCAACGTTCCACAAGAGAGGATGGCCCAAGCCATCCGGACCCACTTCTTCGCATCGACCTGGACTCAATGCCGGGACGACCACGCGCTCTCCCGGCTGTGGTGGAACCATCATATCGCCTCTGCAATCCAACCTGATGATCCCGAGCAGGCACTGCGACTGATTCTTTCAAGGGCGGACATCCGCTCGAACCTGATCGAGCGTGCCCGAGTCGGAACGAGGCTTCCCTTGGCGAGGGCCATTGTGAAGCGCCTTGAACGTGATGCGCGGCTGGCAGCTTCGGAGTCGGCATTCCGCAACTTCATGAAGGCCCTGAACATTCGTGCCGCGGGTGCCCAGCTTGAGATGTGGGACGAAGAACGTATGGACAGATTCATCGAACAGTGTGCCGAGTGATTGGAGCCGGGTGAAACCCAACACGCGCGGCAGCTTCAACGAGCATGGTGAACCTGTTCTCGATCCGAAGACGGTCACCGGTCGTGGAGCGCCAGAAGTGGGTCATGCCATCTCCTGACCCATTCGCCAGATCCCGTCGCCCTCACCGCCGACGCGCGACGATCTCCGGCCACACCGGTAGCGGACCGGGAGCGATGTCGTACACCGTCGAGAAACCCGCCAGTCGCGCAGCGTCTCGCGGGCACGTCTGTGTCCACGTCCACGCATCTACGGAGCATCTCTGTCACATATTCCTGCGGTACTCCCCACCCACGTCGTACAGGGCGTGGCTGATCTGGCCCAAGCTGTGGGTCTTGACCGCTTCGACCAGCGCCTCGAAGACATTGCCGCGGCGGCGGGCGGTGTCCTGCAGGTAGGCCAGGCCGTGGCCGTTGTGGACCTCGGTCACAGTTTCATCCTCAACCACATGG
>CALALQ010000465.1 GCA_937925595.1 uncultured Demequina sp. | reverse complement strand
CCGCTGCCGCGCCTGCGCCTGCGTCCCCCGCCCGCCCGCCACCGGCTGCCGCCTCGGGCCTCCTCGCCGCCGTGCGCCCCTCGAGTCTGCCACCCCCGTGCGTGGCACTCACGCTCGACGGTGTGCCGCTGGTGGCCTTGGTCGACACTGGGGCCAGCCGCTCGTGCATCGACTCGCGCCACACCACGGGCACTCTCGACCGCACGCCCGTACCACTGACGTCCGCCAACGGCACTCCCGTGACGACCCACGGCACACGCACCTGCCTCGTTAGTCTGGGCGCCACCTCCGTCGAGTGGCCCCTGGTCGTGGTCGAAGGGCTGGCGTACCCGGTCGTGCTCGGCGCCGACATCATCAAGCACCTCGGCGCGGACGTTTCCCTGCCGCGCGGCTGCGTCGTGCTCCCCGACGCCGACGTCCCCTTCGTGCCGCCGCCACTGCCACCGCCGGAGGCACCGTCGACTCTGCCGGCCCCAAGCCTACCCTCGGTTGCCGGCGAGCAATCAGCCCGCCAGGAGAGGCAAGTCGCGTCTCAGACGGCGCCAACACCCCTCCACACTCGGACGCTGGCCCTCATCGCCGACGCGGAGGACAGCCTACCACATCCAGATGTGCCGGCCCCAACAGCAGAGGACGCGGCCAAGGCCATCGTGGCCGACGTTCCTCCGCACGAGCGCGAACAGCTCCTGCAGCTACTGCACGACCATTTAGACGCCTTCGCGGCCGACCCCCGGCGCCCGGGCGTCACGTCAGCAACATTCTATCGTATCAATACAGGCACCGCCGCACCGGTCTCCGTGCGGCCGTACCGTTCCGGCCCCTTCGAAACGGAGCTACAACGAGCCGAGATTGACCGGTTGCTGAAGGCGGGGCTGATCCGACCCTCGTGCTCGCCGTGGGCCGCACCCGTCGTCCTCGTCGACAAGCCCGACGGCTCCAAGCGGTTCTGCTGCGACTACCGGAAGCTGAACGAGGTCACGGTGCCGGACAGATACCCGCTTCCCCGGATTGACGACCTGCTCGACCGGCTCGCCGGCGCCCAAGTCTTCTCGACGCTCGACTGCGCAAGTGGCTACTGGCAGATTCCGGTGCACCCCGACGACATCGAGAAGACGGCCTTCCGCACCTCATTCGGTCAATTCGAATGGCTGGTCATGCCCTTCGGCGGAATCAACGGCCCACCTTCCTTCCAGCGGTTCGTGGACTGGGCGTTCGCCGGGATGCAAGGTGTCATGGCGTACATCGATGACATCATCGTCTTTGGCCGCAACCCCGATGAGCATCTCGCGAACCTACGCGCCGTGCTCCAACGCGTCCGCGAGGTCAACCTGCATCTGCGGTTAGCCAAGTGCAAGTTTGGCCAGCGCGAGTGCCGCTTCCTCGGGCACGTAGTCAGCGCCGCCGGCATTCGCCCGGACCCCGCCAAGATCGCCGCCGTCAGCGCCATGCCGCACCCGACCAACACCGAAGAGCTGCGCTCCTTCCTCGGCCTCGCCAACTACCACCGGCGCCACATCCCGCGTTTCGCCCATATCGCCGAGCCGCTCAACAATCTCCTCCGCAAGGGCGTCGCGTTCGTCTGGACGCCCGAGTGCGCAAGCGCCTTCGAGACCCTGCGCACGCTCCTCGCTACGGCGCCCGTCCTCGCCTACCCCGACCCTTCCAAGCCGTTCGAGCTCCACACGGACGCGTCTAACGTGGCTGTCGGCGCCGTACTCGTGCAGGATGGCCACCCCGTCGCCTACGCCAGCCGCACGCTCAGCGCCGCCGAGCGCAACTACAGTGCGACGGAACGCGAGTGCCTCGCCGTTGTCTGGGCCGTGCGCGAGCACCACCACTACCTGCTCGGCAAGCCCTTCACCATTGTCTCCGACCATTCGGCCCTCCAGTACCTCAAGACCATGCGCGACCCTCAAGGCCGCCTCGCCCGCTGGATCCTACAACTGCAGCCCTACGACTTCAAGGTCGTCCACCGCCCCGGCGCCAAGCATCAAGACGCTGACGCGCTGTCCCGCCTCCCGGTCGTCGCCATCATCTCGTCGGCCGAACCGATGCCGGCGTCCACCACCGCCACCAACGGCGCACCATTCGCGAGCGCCACCAACACGGAGACGACGACCAGCGCACCCACCTCGGCGCCCACCCCCGGCTCCGAGCCTGGCCCGCCGCTTGAAGATCGCGTCGCGCAAGCTCAGCGTCAAGACCCCCAACTCCTCGCCTACATCAACTGGCTCGAGGGCTCCTCCGAGACGCCGCCGAAACCGCCCCCGGGCTTTCCCCGCCTACTCGACCATCTCGCGCTGCTCGACGGCCGTCTGTACTACATCGACAACTCGTCGACGGCTACCAGCACGCCGCGCCTCTTCGTCCCAGTCCAACTTCGCCAGGAGATCCTGCACGCCTCCCACGCCATCCCAACTGCAGGCCACCTGGGCGAACTCAAGACCATCCACCGGGTGCGCGAGCGCTACTTCTGGATCGGCCTCGTCCGCGACGTCACCACATTCGTCGCTGGGTGCCGCGCGTGTCAACAGTTCAAGTCGCCGCGCCGTGCCACCCAAGGCGAGCTCCAACCCGTCGTCGTGACCGAGCCGTGGCACACGGTCAACTTGGACACCTTCGGCCCGCTTCCCGCCACCGAGTCCGGCAACTCCTTCGTCATGGTCTTCACGGACCACTTCACCAAATGGGTCGAGGCCTTCGCCGTGCCATCCAACGACGCCGCAACCGCCGCTCGTCTGCTCGTCAACGAGATCGTCTCACGCTACGGCGCACCCTCTCGCCTGCTCACGGACCGCGGCAGCAACTTTGTCTCGGCACTCGTCACCGCCGCCTGCCGCTACCTGGGCATCGACCGTGCGACCGCGACTGCCTACCACCCGCAGACGGACGGCGTTGTCGAGAGGTTCAATGCCACTCTCGCCAACATGCTGGCGTCCTTCACCGCCCGCAACCAACGCGATTGGGACGTGCACCTGCCCCAAGTCCTCGCGGCGTACCGCACTGCCCACCACCCGTCCATCGGCACGAGCCCGTTCGAGTTGCTCTTCGGCGTTAAGCCCCGGTCGGCTGTTGACGTCGCCCTAAACCGCCCGTCCCCGGTCGACGCCAACATGCAAGTCCCCGCCGACGCGCGCGCCTACGTCGAGGCTCTGCACGACCGCCTCCTTCGAGCACACGCTGCGGCGAACGCCGCACTTGACGACGCCCGCCACCGACAAGCTGCCACCTACGACTCCCGAGTCCGGCCGCCAACGGAGTACAAACCCGGCATGCTCGTCTGGCGCCAGGACACGACCCGGACCGTCGGCAAGTCACCCAAGCTCTCACCTCGCTGGCAAGGACCATTCGTGGTCACCGAGATCTGCACCCCAACGACCCTACGCATCGCGACTCCAGGGCACCGCCACATCAGCGACGTTGTCAACGTCAACCGGCTCAAGCCGTACCGCTCGGCGTGGCCGCCCCAGTCGGCCCCTGACGAGCCGACACCTGCCGAGTCACCCCGACCGACACCCGAGTCCGAGACTCCCACCGCTGCACCAACCACCACTCCACCGGCTCCCAACCAACCGCACGAGGACGCCTCCGACCTGCCCGAGGGCTACTACCTCGTCGACCGCCTCCTTGGTCATCGTCGTAACGGCCGCCGCCACGAGTATCTCGTCCGTTGGCAAACCGGCGAAGAAACCTGGGAGCCACGCGCCAACCTCTCTCAGGCGCTTGTCCGCGCATACCATGACAGCCTACGTGCGGCACCGTCTCCCTCTGCTGGGCGCGAGGACGCGCCTTCCGCGGACGGGGGGGCGATGTGATGCCGCCGCCTGGCGGACTTCGCGCCAAAAGCTGCGTCCCCGGATGACGT
>CALALQ010000464.1 GCA_937925595.1 uncultured Demequina sp. | reverse complement strand
CCATCCACCCCGGACTCACTGCCTGATTGGCTACAAGTTCCATACTCAGGTCACCGGCACCTTGCGTCGACACAGCTCAACGAAACGCTGCAATGGCATGGCGACGTGATCGAGTCACAGCTGTCGCATCAGGGCACCGACAAGATCCGCGGCATCTACAACAAGGCCAAGTACCTGAAGGAGCGCGTGAAGATGATGCAGGTCTGGGCGGACTATCTCGACGATCTCAAAGCATCCACCGGGGAGGCAAAGCCGCTTTCCGCACAGTTCTAACTGGCAACCGCAACATGAAAGACCAGGGGAAACTCCTTCTCCCAGGCGCTATGCAGCGTAAACAAGTTGGTGCGATCCAGCTGTTCTTAGCTGCCAGCCAAGCTGCCGAACCACCGTAGTCCGCATAGCTCAAGCCACTACATGAGGCGGCTATTGTGGCGCTACTTCCTTCATCAGAAGTGACTCCTGCCGGTACTCATTGGGCAGGAACTGCGTATCAGACGGTGCGCACACGCGCATCCCAAGCGCTTGGAATGCCGCACCCGCTCCGCTGATCTTCCCGTCGCGATGCAAGAACTCGTCGCAGCGGAACTTGAGTGCTGTTGCGGCGTGGACAGAATCCATGCCCTTCAAGTGGATGCCATGCGACCAGCGCAGATTCCTCGCGTCCTCAACGATGGACAGAATCGGCTGAACCAGCTTGACGCCGCCTCGACCGGAGGTGAGGACTTGCAGGAACAGCGGCTTAGCCAGTTCCAACTTCGCCGGATCTTGTACGTGGGTGCATTCGGCCACGGTCAGAGTAGAGGTATAAATCTCGACCTCCTCCGCACGGGCGGCCTTCAGCAACTGCTGCAGATGCCACGCATCACGCTCCCGCTCGAGATCTATCCCCACACCGACTTTGAACTTGACAAGGTCAATGATCGGCGCCGCATCGAGATAGATCTTAGGCTTATCGGTCACCGCGAATCCTCTCCACAAACTGCTCGCTCGTCAGGGAGCCGGTATAGTCCGGAACGGCACCGTAAAGCGCCTCAACGGCTCTCTCATCGAACTCGACTGCCGGAGTGAAGTCTTCCACTCGCACCTCGCGGGTGGCTCCCGTGGAGGCGTCCTCGCGCAGCCACCCCTCAACGAACACGACAGCGTCCTTGTCCTCAAGCAGTTCAACGGCCGCCTGATACTGATCGGCTCGGAAGAAGCACTTCACGAGGTTGCCCGTGGATAGTTCGCGAATGCGCACGTACGGAGGCTGGGCCTCCTTGAAGAATGCGTTTACGACGCCCTGCACTTCCCCGTAGGTACCGCGGTCGATGATGCCTTCCGTCAGCTCGACTGCATCAGATCGCTGTACCTTGTACCAGCGATCCGGGCGATGCTCGTCCCCACGATAAACACCGATGCGCATGTATTCATCAGGGTCGAGGGCGCGCGTCACCTTCCGGAACTGACGCCGGGTCTCGGTGCGGATCTTGACCGCCACCGGAAGGTTCTCCGAAGTCTCCCCAAAGACCATCCCCATCGCCTGCCTTGCAACCTCAGCAGCCACAGGGTCAATCTGAATCCCATGGCGAACATCGAACATCAGGGAGGCATTCTCAAACTCCTCAGCGAGCCACGCATCGCCTTCCGGCAACTCCAAGTCCTCGCAGAGCATCTCAAGGAACTTGGTTGCCTCCTGACACACACGCGCCAGCTTCCCAAAGGGCATACCAACTCGCCCCTTGTTCAGCTCGATGCGAATTCGTAGCGCGCTCATAGAGCAGAGCATATCGGAACTTGTCTCAAATGAGGCGACGCTGGGTTGACGGGCACCGGAACTCATCGAAGTGGGATTCCGCGCCATCGACGGCCGCTTCGGGTCAGCAACTGCCTGATCTCGCGCCCGGCGACCTTCTGCCCGTTGATGGTCGATCTCGGCGCACGCACAGCACGGGGCTCGGACAAGGATATCCTCCTGCCCAAGCTCCGTCTCATGAAGACGTTACTTCGCAGCCTCTGCCACTAGATCCGCGATCTGGCTTGGCGCAAACGCCACCGCATGCGTCCAGATGCCGAATCCGCCCTTCTGGTTTACGCCCTGGACCCACGCCCCCAACGCCGCACGCTTGGCCCGGTTCTGATCGTCATCGACGCCCTTGATCTCCAGCACCAGCGTCTTCCCGTTCTTCAGCCGAACCAGAAAGTCCGGCAGGAACCGCCGCCTCGATCCGTTCCACATGTAGTAGATCTGGAAGCCTAGGTGATCGTTCTTGACGTAGCTCACCACGTTGTTCGAGGTCTCGAAAACGTTGGCGGCATGGCCTTCCCAGGCGCTGTCGCCCACGACATGACTGATCTGCGATCGCACGGTGGGCAGGTTGGGCTTGGTCGTGTACCAGGTTCGCATGTAGCGGGTTGAGCCGATCGGGGCGTCTTCATCGAAGATCAGCTCCACCCTCTCGGTGTTCTGCTCGTACACGTAGCGCAGGAGGTACTCGACGATTCGGTTGACGTTGAGCGTGAGCAGGATCCGCCTGCGAAGGGGTTCCTGGTGGAACAGGCTCGGGATCACCAGCTTGT
>CALALQ010000463.1 GCA_937925595.1 uncultured Demequina sp. | reverse complement strand
GTTTTCGTCCGCCACGTGTACCGGATGGGGATCGAGCAGGCGATGCAGCCGGAACCCATGAATGCGATTGCCGTGCTGCTGCTCCACGACTGCGTCGACCTGTTCCTGCAGGTGGCGGCCGACCGGGTTCAGGCGAGGACCAACCCGAAGAAGTCTCCCTATCTGGCAGACTACTTCGAGCTGATCGACGCGAAGCTCCCCGCAGGCTCCACGCTCGGCCACCGGCTCGCCATGAGCCGACTGAACGACACGCGGAACCTGTTCAAGCATCAGGGCGTCAGGCCGGCGTCACCCGACGTGGAGACCCTCCACGGCAGCGTCACTAGCTTCCTCCTCGACAATACGCCGCTCGTCTTCGGGATCAAGTTCGACGAAATCTCGATGTCCCGGCTCGTCGCCGCTGCGGAGGTGCGAGAGCACCTCGAGAGTGCAGAGCGTCTGGCGGCGACTGGGGATCGGGAGGGGGCCGTACATGCCAGCGCGAAGGCATACGCATACCTGCGCCGGGCGTACTACCCTCGACGGACCTCGGAGCATTCAGATTTGACGGCTGTTCGGAGCCTCCGGCACGAGCGGGACATGGATCTTCGCACGGTGGTGCGGGGCATCGAGCAGCTCATGCGATCTGTCGAGCAGCTCCAAGAAGAGGTTGATCGGCTTTCCCTCGACGTCGACCCTCCACAGATGACCAGGTTCCAAGCGCTCACGCCCTCGGTCATGATCATGGCCTCCGGCAACCCGCGGACCGTGTCCAGTGGCAACCGCCGTCCACCGACGGATGACGACGTACGCTTCTGCTACGAGTTCGTCGTCGGGCTCGCGTTGAGGCTGCAGCGCCGGTATCGACACCGGCATCTCTAGCCGTAACTCGGCGCCGGATTGGTCGGACGTGAGCTATGCCAGGCTGCGCGTCATCCTAGAGGGACCTACCGGATCTTGCCGCCTCGCCTCTTCTCGCGCGCCTCGCTACTCGCAATCGCGAGAGAGTCTCGATTGACGCCATCTCAGGAGCGCGGTCGGTCGACCGAGATTGAGCTGGCAGCATCGCGCTGATCACGCAGCTCATACTCTCGGGCGGCAAGATCAGCGGCTCGCCTGAGCGGGGCATTCAGAGCATCGAGCAGCTCGCTCGCGATGAGATTCTGCTCGGCCGCATAGCTTGCAAGGCCAGCCTCCGTCACCACGTCGACGAGGACGCTCCGCGGCAGAGTCGGAGCGGTGGAAGTCGTGAGCACGGAGCCCCGCTCGGTCTCCTCCAACGTGAACTGGCCGCTGGGCTCAAAGTCGCAGAAGAACAGCGGTGCACTCACGACCACCACGGGACGGGAGATCTCGAACGGGAGCCTAGTGCGCTCCCGCTTCGCGGCTTCGTGCTGCCGGCTGGTGGACTCGACTTGCGCGCGAGCCGCGCGGACAGCTCCGCTCACCGCCTTGAACGCGACGTCTTCGCCCGTACGAGCGGCCCGGACGCGGTAAGCCACGCCGGGCATCTCCGCCGTCAGGCGAAGGCGATCCTTCCAATCGCCGGCGTGGGCGAATAGGAGCGACCCCACACCGCGCGATTGAAGGAGCGTGACGCTACGGAGGAACGGGGTCGCGAGCACGCCACCAGGCTGGCTTCGGAAGAGCAGCCACGGGACGTCCGCCGACCGCTTGCACTCGACCACGTAGCTGATCTGGAAGGATGCTCCGGGATCCTCGCCCGGAATCGACGCTTCACGGAAGGCGAAGTTGTCGATCTCCCCGACATCGCCGGTCGCCGGGTTGTCGTAGACCAACGACGAAAGCGACGTGAATCCCGCCTGTCGGAACGCGTCTGTGGCTCGGACCTCCAAGGGGAAGCCGCTGGTTTCGACGAACTCCTGGGCGATGACACGGGGGCTGGGCGGCGGCGCTGACGACCTCGGACTCATGACGGTTGCGGGGTGTGAAGGGAGGAAGTGATGCGATGGTGAACAGGTAGGTTCGTGGTGGACAGGCTGGACGAGCCGGGCTACGTTCGGGCCGCCGGTCACGTTGTGGAACCCGACTTCAGGAGCCGAGAGTCCGTGTACCCAGCCAACCTGCTGTCAGCCAGTCCTCCGTATCCCGCTGAGCTCCTCGGCGGCCTTGAGTACCGTGCCGAGGTCCAGCGCAGGGATGGTGCGGGCGGCTACGTCGGTGTGTACGCCGTGCTCACCGTGGTGAATCGGGGCGACACATCTGCGCCCATGGATATGTCGACTCTCCGACCGGTCCTGCGAGCGTACGCGTACGGTGCTCGCCGCCGTCGCGGAGCGCTGCGGTGGCAGGGGACAGGCGCCGAGTTCCCGGCGGCGGTGAATCGTGGGGAGACCCTACTGCCGACAGGAACGGCGGACGACGTCGATGCTCTCCTCGACGTCGCAGCGCCCACTCGCCGGACGGGCACAGGGGTCGACGGCACACGTCCCTTGAATGAAGGTGTCTACGAGTTCGTGATCGCGGTGCGCTTTGCCGGGCGCGAGATCGAGCTACCTGCCGGTGTGCTCGACCTCCGTACCGCTCCGACCGATGGAGCAACGCACCCGTAACGCGACACCCTCATGATCGCTCGTGCGCCTCAGCCGACGTTGGGTGGCGCACGAGAGAAGGAGGGAGGAGCTCCTCGGAGACAACGGTCCGCAACACGAACGCCGCGAAGGTACGTCCTTGCGTAGCCTCGACGGATCGGGTGTCTCATCGGCGACGGCGTTCTTTGGACGTCCCTTCTCGTCCTCGAGCGCCTTCAGGCGCCTCTCCGTGGTGACCTGTGGACGTGTCGGACGGCTGCCAGCGCCTCGCCAACTGAGAGTACGAGCACGTCCGACCGCCGCGGTCGCGCCGGCAAAACGTCCTCCGTGATCAGGTGCTGAATCGCGGCCCGCGTCACGCCCAGTTCTGCCAGCAACAGCGCCGCATCATCCTGCGATACGACCGGGTCAAGGGCCTCCGCGCGCGCGGCCAGCCCGACGACGAGCACCAGCGCCGCAAGCGGATCGGGGTGGGCAGCGAGCGCGCGCAGCTCTGGAAGTGAGACGCCGGCCAGCGCATCGTCCAGCGCGTTCTGCAGACGAGGACGGAGCGCCGCCACGAGCGCCGCGCGCTCGTCGTCGGCGGGCGGAGTCTCCGTAGCGCTGAGATCATCGAGGATGGCGCTAGGCACGGCCTCGAGCCCGGCAGGGACCTGGGTATCAGCCTCGGCGGTCTCTGTCGCTTCCGTGGTCGTGGAGTGTGTCAGGGCGGCATCCTCGGACGGCGGTGCGGCAAAGCCGCCGGCGGCCGAAACGACCAGCTCGGCGGCGATCACGAGCTGGGGCCATTCCCGGGACAGCGGGTCAATCTCGCAAGTTTCGGCGAGCGCTTGACGAAGCGCGGTGAGTTCGCGCGCAACAGCACGCAGGCGTTCCCGCAAAGCGGCGCCGGGCAGGAGGTCTCCGTGTTGCGGAGTCGAGCCAGAGCTGGCCGCTGGATCCCCAGCGCCACTACGCACGCCCAGATCAGCCATGCCTGCTCCTCACGCGTGAGCGCCGACTTGGCCCCAGTCAGTCGCCGGGGCGGTCGCGCCGTTATGCCGCCGATGTGCCGCGGAGTGGGGTGCATCGACGCGAATGTCGCCGGGAACGGTGGCGATCACGACACCACGCTACCGACGGTGATAGCCCTGACGGAATCGCCGATAGGGAACGCGGCAGAGGTGACCGTCCCCGCGCGAGCGCCCCTACAATCAGAGGGTAGTCGACTGCGTTGGTTCGCGGAGCCCCCACGCCTGACTGTGAAGCAGACGATTGCGGGGGCACCTCCATTCAGCGGCCGACGGCAGAGCCGTCTGGCAACGCCACTGCCCTGTGCGGCTACCGCCGCGTCGGGGGGCGACGCTGCCGTTGGCGGGGAATCAGCAGGTCCAACTGGCGGCCGAACCGTCGGTAGAGTCGGCGGC
>CALALQ010000462.1 GCA_937925595.1 uncultured Demequina sp. | reverse complement strand
CGGCAGCAGCCCTCGTTGACCAACACGCTGCCTGACTTCCTCGACGTCCGCGGACTCAAGTGTTGCGTCGATGATCGCCTCGTTGAACGCGCTGAGCAAACGTGCGCGCGCCTTCTCAGATCTGTCTTCAGGCTTCAGACCGAGGTGTTTCCGAAATGCGACAAGCGCAGCCTGTATAGCCGACTCGTCTACCCGGCTCTGTGAG
The DNA here is from genome assembly GCA_937925595.1 of uncultured Demequina sp. The sequence goes on along the minus strand of CALALQ010000462.1, from coordinate 2,034 downwards.
GCAATATGCGCATCAAAGTCAGCGGCAACGGCCGCTGAGAGTGCGCGGAGCAGCGCGACTCGGTCGCGCCGCGCGAGGTGTTGCATGGCGGATGTCACGATGCAATCTCCAGCATGTCGAACTCTTCGCGTCGCAGGTCTTCGATGATGTACTCGATACAGCGGCCAGCTCGCTCCGTGATCGGAACCTCTCGGAGGCGTGGCTCGACGAGGTCGCGACGGATGACATAGATCATCGGGCGCCAATCGTCGAACTGCGATTCACGAAGAATGTACGCGATTTCGGCTTCATCGCTCGCTGTGATCTCGCCCCGCTCCTGCCACTCGCTCGCGAGCCGGAGTATCGAGTTCTTGACCGATGCGATCTTCTCGTTATGGCGATCTTTGCTCGCGCAAGCGGCTCGCAAGTCGCGGTAGATCTCAGCAGGATTTGAACTTGGCGGCAGTTCAGCATACGGTGAGTACACTCCGTGTACCCGGGCATCGAAGACTTCGCTACAGTAAACGTAGTGGAGATCGCGCCGGAACTGCCGTTGTATCAGCTGCTTGATGTACGAGTTCGTGGAGTACAAGAAGTGCCCGGGCATGGTCACACGTTCGATTTGGCTTGGGCTACCCAATACAACTCCACGTCTCACGCCCACGGCTCGGCAGCGTCATTGCGAACCGCCGAAAGCAGCGTCATACTCCGCGCTGCCCCTCGGACGCGGGGTGTGTCCGCGCTGGCGTAGCAGAGGACGTTGCAGGGCGCACCAGCGGTGTCGCGGTCGTAGTCATGCGCCGCTAGCCACGCCCAGATCTCGGCGCTGGCCACGGTGTCAGGAACTACGCGGACGCTGTGATCGATTGGGGGGGGGTCTACTGGAGCAACGGGCGCGGGCATTCTGTGGGTGCAGGAGTGGACGGCGAACGTACCGCGCGCCCCCGAGCCTCGCAACGAACCGGCTCTGCTGCATCACGAATCGTTCTGCGGCTTAGCAGTCGGAACGCAGACCTCAGCCGCCATGACGCGCGCTGCGGAGCTCCGGGAGCAGCAAGGCTACCTCGCGCTTCGGGCACCGCGCGCGTTCAGCTAGCTGGCAAACACAACGCCCACGACCACGACACGGTCGGAATCGAACCGACGATGCGGGATTTGCAGTCCCGAGCCGATAGGGCTCGGGACTGCATCGTTTGATACCCAACATCCCCGAACCGCCCACCCGCACGCTCACCCCGCCCCCTCCCCCAACACCTTCACCACCACCCGCTTCCGCCGCCGCCCATCCCACTCCCCGTAGAACACGCGCTGCCACGGCCCCAGATCCAGCGCCCCCGCCGTCACCGGCACGATCACCTCGTGCCCGACGGTCAGGCTCCACAGATGCGCCGCCGCGTTGTCCTCCCCCGTCTCGTTGTGCCGGTACCGCCCCGGATCCCACGGCGCGATCGTCCCCTCGAGCCATCGCAGGATGTCCGACCACAGCCCCGACTCGTGGTCGTTCACGAACACCGACGCGCTGATGTGCATCGCCGAGACGAGCACGTACCCCTCGACGATCCCCGACGCCGCCACCTGCTCGGCCACCTCGTCGGTGATGTCGATGATCTCCTGCCGCCGCTCGGTCTCGAACCAGAGGTAGTGCGTGTGCGCGGCCATCGCGAAGTACCGTTCGGGTGAGATGTGATCCGGGCGACGCCGGGCACGTGCACCGCGACGCCGCCGGATGCCGGAGCTTCCGCTCGCCCCGCGCGATCCGCGCCACGACCGACGTGGCCTCGCCGGTCCCCTCCCGAGCCGACGCCGGTTCGACCAGCCTCCCGGCACGCCCCGGCCGATCCCGGCGACGCGAGCAACGCTGCAGGCGGTCCCTCCGCGAGCCCCCGCGCTTGCGCCCCGTCCCCCCATCCCTATCGTGCAGCGTCCGCCCGCCCCCGGGAGTGTCATGCTCGCTCACGCTCGACGCCCTCGCACCCTCCCGCGACGGGCTACCCTCCTCGCCGCCGGCGCCGCCCTCGCGCTCGCCGCCACCGCGTCGCGCGCCCAGCAGCCCGC
>CALALQ010000461.1 GCA_937925595.1 uncultured Demequina sp. | reverse complement strand
GACAAGGTGTGGGTGCTGGACGAGACCGGCGCGCTGGCCGCATTCGACCCCAACGGCACGAACACCGCCGGCGTGGGTGGCAAGACGTTCGCTCCGGGATCTGCGATCTCGGCTGTTGTGAACGGTTCAGTTCCGGCCGACCTCGCTGTCGCGCTCAGCAACTACGTCATCACCGATGACTGGACGGCCTCGGCCGCCTACGTCGACTTCTCCGACGCCAGCAAGGCCAAGGTGTTCCTCGACGGCGTAGACGTCACGAGCCAGTTCACGGTCACCGTCTCGGGCACGCGCACCATCGCCACGGCGAAGGCCGCGTTCCTGACCGCGACGCGCAACCGCGCTGCGGCCGGTGAGGTGAAGCTGTTCATCACCGGTCAGTTCCGCAACGACTACGACACCGATGGCGACCTCGAGCGCCTCTGGAACAACGGCTCGGAGCGCTGGAACGACAAGACGGTCGCGACCAACGCACCCTCGATCTACACGGTGACGCCGACGCCTGACAAGGTGTGGGTGCTCGACGAGGACGGCGCTCTGTCGACGTCCGACGAGGACTGGACGAACACGGTCGGCGCTGACGAGCGGGTCTTCCTCCAGAACGACGCGGTGGCAGCCGTGGTCAACGGCTCCATCCCGGCCAACCTCGGAAGCGCGCTGTTCCACTACTCGATCGTGGACGACTGGACGGATGCCGTCGACTACGTCGACTTCTCGGACGCCTCGCAGGTGAAGGTCTTCGTCAACGGCGCCGACCGCACGGATGCGTTCGACATCGCGATCGTCGGCACGACGACGGTCGCCACGGCCAAGCCCGCGTTCCTGGCCACCACGGCGAACATGGGTGCGGCCGCGAAGATCAAGCTGGTCATCTCGGGAGCCTTCCGCGACGACTACGACACGGACGGCCAGATCGTCACGCTCACCAACTCCGGCTCGGAGACGTGGAACAACCGCACGGAGGCGACGAACTCGCCGGCGGTCTACGCGTGGACGCCGAACCCGAACAAGCAGGTGCTGGGCTCGGCTGAGGAGTCGGGCAGCAAGGCGCACGACGACATCAACGGCGCGACGGTGTGGCCGGGGCAGAAGCTGGAGTACTCGGTCGGCATCGACCTGCGCATCCCGGCTGGCACCGCCCGCGGCATCAAGAGCCTCGTGGTCGAGGACGTGTACGACCCGTACTTCACCCCCGACAAGTCCTCGGTGGAGTTCTGGGACTCGCGCGACGCGTCGAACCCGAAGCCGGTCGCACGCTCGGCGTACAAGCTGGCCTTCGATGACGCAGCGCACACCTTCACCGCGACGTTCACCGACGCATGGATCGCGAAGAACGTGTCCGAAGAGGGTGACAACTCTCGCTGGCTGACGCAGGGCTGGCTGACCATGCGCGTCACGGGCACCGTCTCGAAGGCGGTTCCCGCTGGTGCCACGGTCACGAACCAGGCGTTCCAGATCATCAACGGCGCGCGCACTGCCACCGAGATCCCCGAGGTGAAGATCCCGGTGGTCACCCCTGAGAAGGACGCGCTCAGCAACACCGGCGCCGACATCGACGGCAAGACCGTGGTCGCAGGCGACGAGATTGTCTACCGCCTGCTGCTCGACGGTGGCCCTGCTCGCTCGGAGCTGGCGTACAACGTGCACAAGTTCGGCATCGTCGACGACTTCGACGACGAGTACCTCGCCCTCGACGAGAGCGCCATCACGGTGGTCGAGCAGGGCTCCGGTGACGACGTGACCGATGCGTTCAACGTGCAGGTCAAGGACGGCATCGCGTACATCTTCGCCAAGACGGTCGACACCGAAGGTGTCTACGGCGGGATCATCTCCGGTGACCCGCAGCCGGCGGACCTGGCGGCCTACGACAAGGCGGACATTCGCCCGCTCGAGGACGCGATCATCGACCAGGACCTCCTGGGCAAGAAGTACTGGGTGACCCTGCGCACGGTCGTCAAGAAGGAGCAGGACGGCCACGTCATCGAGAACAAGGCGGTCCAGAACATCCAGAACACGCTGACGGAGACGCGCGTGGTCTCGAACCCGCTCAAGGACATCGACCCCACCAAGGACGTCGTGGTCTCGGAGGAGACGAAGGACCAGTCGATCGACGGCACCGAGGTTCGGATGAACTCGGTCTTCAACTACCGCCTGAACAGCTCGGAGATTCCCGCCGACCGCGCCTACGCGGCTCGTCAGTGGTCGATGAGCGACACGTTCGACCGCGTGCACGACCAGTACACCGGCATCTGGGCGATCTACGCGAACACCGACGTCTACGACGGCAGCGAGCTCATCTTCAAGACCGGCGACCTGCTGCAGGACTCGGCAGGTCACGAGGCGGAGCCGTTCACGGGCATGTTCGAGGTGGCGTTCGATGAGGACTCGTACACGATCACCATCGACGCGACGCAGAAGTACCTCAACCTGATCGGCACCCGCCCGGACCTGGCCAACGCGTTCAGCGTGTACGTCAAGATGATCCGCATCGCACCGGGCGAGCACATCGTGAACACGGTGACGGAGTCGTACAACGACTTCCAGCGCGACTCGAACGAGGTCGACACGCTCACCAACGAGTACCCCGAGATCGAGATCCGCAAGTTCACCAGCGAAGAGGGTGAGATCGAGGGATCGCACGGCTCGCTGAAGAACGCGCAGGTCATGACGGCCGCCGAGCTGAAGATCGACAAGAGCACGAAGCTGCAGAACGGCATCGTCGTCGGCATCCGCTACCGCAACGCCGGCGACGTTCCCCTCAAGGACGTCACCCTGGTCGACGTCACCCACGAGGGCCTGCACGGTCAGCTGGAGGGCATCCGGTGCCTGGTTCCCTTCGACCCCACCGCCCCCACTGTCATCCAGGGCACCGAAACGATCACCCCTGATGAGAACGGAATGGTGTGGGCCACACCTGGCTCCTCCACCTCCGAACTCCCTCTGAACGGGGCAGTCGACTGCCGCGGCACGCTGCGTGGCATGGAGCGTGGAATGACCCACGGTGACACCGTTCTGGTGACCGGGAAGTCGATCTTCACGGACACCCTGGTCAAGGCCGAGGACACCTGGTTCGCCGTCGCTCCGTCGACGCCCGCGATCCAGATCATCGAGTACACGCTCGATGAGAGCCAGACCAAGGGTGACCGCAACGAGAAGAAGGACGCACTGGCGCTGAGCGAGGACCGCGCCAAGAACGGCGTCAAGGTCGCCTTCGACATCACCAACACCGGTGACGAGAAGCTCACCGCGGTGCAGTTCGCCAACGCGACCCAGAAGGGCGCGACCGGCAAGGTCGCAGACGTGAAGTGGCTCGACCCGATCGCCAAGGACGCGGCCGCCAAGGTCAAGGGTGAGATCGTCACCCTGAAGGGTGTCCGCTACCTCGAGCGCGACGTCAAGGACCTGAAGGAGCTGGCCGTCGGCCAGAAGGTGCTGCTGGTCGGCACGCTCCAGAAGGTCAAGACGGGAACCCACCACACCGACCTGGCTGAGGTGACAGGCACCGGCGAGTACTCGGCGGTGAAGGTCACCGACTCCGACCCGTGGAACGCTCGGGTCGAGAAGGCGGTCGTGGTCGAAGAGCCGCCGACCGGTGTGGTGGCAGGTGAAGCGATCGAGCTGCCTGGTCAGCGAGACGGCCTGCTCGCAGGCGCCGGTCTTCTGCTCATGGCCGCGGCCCTGGTCCGCTACATCGCCCGTCGCCGGGTGCGCGTCCGCCGCGGCGCCTGAGCGAAAGACGAAACCCCCGCAGCGCGCAGCTGCGGGGGTTTCGTCATGTCAGGGGAGCGCTCGGCTCGCCCGATGAAGCGGCGGTGTCCGGCGGCGTCGAGGGCACGAGGATCTTGTCGAGGCCGGTCTGAAGACCCGCCAGCAGACACTCCTTCGAGCAGTAGAACATCGGCTCCGGCGTGACGCGGTGGTGGCTGTAGCGACCACCCACGACCTCGCGCAGCTCGATGTAGTAGCCGTTCGGCTTGTCGGATTCGTAGCCGGTGTTCGATAGGTACTTCTGCCCGCAGTATGCGCAGACGTAGAAGACCAACGTCTGCTCCTGTGCTTCCCTCGTCACCGGGAAGCACCCTTCTCGACCTTGCCCCGGACGGTCGTTGCCATCGTGCCCCTGCTCTCTCTGGCGATCGACGCCAAAGGCCAGCATGTCGGCTCAGACCGGTTCACCGCTAATTGAGGGGGTGCCCTTCAGGCGATCTTGCGGGTAACTCAAGGTTTCCCCCACCGAATGCAGGGGCCGAAAAGCGAAGAGGCGAGGATCACGGAAGGGGCCGATGCCCCGCGATCCTCGCCTCTCGCGTCGCCCGAACTCAGTGAGCTGGTGGAAGGGTATCCCGCCGTCCCGATCACGCATAGGGCTCGTTCGGCGATAGCCGCTGAGCGAACTCAGCAGCGTTCATGCGAATACCCGTGGGGTCATTTGGTGGCGCGACGCTGCAGGAAGATCTGCCTGGCGGCGGCCGCCAGAGCGGTCTCCACGCGGACAGCCGAGCCCTCGCGACGTGTCAGCCGGCCGACGAGGGAGGACTGCCCGTGTCGCGGCGAGATCTGACCTCCGAGGGCGGCTGCTTGCGCGAATCCGCTCACGAGTCGCTCCTTTCGCCTCGGACCAGGTCGGCCAGAGCCTGGGCGTGCTCCTGCATGAGGCGGTTCACCTCGGCCTGCTCGTGCAGGTTGTGGCGACCGGGCTGACCCTCGGCCCCATCCATCGCCATGATCGCCGCGGCAAGACGCAGGCGCGCGCCCCGTTCGCGGTTGGCCAGCTCCGGGTGGGACTCCGACATCATCGCGAGCCGGAACAGCGCGTTGATGTGGTCGGGGTCGATCGGCGTGCGGGTGATCTCCGGGACGCTCGTGGTGGCTGTCATCAGATGCCCTCCCGAGCCTCGGCGGGGATCGCTGCACGCAGCGATGTGATCAGGCTCTTCACCGAACGGGCGGGGAGTACTGAGGTGTCGACGCCTGCATCCTCAGCGAGATAGCGGCTGAGGTTCGCGATCTTGATCGCCATCGTCGCCGCCAGCGCGTCGACGTACTCATCGACGTGCTGCTGGAACTCCGCCGCGGTGTAGTGCGGCAGGTCGAACTCGAGCTGCGCGAGCTCGTCGCGGACCTTGTCGGGAAGGGTGTTGGAAGCACCGATCCAGCCGGTCCCGGGGATGTACTCGGCCATGAGGTGACCCTGGTGGGAAATGATCGCGGTCGCGTCGTAGACGCGGCCGAACGGGATGCGTGCGCGCAGGTCGCTGATGAAGTGGCGATCCCCGGTGGTTGCGAGCGGGATCTCGTCGCCGAAGGTGAGCGGGGTGGTGGTCGTGGCGGTCATGCCTGGTCCTTTCGGGTGGAGCCGTCAGCGACGGCGGCGTGCAGGTGGGTGGTCAGTTCGTCGATCGCCTGGGCGACGAGTGCGGTCGGGTCGAGACCAGGGAGAGGCTTGGCGATGCCCAGCAGGCGAGTGATCCGGCGGGAGGCGTCCCCGGCGATCAGGCGCACTTCCTCCTCGACGTTCGCTGCATACTCGACGGCCGTGTAGGGCGGGAGATGCACTTCGAGCGCGTTCATCTCGGCCCGAAGGCTGCGGATGTTGGTGTGGTGCGCGTCGACTTCCCACCCCTTGCCCGGCGTGTACTCGGCGTACCCGTACTCGCCGAGCTTGGCGGTGGCGGTGACCGTGCTCCCGAAGTCGCCCCCGGGGATCTTCGAGCGGTTGTCAGCGATGCACCAGCTCTCGTGGCCTGTGGTCGGCAACTGGAACATGCTCAGGTAGGTCAGCGGTGTGGTCATGAAGTCCTCGAATCTCTGATGCCGGCGTCGGGTAGCCGGCGATGTTCAAGGCGTCTCCCGAGGCGGCGTGCCGCCTGCACGATGCGTGACCGGCTACGGGCCGCAGAGTGACCAGAGCACGGTCACCACGGGCGCAGCAGGCGCCCACAGCACCGTGCGTGACCAGATACCGGTCAGGAGCCGGACCAGGTAGGGACGGATTGTGACCCCGCAGTGACCAGATCGCGCCCAAATGTCAGCTTCGCCAGATATGCTTGTTTTCGTGCAGAAAATGCACGTCTACACGTTTACGAGTCGAAAAAACGAGAAGGACAACCGTGGCTGAAGAATCGTCAGTGAGGAAGCGCCTCTCCATTCCGAAGGTCGATGCGTCGGTCCTGCAGTGGTGGGATGCGCAGCACGATCCCGCCCTGTCGGTGCGCCTCCTGGTGCGCGCTGAGATCGAGCGCAACGGATACGCCGACGTGGCTTTCCAGCCCGTCACCCAGCAGCCTCGTCGAGGTCGTCCCCCGGCACACGCGGAGCACGATGAGGCCGAGGCTGCGTCCGAGGCCGCGGTGAGCACGCCTGCAGCTCCTGCTCGCGCCACGGCTCCCGCTCGTGCGGTAGGTCCGGCTCCCACTCCGGTTCCCGAACTCGTCTCTGCCGGTCCCAGCGCGATCGACGCGCTCATGAACGGCTGAGGCCCACCCGATCCCACGGCTGACCGCCGTCACACATCTACGACCCCCAGGAGAAGAACCCCATGAGCAAGATCCGCATCACCGGCGGCATCGACGTCGGCAACGGCTACGTCAAGGCCGCCCTGCGAGGCGCCGGCGAGAAGGTCGACAAGTTCGACATCCCTTCCGGTGTGGCCCTGGTTACCTCGGCGGTGGACCTGCCCACGCCCGACTCGGCCGCAGTCCAAGTCGCCGGTGCCGCTGGCGACATCTTCAATGAACTGGACGTCCAGTTCACGTCGCCGCTGGTTCACTCCACGCACCGTCACCTGTTCGGCCGCCGCGCCCTGAAGGCACAGACGCCGCGCTTCGAGGAGTTCGACGTGGTCTCCGGGCTGAGCAAGGCGGAGCAGTCGCTGACCAAGGTGCTCGTGCTCGGCCTGTTCGCGGGCAAGGCGCTTCGCGACTACGTCACCGACCACGGCGCGCTGCCGACGACGCAGCTCGAGGTGGAAGCACGGGTCGCCCTGGCGCTTCCCATCGACGAGTTCCGCGAGCACCGCCTCACGTTCGCGGAGTCGTTCAAGCAGGGCACCCACCTGGTGACCGTGCTGAACTTCGAGACGCCGGTCGTCGTGAAGGTCGTCTTCGAGGACGTGCAGGTGGCCGCAGAGGGCGCATCGGCGCAGTTCGCGATCCGCCAGCTCGGCGTAGGTCTTGCCAACTCGATGGTCGAGGACGTGCGCGCGCACGGCCAGTCGCTGGAGGGCATCACCGGCCAGGACATCTTCGACGCGACGAGCACCGTCGGCATCGACATCGGAGAGGGCACCGTGAACTTCCCGGTGTACTCGGACGCCAAGTTCAACGGCGACGCGTCGCGCACCTTCGACAAGGGCTTCGGGAACGTGCTGATGAACTCGCTCACCCCGCTGCGTCGCGCCAACCTCGGCTTCAACTCGCGCAAGGCACTGGCCGACTACCTCCTGTCGACCCCGAGCGCCCTCAAGCGCGCGGAGCACGCGAAGGTCACCGCGATCGTCGCCGAGCAGTCGGAGCTGTTCGCCGAGCAGGTCGTTGAGGAGTTCCGCAAGATCCTCGCCGAGGTCGGCCGCGACACCGAGGTCGTCTACGTCTTCGGCGGCGGAAGCGGCTCCGTCCGCGCCGCCCTGGAGCCCAAGCTCGCAGCGGTCGTTCCTGAGGGCATCCCGGTGCTGTTCCTCGACCCCCGCTACTCCCGTCACCTGAACCGTGAGGGTCTCCTGATCGCCGCCTCGCTGGTGGAAGAGCAGGCTGCAGCAGCGGCTCCCGCGACGTCGCGCAAGCGCGCCGCGTGATCTGACCCGAACGCGGCCGCCGGTGGACTCCGTTTCCGCCGACGGCCGCGTTCCACCGTTGACGAGGAAGCAGGCACCGCAGTGGGCGTGGGCAAGGGGTACGCAAGGCCCGACGACTGGCCTCCGGTCTCATCCATCGTGGTGACCGGAGATCGCTGGTACGTCGTGCATCTGACGCGCGCAGTCGAGCTCGACTCCTTCGACGGATCGCGCACAGGACACGCGCTTCCGGTCTACGCACTCAAGGACGCCAGGGTCTTTCGCGCCGGCCGCAGCGACTACTCGAACGCCTGGCACCAGACGCTTCCCTGGATGGAGAAGATCCGATGACCACCACCCAGTCACCCGCCACCACCTCATGGTCACCGGGCACCGGCACCTCATTCCAGCCCCCTCGCGCCACCCCTGCCGAACCCCAGAAGCCGAAGCCTTCCCGCGCCGACAGGCGCGCGGCCCTGAGCAAGGGAGAGAAGATCGTCCAGACCGTGCTCGCAGCGGTCGTCGTGATGCTCGTAGTCGCCGCCGGCTTCCTGGTGTGGACCGCCTTCACTCCGGAGGACGTGGAGTCACCACTGCCGGACACCGAGTTCGAGGTGCCCGCAGGAGCACCGGTGGTGGGGGAGACCGGCAAGAAGCCCGTCGACGTCGGCGAGGGCAAGAAGATGACGATCGAGGACATGGCGCCGGACACGGTGTTCATCCCATCGCTGGGCATCTACATGCCCGTCGAGAGCGACTCCACCTTCGTCAGCAGCCAGTACGCCGGCTTCGACACCCTCCGCATCCCCGCCGATCCCAAGCACGGCGTCCACTACGCGTCGGGTGCTCCGATGGCGGGCGGCGAGGAGGGGACGACGCTCGTCGCCTCGCACGTGAGCAGCCGCACCGGCTGGGGCGCGCTGCGCTACCTGTACGAGCTCAAGGGCGGGGAGCTGATCCACACGAAGGACGCCGAAGGCCGTCTGCAGACGTGGCAGATGACACGGATGCGCATCGAGCGGCACACCTCGTTCCCGCAGGAGTACTGGGCCGCCGACGGTGACCGCCAGCTGGTGCTCACCACCTGCGGCGGGCCGCGCGAGGGCGGCCACTTCGTGAAGAACGTATTCGCGATCGCCGTCCCGATCGACCTCGAGCAGGACGACGACGCAGAGAAGGAGAAGGAGGCGGCGGATGCCGATCACAGCAGCACGGAAGGGTGACGGTCACCCGCACCTGGTCTTCGAGAAGAAGACACTGTGCGGACGCACCCTGAAGCAGAACCGGTGGGCGAAGGTCGAGACGTTCGGCGAGGCGCACGCGGCGCAGCTGGTGGCGCTGACGCTGCAGCGGCCGCACTCGATGAGCGCCGTCTGTCAGACGTGCCTGAAGCAGCTGGACCTGGCCGCGTAGCGGTGTAGCCGGCGAAAAGAAGAACCCCGCAGACCCAGAAGGGCTGCGGGGTTCTCTTGTGTCAGTCGTCGAGATCCTCGACGTCGTCTTCGGCGGTGGGACGTTCGGCCCACCAGCGGGTGAGCCTGTCCGCGGTGTCGGCGAAGCCGCCGTCACGGAGCTGGTCGACCATGGTGTCGATGTCGTCCTGCTCGTACTCGCTCTGGTGGCTGTAGTCCATGAAGCCGAGGTCGAGGACGTCGACGTGCTCGCCTTCGTTCAGCTCCCCACCGGAGAGCACCACCAGCGGACGAGACCGCTGAGTGCGGTCGGCCTGGATCGCAGAGGTGATCAGGTTGAACACCGTCTCACCGTCGATCCAACCGGACTGGAGCGCCTGCGTGAGGTCGTACGCGGTCTTCGGCGCCCCCTCGGTGAGGTCACCGCCGAGGTCGAGCTCGTCGACGATCTCCTGCGTGAGCTGCTCAGGCGTCTTGACGGTCATCGCTCCGCACCTTCCTGCTCTTCGAGCTCGTCGAGGAACGGGCCGGCGTGCGACCAGAACAGGTCGCCCTCGTTCTCGCGCACCCATGCGGCTGTACGAACGGCCGCGTCCGAGCCACGGTCCTCAAGTGCTTCGTGGGTCGCCCGCGCGAGCGGGTTCTCGAAGTCCGCTTCGTTCGCGAACCGGTCGGTCTCGACGGCGGCGATCATCGCCAGACGGATGGTCTCGGCGTGCTCGTCGGAGATGTTGTAGACGGTCTTGTCGCCCAGGTGCAGGGTCCAGGTGGCTCCGTTCTGGACGAGGCGCTTGTCGGCGATCTGCTCGGGGGTGTGCTGGGTCATCGAGCCTCCTTGATCGGGGTGATGCGGTGGGTGACGGTGAACGTCACGGGGTAGTAGCGCCCCATGTCTCCCTCGGTGAGAGTGCCGACTGTGGCGGTCTCGGTGATGGTCGCCATGTCATCTGCGACGTGCTGTCGGTCGGCCTTGTTCGAGCGGCCGTGCACGAGGATGCGACCGGTCGCGGCACCCTGGGCGCGCTGGCCGGTGAGGCGGTGGCCGTAGAAGGCGCGGCCGGGCGATGTGGCGAAGCGTTCGCCGGAGTTGGTGTCGTGCATAGATCTCCTGGGTCGGGTGATTCGGGTGAGTGACCGGGCTGGAAGAAGGAAACCCCGCAGCGCTTGGCTGCGGGGTTTCCGTAGGGGGATAACGCGGGGAGCTTTGCACTCCATCTCCAGACCCGAACTGGCGTTCTTCTCGGTCGTCCTCCTGCACAGGGGGCGGCTCGACGGGCCGACGCGATCAGGGCGAGGTGGGATGTCCTCGGGCTGATGGGATCGGTTGAACTACAGCGTCAGCACCACACCCGTTCATGGCTCTGCCATGAAAGCACTCCGTGGACCTTCTATCCCTGAGTCAGGTCACAGGGCGAGAAGCACTGCGGCCGTTACCAGCGCTCGAAGTCGTGGTCGACGAGGACGGAGTCGAGGTCGGCCCAGTCCTCGTCCAGACCATCGAGAGAGACGTCGTTCAGCTCGGGGAAGCGGTCTTTGGCCTTGGGTGCGCCGGCGATGCCGAGGTGGCGACGAACGAGGGCCTGGGCGTCGGGGTACTCGTCATACGGGTCCGGGTAGAGCCGCTGGAAGTCGCTGAGGCTCTTGATCCCCTGATGCTCCAGCAGGTCCTCGAGGTCGCTCGCGTCACGCTGGCGACCGGAGAGGGCGGCAGTGTCGGCGGCGATGATCTTGGCGCGCGTGAGGGTGGGCACAGACGCGATCGACACCGCGATGTTGCGCAGGTCCATCGGCTGGGGGAGCCACTCGGCATCGAGCATCTGCTCGACGTCCTCGGGGTCACCCATGAGGTTGTAGTTGTTCAGCCAGTCCGGGTCCAGGCCCGCCTTCTCGGCGACGCGCTCGATCGCGGCGATCACGGCAGCGCTGTAGTCAGCGGTGACCGTGTCGATGTCGACGGTGTACGCCTCTTCCGCGCGGCGGACGCCATGCTTGAGCAGTGCGTAGCCGCCGATGGCGCGGATCTGGACGGGTTCGTTCAGCTGGAGGCCGTTGAGCTCGTGATCCAGCAGGCGCAGGGCGTCATCCAGCTCGTGTGCGGTCTTGCGGTTGCCTGTGGTGCTCAAGGTCGTGCCTTCCGAGGGACTAGAGGTGGATGCCGACCTTGGTGAAGTACTCGTACGTCCCGCGCGGGTGCGCGTCGAGGTAGAGGTCGTGGCCCAGCTCGCCGACGTCGAGCAGACCGCGCAGGTTCGGGAACCGTTCGACCGCCAGCTCGAGGCGTTCGGACTGGATGAGCATGTGCTTCATCAGGTAGCGGGTGTCCTCGGACATGCGGCTGAGGTCGAGGGATGCCAGCTCGTCGTCACGCTTTCCGGTGCGCTTGGCTTGAAGCGCGGCGACGCGAGCCACGCGCGTCTTGTCGCGCTCGGAGAGCGACTCCGGATGATCGAGGGCGGCTTGGAGGGACTTCGTGGGACCGATGTACTGGAAGAGCCGATCCATGTAGCGCCAGAGCGCGTAGAAGTCGGCGGGAGACCAGTTGGTCTGGGCCTCGTAGTAGATCGGTGTACCGGTCACGGCGCGTCTCCATCTCGCTATCCAGACCATTGTGCACCTCCTGTATCGTTTTTTGCTCATTTCTGAGCGGAATCGGCGAAAAGTCAACCCTTGCGGACGGCCTGGCGGCAGAGCTCGAAACGCTGGTGGCGCTTCGCGTGGCGACAGGGGCTGATTCCGTCCGCGTAGCGGACGTTGTTGAGCGGGTGGGGGATCGTCATCTCGCCGGCGAGGCGTCGCGCTTCGGGGTCGCGCACGCGGCGGTCGGCGTCGTAGAGGTCGGACAGCTTCATGGGTGAACCTCCGGGTTCTTCCAAAGCCGAAACCGGCGGTCCGAGGAGGGGAGTAGTCCCCCTCGGGCCGCCGGTCAGGGCGTTAGGTCAGGTGGTCTGCGGCTTGAGCGTCTCCTCGCGCTCGAGTTCTGCCAGGAATGCGTTGAGAGGACCCATCCGGGCTTCCAGACGGGCCTTGTCGGCGCGCAGCTGCTCGGCCTCGGCCGTCAGTCGCTCGATCTCGGCGTCGCGCGGGTCGATCAGCGGGGGAGTCCACTGCGAGGTCGTGGGCACGGCCTGCGGAGCCTGCGGTGCGGGCACCTGCGCAGGAACGCTCGCCGGTACGGACGCCGCGGTCGGTCGCGGCGCCGCGGCAACGGCGGCCGCTGTGCCGAACTTCGAGCGGGTCACGCGATCGACCATGCCGAAGCGGGCGATCTCGTCCTCGATGAGCATGCGGACGCTGGCGGACGGGTTGCGCTGGATCTCCCACCAGTCGTTCGTCTTCCGGTCGTGTCCGGGGACTTGGACGTGGCGGCGGATGGGCGGCTGGACGGGTGCGTTCACGCGGACGTGAGCGTCATCCGTGATCTCGATGCTGATGGTGGTGGTCACGGGTCTCCTTGTGTCGAGGGTCGGGTCTGGGTCAGGCTGCGATCAGCGCCGGCTGCTCGACACGGAACTCGGCGACCGTGCCGGTGTAGCCGCAGCCGTTGCGATTCGCGCACGAGATCGGGTCTTCGTCGAAGAAGCCGTCGTCGGGGTCGATGACGCGACCGGGGAAGTGGTCTTCCGCGGGCTGGCCGGCCATGATGTCGAGGCCGTCGTCGACGACGAAGACATTGATGGTCATCTGGATGGCGAAGCGCTCTGTCTCGAGGCACTTCGGGCAGCGGATGCCCTCCAGCAGGTGCGAGTTGGCCACAGCAGGCTCCTTACTCGGTGTAGCCGCACTCGGGGCAGCAACGGCTGCCGTGCGGTGCGTGGCCGGCGGAGCGGCCTTCGCGGATACGAACTTCGGTCGAGACCATTTCGGCGGCGTCGTTGGGGCAGATGGGCATGGCTTCTTCTCCTGGGGTGGTACGGAGCGAACGGGTGAGGTGAGCGTCAGGCGCTCGTCCAGCCGCAGTCCTCGCTGTTGAGGCACCGGGCTGTGTGGGTGGGATCTCCGACGGCGTAGCCGGTCGGGTTGGAGGTGCAGCTGGGGCAGGGGTTGCCGGTCAGCCGGAGGACCGAGCGGCCTTCGGCCACGCGGAACCCGGGCAGCCAGCCCGTCACGCGCAGCTGGTGGCCGTAGACGGCGGTGAGGACGTCGCTGAGCACCGCGATCGCGGAGCGGAGCGTGAGGTCGACGCCATTCAGGCGGGATGCGACCGTGGAGGCGATGGATGCGATGTCGCGGGGAGCGGCGCCTCCGGCGACCGGCGTGACGTCGAACATCGCGAGTCCCCACTGGATCGTCTTCTCGGGTGCGTGGTTGCGCTGCTCATGGAGCAGCCGGTTAGCCAGGTACGCGATCAGGCCGGTCGTCGGGACGACGTAGTGACCGGTGCGGGGGAGCAGCGTGCGGGTGCCCCATCCGGTGCGGGTGGCGAGGGTCATCGGGTTCTCCTTCGGTGGTGAGCGATGCGGATCAGATGCCCTGGATCTCCCAGTCGTAGGGATCGGGCTGGGCCGCCTGGACGGATGCGGTGGCAAGCGCCGGCTGGCGCGTAGCGGGGATGGGCGCCGAGGGCGCGAACGTCGGGTTCTGGGTCGTCTTGCGAGCGCGGTGGGTCTCGACGTCGGCGACGATGAGCAGAATCCCGATCGCGAGGACGACGATGACGGCGATGAATGCCCAGCTCTGAAGCGGCTGCATGGTGAACATCGGTGACTCCTGTCGGATCGCGGTAGCAGGGGTTGTTCCTGTCACTGGCTCTTCCGACACGGCTCTGCCGTGTCACGTCAGCAAGAGAGATTCACGTTGCGAGGCCGTAGCCACGCGGCAAACAAGAAGCCCCACCCGCTGGGGGTGGGGCTTCTCTCGGTGTTGAGTTGCTGGGTAGGTCGACCCGGGTGTGGCGTGGTGCTCCGTTGAGCGGGCTCTGGATCGTGACTCGCTGCGGAGGATCAGCGGAGGATCAGAGCACTGGTGATGCCGGGGGTGGACCTTGGGAGTCCCGGTGACACTGGGTTGAACAGTGCCACCGGGACTGGTCTTGACGCTCGATCAGGCAGCGTGAGCGAAGGGGCTCGTCTCAGTGGCCTGGTCGGCGAGCTGCTGCTGCAGGCGGGCGATCGTCTGCTCGGGGGTCTCCTCGACCGGAGCGGCCGGCGCAGCCACGGCGTGACGCGCCTGGCGGGCCTCGGTGACCGTCTTGGACTCGAGGAACTGCGGGAAGCCGTCGACCTCGATGGTCGGGTCGGGGTAGACCGTCTCACCGTTCTTGGTGTAGGGCTCGCAGGCGATGCGGGTGCCGACCGAGATCAGGTCACCCTTGCCGACGCGGTCCCAGGAGCCGCGGCCGTCGACCGACTTGGCGATGAACGCACGCACGGGGATGAACTGGGTCTTGGCCTTGCGGTCCGGACCCGAGACGAAGTTGTTGTCGACCGCGAGGGTGATGAGCAGCACCTTGCTGCCGTCGGCGTTCGGGAACTCCTTGATGTCCTGCGCGACGCGGCCGGTGAGTGCTCCGAAGTTCAGCGGGTTTGCCATGAGATTTTCTCCTTGTTGAGTGGCCTGGACCTGTGTCGAGACCTGAGTCGTGGATCGGGTTCGAGGACCTGTGTTCCTCTGTCACCTCTTCCCCCGGAGGCGGCTGTGCCGTCTTGGGGATCTCGGTGTGTGCAGCTCGTGCTGCGATATGTAGTTGTTGGGGCCTGCTCGTCGAGCGGGCCAGAGGGTGTCACCCTCAAATCGGTTCTCGGTCTGCGCTGTGCGAAGACCTGGTTCTTCCCTTCACCCCTTTCGGGCCAAAGGGCCGAGGCCCCGGCTACAGGACTCGCGCCACGAGCGCCTGCAGCCGGAACATCCCGACTTTCACTTCGTCACCGGTCAGCTCCAGGAGCCCCTGGGCAGCGAGCTGTTCGCCAATCCCTCGGTGCTCGGTCCAGTTGCGAAGCAGCACCTGGTCGGGATCGAGTGCGTCCGCCGCGTCGCCGGCCTCGTCACGAGGCACGGTCAGCAGGAGCGCGTCCCAGCCGTCGTTGTGGAAGATGACCAGCGACTTGGCGTCGGGGTAGTACTCGACGTTGCCAGTGATCTCCTTGCCCGCCACCTGCAGGGCCAGTCCCTTGCGCAGCTCGCGCATCGCGGCGGCCATCAGGCGGCCACCAGTTCGCGGGCGGCGGCGGCCACACGCGGACGGACTTCGTAGGCGCGGGAGCGCCACTGGCCGACGTTGAGCGCACGGACGATCTCGACGACGCCGGCGGCTTCGAGCGAGCGGGCAAGGCCGGTGTGCTCGGACCAGTCCTTGATGAAGACGGTGTCGGGCTTTGCCTCCAGGCCGTAGCCGATGAGGTTCACGGACATGACCTCGTCTCCCTCGTCGGGGAACGACATGAACAACGCGTGGTGGTCGGCGTCGTACTTGATGTCGCCGGTGAGGTCGGTGAAGGAGAAGCGTGCGGTGACGTTCTCAGCGATGGTGGTGAGCATGGTCAGCCCCTTCCTGGGCGAGAGAGTGCGGGTGGTGATCGGGATCAGACGGTCACGAGGTCTTCGACGCAGAGCCGGGCGATCAGGTCACCCGGGAACCGAACGAGTGCGGTGCGGCGACCGCTTTCGGTGGGCGTCTTGTCGATCTGGAGGACCTTGCAGCGGGCACCAGGGGCGATGCGCGGGTCATGGATCGCGAAGCGGATGTCGGAGCCCAGACGGGCAGCGGCGCCCTCGGTGAGGGGGCGAGGACCGATCGGCGGGTAGGACCGCGATGAGGGGCGGGAGCCACGAGCCACGACGTCGGTCGCGGATCCGCGGTTGTCCATCAGGACGCTGTGTGCCCGATCGGCGATAAGCGTCAGCTGCTCACGGGTGCGGGCGGGAACGAGCAGTCGTCCCCAGAAGGAATTGAGCCACCGACGGGCGTCGTTGGTGGCGGTGCGCAGCTGCGCTTCGGAGGTTGTGCGGGATGAACGCATGTCGATTCGCTTTCGGGTCGAGAACATGGGTCGTCTCTGCGGCTGGCACCGTGCTGCCACCGCCTCACCGATTCACGGGAGTGGAAGAGGTTGGACTTTCAGCAGGTGTTCCGGCGCGACCCTGTCGCGCAGTACCCGGATCGCGAGCTCAGCTCGAGCGCATCCGGAAGAGGAGACACCAGGCTCACGAGAGCGTCACCGGTGTGGTGTGCGCTCCGCGCTGGGGCTGCCGCCTCGCGGTCTTCGCCCGCGAGTTGCCTTCGGAGTGAGGTGGTGGGGATTGGTACAGGAACCGGCCCCTTGTTGGCGAGCAGAGGCATCTCTCGTTTCGAGCAGAACAGGGAGGCAACGCGGCGCGTTCGGATTGAGAATGCTCGTAAATGTGCAGTCTTGGTGTTTTGACTGATGTAGTCTGTTGGCGGATGCCGGGTGGCTCACAGCTCTCTCGGAATCACGGTGGCTGCGGACGACGCGCCACATCCCCGAGGCGGCGGTGCCGCCCTGAATCCCCGGAAAGGGCACGAAATGGCCGGCGAAACCGTCATCACCGTGGTGGGCAACCTCACCGCAGACCCCGAGCTTCGATACACGCAGAACGGTCTCCCGGTCGCGAACTTCACGATCGCGTCGACGCCGCGCAACTTCGACCGTCAGGCCAATGAGTGGAAGGACGGCGAGGCACTGTTCCTCCGCGCGTCGGTGTGGCGCGAGTTCGCCGAGCACGTCGCCGGCTCGCTCACCAAGGGCATGCGCGTGGTCGCCACCGGCCGCCTCAAGCAGCGTTCGTACCAGGACAACGAGGGCAACAACCGCACCGCGATCGAGCTGGAGATCGACGACATCGGCCCCTCGCTGCGTTACGCCACCGCTCAGGTCACGCGTGCCGCTTCCCAGTCGCGTGACGGCGGCGCTGCAGCTCCTGCCGCCGCTCAGGGCACCCACGAGTGGGCCGCGGCCGTTCCCGGTGCACCCGGTGACGCGTGGGCGACTCCCACTCCCGGTCAGTACGACGACACACCGTTCTGATCCACAGACTTCCCCCCGGAAGACCCGGATCCCCCCATCCGGAAACAGAGAGGCCGGGTGAGCACGCATCAGCGTTCGCTCACCCGGCCTCTCTTCTTGTGCCTGCACTGGCGCCACCCCTCCCGAACCCCGACTGCTGGGGGATGGTTCGACAGCCGTCAGGAGATGCGGTGCGCTGGGCAGAGGGTTGGACCCACAGACCACCCGCGATCTTCGAGGATCTCCACGATCACCGAGTCCGGCAGCCACGCGGAGCCTTCGACGCGCTCGGTCGCCGTGCAGGTGAAGTCATCACCGATGCACTCGACGAGGGCGTACTCGGGACCTCGGTCATGGTCGGCCATGATCGCGCCCAGGGATGCCGTCATGCTCATCTGCTCGCCTCCTCTCTCACACCGCGGTGGATGCCGCGCTTCCGGCAGATGCCGGCGGTGAAGCCGGGGTAGTCGGGGTCTGCCGGGTCGTCGACAACGCACTCGTGGCCGTAGCCGAGCGCGACGAGGAGTCGATGCGAGGACGCGCCGAAGGCGAGGCGCTGGAAGTAGAGCCATCGCCTCATGCGGTCACCCCTGCGGGGCGGGCGCCACCTGGGAAGGCGGCATCCATGTCGGCTGCGATGCGGTGGTACTTCGCGGCTTCGCTGCGGTTCAGTGACGCAGTGAGGTGCTGCTCGTGGCCCTCGGCGCGGGCGGCGATCGCGTCGTACGACTCGGCGAGGTCACGCGCCCACTGGCCAGCGGTCGGCAGCGCGGTCTGATCACTCGCCACTAGAGTCACCGCTCTTCCAGTGTCGATCGAGACCGAACTCGGAGATGAGGTTGGTCAGGGCTTCCTCGGGTGTCGCGCCGAATGCCGCGTCGGAGTCCTCAGATCCGGCGTCCGTGATGATCTCCGCCGAAGCGGCCCAGGGGCGGTCCGGCTCGTCGAACCGGTCTTGGTTGTCGATCGTGATCCGCACCGTGGGGCGGTCGGCGGGCGTCGTGCTGTTGGTCATGCTGCAGCCTTCTCTCTGATCTGGGTCAGCGCCTGGTCGCACTTGGCGCAGCGCTCGATCTTCTTCGGGGCGGTGACCTTGATGCGACGGCCGTCGCCGAGCAGGTCGGAGTACTGGTTCTCGTAGCCGCACAGCGCCGACCACCGGAAGTCCCAGTCGCCGACGCGTCGGCGGCCGGTGAACACGTGCCACTTCGGAACGACGTCGGCGTGCACGCCGCGGAAGTCCGCGCGTCGCCACCAGACGGGGCGTCCGGCCTCGACATGGCCGGCGACCCGGGCGAGGGTCTTGGCGATCGACTCCCACGCAGCCGTCACGTCGATGTCAGCGGTGGTCGGGAGCGCGAGCTCGCTCGGCGCGGTCACTCGGTCACCTCGAGCACGGGAACCTCGATCGTGCGGAGGGTGCCCCGCACCAGTTCCGCCTCGGAGATCGCGAGCTTCGTACCACCCACCGAGTACGAGGGGTGATTGGAGGCGACGATCATGCAGCGCCAGGTGCCACGGTGACGCCGGTACGGCATCGAGGTCTCGGGCTTCTCGTCGTAGCGGTCGAAGGGGATGACCACGATCGTGTAGTCGGGGCCGGGCTTGATGTGGGGCAGTTCGATGATGCGGCCCTCGAGCCAGCCTTCGATGTTGACCGGCAGCTTCGACAGCTCGTGGCTGGTGGAGCCTTCGGGCGCGGCGGCCAGACGCGCAACCTCGGCCTCGGGCGGCTCGTAGATGGACGTGAACATGACACTCCTCGGGTCGAAAGTCAGTGCCGCCAAGACGGGTATCCCACGTCGCGGGCGGCAGGCGAGGAGGTGGACTCCTCGCGAAAGAACCCGGCTGCGGCTACGACGCAGCAACAGGATCCAGCGCGTGCCGGCGAGGCGCGCACGACCCCTCAGTATTTGCTCGAAAAGATGCGCACAAGCGCGAAACAGGCACATTTATGAGCGAAAACGATATGCTTAGAGACCGGAATCAGACCGTGAAGCGGCCAGGTTCCGGCCCCCAAGCAGACACTCACATCGAAGAGCGAGGCTCATGAGCACTCAGGACGCACGACCCCCGCAGCGGGCGCTGAACCTCCAGGATCGAGTGCCCCAGCGGGGCCAGCAGACTCCGCCTGCGCAGCGGACGGCGTCACCACGTCAGCCCGCGCCGTCGCACTTCACCGGTGGCACCGAACCGGCGTGGGGGAGTGCTCAGCCGAAGGGCGCGACCGCGCCGCCCGAGGCTCGCCCCGCGCGGCAGCCGGAACCGGTGCGGCCGCCCGAGCCCGTGCGAGTGGTGGCGGCGACGTCGGTGCGCCCGGTGGCCGCACTGCACGAGGAACTGCGCAAGCCGCTCAGCGAACTGGTCCCTCGCCGCGAGGCGCGTGACTTCAAGGACCTGTTCCGCGACCTGGTCAAGCTCGGCGTCTCCGACGTGCACATGACTCGCTCGGGCCTGGACGGCAGCTTCCGCATCGAAGCGCGCGTCGACGGCATCATGCAGCCGGTCCACACGTACGCGGGTGCCGAGGCGCAGACGATCGTGAACCTCATCAAGACCGACTCGGAGATGAGCTCGGGCACCAACCTCGTTCCCGAGGACGGCAACTACGAACTGCCCATCGACGGCTACCCGTACCGCGCCCGAGCGGTCGCCCTGCCGCTGTTCGACGGTGGTGAGCGGATCGTCTTCCGACTCCCGCAGGTCGGAGATCTCCGCGAACTGGACGACCTCGGGTTCACCGACGCCAACCTCGCGGCGACCAAGGCGCTGCTGGACATCCCCGGCGGCATGACGCTGTTCGCCGGTCCTACCGGTGAGGGCAAGTCGACGACCGCGCTCAGCTCACTGAAGTACCTGCGCCAGCAGGACTCCGGCGTGTTCATCACCCTGGAGGATCCGGTGGAGCGCGTGATCTCGGGTATCGCCCAGATCGAGGTGAAGGAAGAGATCGAAGGCGCCGGCTTCGGCGACATGATGAAGTACCTCGTGCGTTCGGACCCGAACGTGCTCTTCATCGGCGAGATCCGCGACACCCGCACCGCGACGGCCGCCGTCGAGATTGCCAAGAGCGGCATCCGCCTGCTCGCCACGATCCACGCCACCAACAACGTCAGCGCGTTCCTGCGTCTGATCGAGATGGCTGACGCCACTCCGCTGTCCGTGCTCGAATCGGTCAACGGCATCGTGTCCCAGCGCCTCGTGCGTCGCCTCGTCGCGGGCACCGACCGCTTCTCGGGTCGCTACCCGATCCACGAGGTCACCCAGAACTCCGAGACGCTCACCGACGCACTCGTGGCCGGCGCCTCTCGCGCGGAGATCAGCGCGGCCGCCGCGATGACGTCGACCACGTTCCGCGACAACGTCCAGGAGCTCGTCGATGCGGGCATCACGACCCGCGCCGAGGCGCAGAAGGTGGTTCCGCATGTCTGATGCACTCAAGCGCCTGGCAGGCATTCTCGACAAGCTCGGCGAGTTCGGTGCGAGCGACTTCCACCTCACGGCCAACCGAGGCGCGTTCTTCGTCAAGGACAAGCAGACGCGTCCGATGCCCAACCTGCCCACCGACTGCGGCGACATGCTCGCGGCGATCATCAACGAGTGCGTCCCTGGTGGCCCGGGCGTGCTGGACGAGCGTGGCCAGGCGGGCGCTTCGTTCGATGAAGGTGGTGCGTACCGAGGCCGTATCGCGATCCGCCAGGAGCACGGCGGCCTCTCGTCGACGATCCGAATCATCGGACGAGACATTCCCACGCCGGACGACCTCGGCCTGCCGCAATCAGTCGTGGGTCTGATCGGTCGCCCCTCGGGCCTCGCGCTCTACGTCGGCCAGACCGGCTCGGGCAAGTCCACGACGATCGCCGCTCAGGTGAACCTGGTGAACCAGACGCAGTCGACGGGCATCTACACGCTGGAATCGCCCATCGAGTACGTCTACCCGGCGGGCAAGAGCCTGGTGGTTCAGCGCGAGGTCGGGGTGCACGTGAACTCCTTCGCCGAAGGCGTGGAGGACGCGAAGCGATCGCACCCGCGCATCATCGTCGTCGGCGAGATCCTCAACGCGGCAACCGCGCGCGCGGCGCTGCTGGCGGCGGCGTCTGGTCACCTCGTGGTGAGCACGATGCACGCAGGCACGGCCGCCGAGGCGGTCGACTCGTTCGTGTCGATGTTCACGCCCGAAGAGCAGGGACTCATCCGCACCCAGCTGGCCCAGTCGCTGCTGGGGATCGTGGCGCAGAAGCTGCTCCCGAAGCAGGGCGGCGGCATGGCGCTCGCTCAGGAGATCGCGTTCAACACGCCCGCCATGGCCGAGCTGCTGCGAGGCGGCGGGGCCGACCGCAGTGCGAGCACGAAGTACATCCAGCAGCTGCTGCTGGGCACCGGCACGGCCGACGGCATGGTCGCGATGGAGGAATCGCTGGCCCGGCTGGTCAAGGAGGGTGCGATCACCCTCCAGACCGCGCAGAACAACGCCCGAGATCAGCAGGCGTTCACCGACAAGTTGCAGCAGGTGGGCGTCCGTCGCCCGGCTGCGTGACCAAGGAAGTCACCATGACCCAGATCCTGCCGCTCGAGACCGAGCAAGAGTCCACGCCGGCCACGGAGTGGTCGCCCAGCGCTGCCCCGTTCGCCGCACCCAAGGCTGACGGCAAGAAGAAGCGCGCTCCTAAGCCTGATCGGAAGCGCCGCAAGGCGCCGGTGGATGAGCTGCCGTACAAGCCGCTGCCCGAGCCGAAGCCGGACAAGCCCCTGTCGGCTGGCGCACTGCGCAAAGCCGAGAAGGAGCGGCAGGCGAAGGAGGCCGAGGCTGACGCCACCGCGCAGCGGATCAACGGCACCGACGAGGCCACCGAGTACAAGAAGCCGTGGCTGACGATCGTCAACGCGAAGCGGGCTCGTCCCGACGAGATCGCGGAGACGCTGACGGACCTGGCCGCCATGCTCGAAGCCGGTGACAGCGAGCACCGCTCGATCACGGCGCTGGCTGAGCAGTACTCGACCTACGACATCGGCCACGCCTACGCGCGGATCGCGATGCTTCTGGAGCGCGGCGTCACCCTCGGAGACGCCATTGGCGAGCAGACCGACAACTTCCCGCCTGTGGTGCGCGAGCTCATCGGCGCCGCCAAGATGCCGAAGGACATGCACCGCAACCTCCGTCAGGCGGCGGTCATCATCGTCGAGGCCGACAACATCAAGTCGCAGGTCAAGAGCGCGCTGTTCAAGCCCGGCTTCATGCTGCTGTTCCTGATGGCGTTCACGTTCGCCGCCGTGCAGTTCCTGCTGCCGATGACCTCGAACATGTTCTCGGGCATCGGTGCGGAGCCGCCGCTGATGAGCGTCATCGTCATGGCCGTGGGCGACTGGTTGAAGTGGGTGCTGCTGGCGATCATCTTGATCGTGCTGCTGGTCGGCGCAGCGTGGAAGCTGTTCCTCAAGAACGTCGAGTTGATCGCGGCCAGGACGGACGCGTACGCACTGCGAGCACCCCTGGTCGGCGACATCATGCGCATGGCGACGGCCGCACGCTTCTGCGACGTTCTCGCCGCAGGTCTGTCGGTCGGCATGTCGGAGCTGGAGTCGCTGGAGACCGCGGGTCGCGCCTGTGGCAACCGCGCGCTCGCGCAGTGGATCGAAGAGCACGTCGGCCGCCAGCGCTATGGCGTCGTTGCCTTCAACGACGTCGCCAAGACCGAGATGTTCCCCTGGAACCTCCGCAACCGCTTGGAGACCACCAGCTCGCTGACGCGACGCATCGAGATCCTGCTCGAGCTGGCCGAGACGTTCCACCGGAAGTCGCAGGAGCGTCTCAACCGATTCGCTGAGCGCATCGGTCCCATCTCCGAGGGTGTCGTGGTGTGCACGGTCATCGGCGTCGTGCTGCTGATCGTCGCGCCGATCCTCACCTTCATCCCCACGCTGGTCGGAACGCTCGCCTGATGAACTTCGCCCAGGCGGGCATCGACACCGACGCCATGCCGATCTTCTTCTTCATCGCGGTGATGTTCGTGGTCGCGGTGCGCGACATCCAGACGCGCACCGTGAAGCTGGTCTGGACTGTCATGGTCGGCATCGCGGCCATCGTCGTTGTCACCCTGCAGGCCGGCAGCGGGCCGATGCAGTGGCTCAGCGGAGGGCTTTCGGCCCTCGCCGCGTTCGGCTTCTACCTGTTCCTCGGCATGCGCGGGGTGATGGGCGGGGGAGACGTGAAGCTCGCGCCGTACCCGGCTCTGGTGCTCGGCGCGATGAGTCCGCTGCTTGGTGTGTGGTGGATCGTCGCCTCGCTGGCGATCCAGCAGATCGTCACGCTGTTCGTGCGGCTCTGGCGTCGAATCCGGTCCCAGCCAGCCAATCGTGCGCTTGAGCTGCCTCACGTGCCGGCCATGTGGGTGGCGTTAGTGGTCGGGAGCTGGCTCTTCTCGCTCGCGGCTGGATAGAGTAAAGACTCGTTTTCGCACATTTATGAGTAGAATCGAAGTACACTCGGCAGCACGAACCCGGTGAGTGCAACCCCACAGCTAGACTCTTCATCAGCATCTCTCACGAAGGAAGTGACCCTTGAGCATCACCACGGACACCACGGTCGGTCCCAAGCTCGGTCTCGGACGCAAGTCCATCAAGTCGGTTCTCACCGACAAGCACGGTCTGTCCGCCAGCCTCCCCGAGGTCCTCGGCGCCGTCGGCATCAGCATCTTCATCCTCGCCGCGGCCGGTTTCGGCATCGGCGCGGGTGTCAACTTCTCGCAGGACGCCACCGCCAAGGGCACGCTCGACTCGGTGAAGGCCGCTCAGGTCCTTCAGCACTCGAAGACCGGCGCTTACGGCGACGTCGACGCACTCAAGGCTGGCGACTCCCCGGCCCTGACCCAGACCAGCGACTCCCTCAAGATCGCGGCCTCCGACAACAACTACTGCGCGGCGGTGAAGTCGGGCTCCATCACGGGCACGGTCTTCTACCTCAACGCCAAGACCGGCGAGATCACCGAGGACAAGGATGCCGCCGACGCCGGCGGCATCGACTGCCCGACGTTCGCCGACTGAGACCTGATCGGCCGAGCCGCTCGCGTGAGTAATCACCGGGCGGCTCGGCCGTCTCTGTAGCCACATCCACGAGCACCCACCGCCCGAGGGGGAACCATGTTCCGCGACCGAATCGCACGCCGCTCTGTCAAGCAGGTGCTGGCGGGCAACGACGGCAGCAGCATCGCCGAGGGGCTGGGCGGGGTCGCGCTCGTGCTCATCATCCTGACCGTGCTGGGCGTGGGCATCACCACGAACATGGGCGCGGTCACCACGATCGCCACGAAGGCCGAGCGCCAGGCGCTCGTCACAGCGCTCGTCGGCGACAAGCAGGCGACGGTCCAGTGGGGGACCGAAGCGGCTCCGTTCACGCAGGAGGTCGACCTCCCCAACGGCCGCGTCGTGAAGGTCACCACCTGGCGCGACAAGGACGAGACCAGCACCCGCTTGAACGCGGTCACCCCGATCTCCGGCGATGCCGACGAGGCCGACTGCACCAGCGCCGCGGACACCGCGAAGCAGGGATGCCTCTACGCAAGCCGCCTCCACGCCAACGACCTGGGAGGCGTGAGCCCGACCGCGATCGTCCGCAAGACCGCGGGCGACGACGACGTCGCCGGCTCGGTCCACGATCGGGTCGGCACCGACACCGCGATCCCACAGGGAACCGTGTTCGCCACCGGAGCCGACGACACCGCCACGGGCTGGCGATACCTGATCGCCGCGCACGCGACCTCCGGCGAAGGCCAGATCACCATTACGCAGGGCGGTAAGACGCTCGCCCGCATCCCGGTCACCACGACGACTGGCAGCTATTACGGCACCTTCACCGCCAAGGCCGGGGTTCCCGCGAAGGCGACAGTCACCGCCGGGAACGTCGTCGTGTCAACCGTCTTCATCTACCGCGCAGGGAGCTGACCATGAACCGTTCGATTCGCGAGGTTCTCCGCGACGACAAGGGCATCGCCGAGGCGCTCGGCCTGGTGCTCATCGGACTCACCGTGCTGGTCGCTGTGGGCATGGGGGTCGCGAACTACGCGATCCTCTCCAAGCAGGCCGGTCAGCTG
Source organism: uncultured Demequina sp. (assembly GCA_937925595.1). The sequence goes on along the minus strand of CALALQ010000461.1, from coordinate 6,266 downwards.
CAGCTGGTGAACCAGGAGATCGCGAACCGCGCGGAGAAGTACGTCGCGGAGCTGAACGCCGACCTGGTGAACCCTCGCACGCCGTCCCTGGCGCGCGAGTGCTCGTCGACGACGGCAACCTGCACCCAGATCATCGAGGCGACGACCTCTGACGACGGCAAGAGCATCACGCTGCGCATCCAGGGCGACACCGGCGACACGCTCGGGCAGTCGGCCACCAAGGACGTCGTCCTGACCTCGACGCAGGCCACGCACGTCACCGCGATCGACGAGACGGGCAGCAACGTCTGGGGTCTCACCGAGGAGGGCGGCCGCTTCCGCGCATGGGGTGTCGCGACCGGCGACCCGACGGAAGTGACGCAGGCGGAGCTCGAGGATCCGGCCACCGGTGTCCACTGGGTGAGCGCCGACGACCGTGCGGGGATCGACAGTGCTGGCGCGCTGTGGGTCTGGGGTGCGAACAACATCGGCCAGGCGGGGATCGGCTCGGTGAGCGCCGCTCCTGCTCAGCCGACCAAGCTCAGCATCCCGTCGACGACGTTCCGCAAGGTGGTTACCGGGGACGACCGGGCCTACGCGATCGACTCCAGCGGGCGCGTGTGGGCGTGGGGCAAGAACAATGCGGGGCAGCTCGGCCTCGGACACAAGAACGCGGTCACCTCGCCCACGAAGATCCCGGGCATTCGCATGCTCGACATCGCCATCGGGTTCGACAACGCCATTGGCATCACGAACCAGCACGAGCTCGTCGTCGCCGGCGCGGCGCAGAACGGATTCCCCGTCACCGGCAACGAGGCGGTGTTCAATGTCGCCCTGGAGGGCACGACGTTCAAGGCCGTGGCCGCATCCGTCGCGAACAAGGGGGCGGTGGCGATCCGCGAGGACGGCGTGCTCGTCGTCAACGGGTCGACTACGACCTCTCCGTCGGGAGTGGTGTTCGCTTCCGTGGCCCGGGGCGCGAACGCCGGCTACGCGATCAGCGAGGCCGGCGACCTCTACGGGTGGGGCGCCAACGTGGACGGGCAGCTCGGGCTCGGAGCGACCGCGAATGCGTCGGTGGCGACGAAGCTCTCCGCCAAGAAGTTCACGAGCGTCCAGGGGACGCGCACCGGCGCGATCGCGATCGACGTGCACGGCACGCTCCACTACACCGGCAAGGTCGCGGTCGGTTTCGCAGGCGGTCCGACGCTCGACGAGGTCGCCGAGTTCACCGAGGCGTTCCCCGAGATCTCGTTCACGCAGATCGTGGCCAATGACTACGACTCGGCGGCCGCCCTCCTGGACAACCAGAAGGTGCTCTACGGCATGTCGACCGCGTCGGCCGGCTTGTGGAGCTTCGACTACCAGGGCAACGGCCGAGAGCCGATCAGAATGCCCCGCATTGATGGTTTCGGCTCATATATGTGGAAAAACGCCATAGACTGAACACCGGAGAGGGGGGCCTTTGATGAGCCTGAAGCGACGTACACCTCGTGAGGTGCTGGGGGACAAGAGCGGTATCGCCACCAGCATCACCGACGTGCTCGGTGGTATCGGTCTGAAGAGTGTGGTCCTCGTCGCTGTCGGCGGCACGCTGGCCACACTCTTCACTTTCTGGGCGGTGTCGGCTGCGAGCACGGATGCCTCCGCGAGCTTCCAGACGACGAACCTGACCTTCGAGAAGGAGGTCAAGGAGGCCGACGTCGTCGTCGGCATCGACACCACCCGCGTCGGGCTGCTGAAGAACGTCGGCGACGACTGCGAGGTTCAGACATGGCAGGCCAGCTCCCGCGGCGACAAGACGACTCTCCAGGTCGACGTCGACACGGTGGCGGGGGAGTGCGCCTCGACCACGCCGCTACTTGCCGCAGGCTCCGCTGAGGACAGCCGCGAACTGCTCTACGACATCGACACCCCGACCTTCACCTACGCGAACCTCGGCGGTCGCGCGATCGAGTTCGACGACGCGGGCGCAGCGTCGCTGGCTTCGGCCACGCGTCCGGAGGACGTCAAGAAGATCGACTGGGACGACACGCGTCCCCACAAGGTCACCCTCACACTCAAGACGCTCAGCGAGGACGCTGCCGCCGTCACGAAGAAGGCGGTCGCCACCGGCTTCACCGAGATCACCAACGTCGCAGCCCCAGAGGGCGATCAGCGCTACGTTCCCGCACCCAGCGACGACCCGGTGCCCGGTCCGGTGACCATCTCCGGTGTCACGCGTTCCACCACCACCGGGGCCACCTACGCCGGTGTCCGCGAGGGCATCAAGGTCACCTTCAACGGCGGCGTGTGCGTGGACGGGCCGAGCAAGGTCGAGGTCTCCTACACGCAGCAGAGCCCCTCCGCGGCAGTCCCGGTCAACGCGGTGCTCGAGGCGGTGCTCACCGGTGAGGCCAAGAGCATCCACCTGACGAACGTCCCCAACGGCGCCACCGGAACTGTTGAGGTCGCCGTGCAGTGCCTCGAAGGCGGTGTCACTGAGAAGCAGACCGCGCTCCATACCCAGCCCGTTCCGCCGACCATCCTCACCGTCGCGCAGAACGCGGTGAAGGAGAACCACGACCTCTCGTGGATCGCCGTGTCGAGTCTGCCGACAACGTTCGAGGTGCGCCGCACTCCCGACGGTGCCAGCGAGTCGCTCCTCGGCACCACGTCTTCCCTGACCTACCAGTCGACGTTCGAGGCTGGTGCCAACCTGGGCCTGAAGGTCGACTACTCGGTCATCGCCGTTGTCGACGACGTCCGCAGCCCCAAGGCGACCGGCTCGATCACCACGCCGATGGCTACGCCCGCAGCGGCAACCGTCACCGGTTCGGCCGCCGGAGCCAGCTGGGCAGCCGTGGCGTGTGAGGCGAACGCGACGCCGCAGTACGCTGAGCGCCACTACCAGCAGACCGGCACCAGCACGGCCGTCTCCTGGTCGAACCTCACGACATGGGCGACGTCGCGCACGGCATTCGTGACGACTCCGGCCTATGGCCGCACGGTGTTCGAGGTCCAGACCCGCTGTGTGGCGACCAAGACCGGCGCGATCTCCCCAACGTCGACTTCGGCGAACGCGTCGTTCTATGTCCCGGAGGCGCTGACCGTCTCCGTGGCTCGTTCCACCACGACGGGTACCGCATACGAGGGTGCTCGCGAGGGCGCAACGATCCTGCACTCGGGTGGCCGCTGCTACAACGGCACGGCGAGCACGATCAACCTCAAGTGGGTGCCTGCCACCCCGACCGGTCAGTCGAACGTGTCCGCACCGTCGAACTCGAAGGTGCAGCCGGCGACGGTGCAGTCCGTGGACATCTCCAACGTCAAGAACGGAGCCAAGGGCGCTGTGGAATCGACGGTGACCTGCAACGGCGTCACCACCGCCACGGCCAGCAAGTCGACCGCGTACACGCAGTCGCTCCCCAAGCCGGTACTCACCGTCACTCAGGGCACGACGAACAACCGTCACCAGCTCGACTGGAACAAGGTGAGCAGCCTCAGCACGAGCTTCCAGATCGCCAAGACCGCCGAGGCGGGCACGCAGAACGAGTCGCCCGCCGCGACGACGGAACTCGGCAAGGAGCTCGTCTACACCGCTGGAACCAACTTCGGCAACAAGACCAGCTACTCGGTGACGGCCACGGTGAACGGGATCTCGCAGACCTCGTCCACGAAGTCGATCACGACCGCCTGGCCGACGAACCCGAAGGCGGAGGACATCACCTACAAGCGCACCGGCGCGGGCGGGATCTACCAGGGCGGCACCATCACCTGGTCGTACTCGGCGAACTGCCCGGGTGGCACCACGCTGCAGGGGCGTCTGCTCGAGAACCGCTGGGGCCGCTCCGACGGCACGGTCGATCAGACGGTCAAGCACACCACGGCGTGGACCGACGGCATGGTGAAGTACACCTGGGCGCCGGACTACAGCCGCCAGGGCTTCCGCTACAGCGTTCGGGTCGAGTCCTACTGCAAGTCCGACGTCACCGGCATCAAGAGCTCGACGGCCGCCACGCAGGCCGACCGCTGGACGACACCGATGGAGAAGCCCGCCAAGCCCGTATGGGACGGGTTCAACCTGAAGGACAAGGAGCGCGGCACCGACTGGACGTGGAGCTCGCCGCTGGACGGCAGCGAGAAGACGATTGTCGCGGACTACAAGGACTACTGCCCGCAGGGATCGAAGCTCGGCTGGACGACCTACACCGCCACCGACTGGCTCGGCGACAAGTACAGCCACGAATGGGGCTGGTATGGCTACTGGAAGATCGACACCACCTCCGAGAAGGTCGTCTACGGCAACGCCAAGTACTCGTGCGACACCCCGTGGACCACATCGCCGGTCAGCGAGGTCAGCTCCAACAAGACGATCACCGTGCGGAAGAACAAGTGAGGTTCCAACGATGAAGGCATGGAAGGGCGTCGGCCTGGGGCTCGGCTTGCTTGTGCTGGCGGGGCTGGGTACGGTGACCGCGGTCAACGTGTTCGGTCCGGAGCGCGTTCCCGACTCGGAGATCGCGCTCCCTGAGAACCAGCCTCTGCAGGTCGCGCAGAACAAGCCGGTCGAACCGGCGCCGGCGGACGCGGACTTCACCGAGGTCGTTGACGTGTTCGACGAGGTGGCTCGCGTGTTCCAGGGGGATCTGCGCGACGTGCGCGGCCAGGTGCTCCCCGAGGAGCAGCAGGCTGGCGCGAACGTTCCGGTCGTCACGGCGGTGCATGACGAGTGTCTGCAGGAGTGGGCGCAGAAGAGCCTCCCCGTGCTGGCAGAGGGCGGCACCTACGCGGTGCTCACCGTCTGCGATCGCGACGTCGCGGTGCTCGCCGGTCCCACCGGTGCCGACAGCAAGGTGCTGGTCTACGGCTCGCTGGAGGACAGCGCCCCTGAGGGCATGCGTGAGACGCTCGCCGAATCCACCGCGTCCGAGATGGCGCTCGTTGCCCTCCGCACCGCTGACGGCAAGGCCCAGGTGCTCATGGCAGCCGAACCCGCAGCCGGCTGACCCGGATCACGAAAGCAGAAACCCCCGCGGCTCCGAAGAGCTCGCGGGGGTTTCCCATTGCCGTGACGCCTTTCCCACCTCATCGCCACACCTCCGTACCCCGTCCGAGCAGGGAGGACCTTCTGCTTGCGGGTGCGGGGGAGTACCGCCTCGAGCGGGCGCGGGGCGACTACTTCACCCACTCATCCGTCTCGGTGTCGAAGTAGGCCACAGGCACCGACCACGGTGCCGCAGCCTTCATCAGCCCCTCGGCGTCGGCAGGCGTGACCTCGATCGAATCGCCGGTCTTGGACCAGAACGCGACGGTGTCTTCGGGTGTGCCTTCGCGCTGCGAAAGGGATCCGCCGGCAGCCGAAGGCTCGTCGCCCGTGTACCCCCAGCGGGTCGCGGTGACCTCGAGCGAGTGGCGCATCCCGAACGGCGCGAAGCCAAGGCGCGCGGCAGTGCGGAGCATCGCGTGGTGACCGATGATGTCGCGCTCGTAGACGGCATCCCAGCCGTTGCGCACCGCAGTCTCGAACAGTGTCACGAGGTTCTCGATCACAGGCTGCTCGCCGCGCTCGGCGAGCCAGTGGGGCAGTTCGTATTCGGACGGGTCGTCGCCGATCTGGGCGCAGATCAGGTGCGGCGGGTGCTGGTCGACAGCGGGAAGATGCAGCTCGGGGCCGCGAACCCTGAGCACCCAGACGATTGGGGCGGTGAAGTCGTAGCCGGGGGACTCATGGACCAGCGCGACGCGCGCGGAGCCTCGGCGGATCGCCTGGGTGGCGATGTCGAGCAGCTGCTTCGGGATCGACCTGTCGACGGCAGAAGCGGCAGGGGAGGGCGACGTCATGGCGCACGACCTTTCAGGGGATTCGGGTGTTCACAACCGGCACCCGGGCGGCCACCGGCGGCCCCGAAACTGCACGAAAATGAGCAGAAACGAGTACGATAGGGGGAGTCAGAGACCACGAGGAGACCGCGCATGGACGAACGCGACCCTGAGCGACCGATCTTCTTCGGAGGGCTCCCACCGCGTACGCCGGCTCAGCCCGCAGGGGAGAGCGTCCCCGTGCGAGCGGCGAATCCGAAGCGCCGACGCTTGGTGCTGATCTCGACCGCGGCCGCTGGTGCCGTGGTGCTCGCCGCAGCGACGGCGGTCACGGTCCCGATGCTGCTGGGTGCACAGGTCGCGAAGACCAGCGTCGCTCCCGAGGAGCCGATGAGCACCCAGGAAGCGATCGCGGCCGCCGAGGCGGTCGCATCTGGTGGCGCGGCGATCCCGGGCCACATCGTGAGCAAGGAGCTGTGCGACGC